>CAYVRY010000076.1:0-9861 GCA_964452895.1 uncultured Halobacteriales archaeon
GTCGTCCGGTCTAGGCGAGCAGGTGGACGAGCGCGTCCGCGAGGTTGTCCGTGTGGGCGTACTTCGCGTTGTCGATCCCGTAGCCGAACGCGTACCATTCCACGTCGTCGAACTCCAGATCGCCGGTCTTGCTCATGATGCAGTCTGAACCGGTGAGGTAGGTGGCTGCCGGTTCGTCGCCGGTCCAGTCCACGAGGACCGTCGCGGGTTCCGGGCAGTACACGTAGAGGCTGGCGTAGCCGGTGAAGAAGCTGCCGCCGTATGCGTTCGTGCGCTGGTAGCCGCTGCTGCCCTTGAGCACCGTGTAGGCGATCGAGCCGGTGTTGTCGTAACCGAACGTGTCGCAGGTCCCGTCGCCGTAACCCGAGCTGGAGGGCACGCCGGCCTCGCCGTAACCGGAAATGAAGCCTTCGCCGCTCAGGTCGCAGCCGATCGCTTGACCGTTCACACCGCCCATGGGGACGCTTTGTTCAGGAAGTTCGATCTCAGAGAGGGTCCCGGCCGCGGTGCCGGTCAGGGCGAGCGCGAGCAGGACGCTTGTCAGTGCTGTCACAGTTGTTTTCATGGTTCTTACCTCCGTCGCAGCCAGGTCCCTATTGGGACACCGTACCACCACGACATGGGTCGGACCACTTTCGAGCATATTACCCTTTATCGTCGCTGCGAACCTGATGGATTGATAACGCCAAAAACCGAATGGCCGGTTATCGGCCAGAAGACGGGTTTTGACGGCGCATGGTTCATGTAGGGTCGCAGGGGCCCGGTCCGCCAGCCGGTCGAAACGGCGTACGCGGTCCGAGCGCGCGTCACATCTCGTCCGGCGCCTGGACGCCGATCAGTTCCAGCGCCCGCTCCAGGGCGGTGCCGGCGGCTTGCACGAGGGCGAGGCGGGCCGCGGAGCGTTCACGGGTCCCGGCATCGAGGACGCGGCAGTCGCGGTAGAAGGCGTTGAGCGCAACGGCGGTGTCGTAGGCGTACTGGGGGACCAGGTGCGGCCGGTTCTTCTCGGCGGCCTCTTCGATCACAAGAGGCAACCGGGCGAGCATTTTCACGAGCGCGGTCTCGCTCTGGTGTACGAGCTGGTCGCTCTGGGCGGGGTCCGGTTCCAGACGGCTCTCCTGGGCGCGCTTGAGGATCCCGGCCACGCGGGCGTGGCTGTACTGGATGAAGGGGGCGGCGTAGCCGTCGAAGCTGAGGGCTTCCTCCCATTTGAACTGGATCGCTTTTTCGCATTGCACCTTGGCGATGGTGAACCGCACGGCGCCCACGCCGACGGCCTCGGCGATCCGGCGCATCTCGTCTTCACTCAGTTCCTCGCTGCGGCGTTTTTTCACTTCCTGGTAGGCGCGTTCCGTGGCCTCTTCGAACAGGTCGTCCAGGTGGACCACGCGTCCTTTGCGCGTCGTCATGCGGCCTTCCGGGAGCGAGACGAAGCTGTAGAACACGACTTCGGGCAGCACGTTGGCGCCCAGAAGCTCCAGGCAGATCCGCACCTGTTTCGCCTGCAGCTTGTGGTCTTCGCCCAGCACGTTGACGAGTCGGTCGGCTTGTCCGGCTTTCCAGAGGTGATAGGCGACGTCGCGGGTCGCGTAGAGGCTCGTGCCGTCCCCGCGGCGGAAGTAGAAGCGGGTGCTTTTGCCGCTGACGCCGCGTTTGGCGAGGTCCAGGTAGAGGGCCTGCCCTTCTTCGCCGACGGGGACCTCTTTTTGCTCGGCGAGTCGCTGGATCACCTTCGCCGTGTCGCCGCCCGTGACGAACCGGGACTCGTGGACCGTTTCGTCGAACGCCACATTGAGGCGTTTCAGGGTGGTGAGCATCCCTTCGAAGATGTCCCGGTAGCCTTTGTGGATGCGTTCCAGGGTGCCGGGGTCGCCTTCTTCCGTGGCGCGCACGAGTCGGCCGATCGCCTGCTTGACGTCGTCGTCTTCCTCCATGAGCCGGTTCGCGGCCTGGTAGTAACGCACGAGGCGGTGGTCGCTCTTTTCTTGTTGCGGGGGGCCGACGAGCTCGGTGACCCGTTCTTCGTCGAGGTTTTCGTGGGCCCAGGCGAGGATCGCGACCTGCTTGCCCATGTCGTCCATGTAGTACTGCGCGGTGGTCCGGTAGCCGGCGGCGCGGTAGAGGCGCACGAGGGTGTCGCCGATGATCGGGTTGCGGCCGCGTCCCACGTGCAGGGGTCCGGTGGGGTTCGCGCTGGTGTGTTCCAGGATCACGCGTTCGGCCCGGGGTTCCAGGTCGCCGAAGCGCCGAGGGTCTTCATGGGCCAGGCGCAGCACCTCGCGGGTCAACCGGCGCGGGTCCACATGCAGGTTCACGTAGGGCCCGGCGGCTTCCACCCGGGAGACCCACGGCGCGCCAGGGTCTCCGGCCTCGCCCTTTCGTTCGGCGTCCAGTCTCTTTGTCGCGGCCTGGGCGACCTCTTCGGCGATCGCGGCCGGGGCTTTCTTGAGTTGCTTGGCGAGCGGAAAGCAGGCGCCGGCCAGGTCCCCCATGCCGGTGGGCGGCTCGGCGAACGTGAACCGGGGCGCCGTTCCAGGGGCCACTTGATCCAACGCGGCGGCGAGTCGGTCTTCCGCTTCGGCGCGAAACGCGGCCAAGGGGTGGGCCATTGGCGCAGCCGACCGGGGCGCCGTTTATGGGGTTTGCGTCGCAGGGGGGCCGGCATTGGCCACGCGGGCGGAGAATCGGGCTTTGTCGGGTCTGCGACGGATCGTGCCCCGCTTTTCCCTCACGGGGTCCTCGATGCGCGCAAGAGGCAGGGTGAAGTGGAAATCGGCCCCTTTTCCGGTACCTTCGCTCGTGACGCCGATCTGCCCGCCGTGCGCCTCTACGATGCTGCGGCTGATGTAGAGGCCGAGCCCGACGCCGTTTTGGGAGCTGTCGTCATCGGGGATCTGCCCGAACGGTTCGAACAGATGGTGGAGGCTTTCCTCTTCGATCCCTTTGCCGGTGTCGATGACGTGCACCGTGCACCGGTCGTGGTCGACGTCCGTGGTGACCTGGATCCGTCCGCCGGGCGGGGTGGCCTTGATCGCGTTCGCCACCAGGTTGAACAGGACCTGCACCACACGGGGCCCGTCCGCCTGGATGTGGATCCCGGAGGGTTGCTGCACCTCGAGCGTGATCTGTGCTTTCTTGGTGAGGTCGCGAAAGGACTCCTCCACGTCGACCAGGAGGGGGCCCAGTGCGACATCCTGGGCTTTCAACGGGAACCTCCCGGATTGTAGCCGGGCGATGTCCAGAAGCTCGTCCACGTGGGATTTCAGCCGCATCACGTTGCGTTCGATCATCTGCGTGGAGTGCCTGAGGCGATCGTTTTCCTTCAACGCGGGGTTCTGACGCATGAGTTCCAGCTGGATCAACACCGGCGTCAGTGGGGTCCGCAGTTCGTGGGCGGCGGAGTTCAGGAAGCGGGTCTTGACCCGGCTGGATTCCTGCAGCTGTTCATGGGCTTCGCGCAGCGCGCGCGTGTCGTTTTGCGCCTGTTCCACGGCCTCGTTCAGGCGGCGGTGATGGTGCAGCAGCAGACTCAGCGTGAGCGCGAGCACGGTCGCGAAGGCGATGGCCCGGAAGGCGATGACGAACCATTCAGGAAACTGCACGGCGGAGTTCCAGAGCAGGTTGAAGACCACGAGGGCGAGGCCTGCGACCCACGAACCCACAAGGACGCGCAGCAGGGCAGCCCCCCGGAGGAAGGGGAGGAGGACGGCGACGATGACGACGGGGAGGAGCGCGAGGGCGGAGATCGCGCCCGGTAGGGCGAACGTGTAGGCGAGCGCGCCGGTATAGATCCCGAGCGTGAGCCGGACGGCGCCGGCCGCCTCGTTGCCTTGATGCATGCTCCGTGCGGCGCTCAGGAACGACAGTCCGGTGAAGACCGCGATGCCTGAGCCCACCAAGAGGCGCCACGAGTCGAACGTGAGCCCCATGACGAATTCGAAGACGGCGGCCACGATCGCGAACCCGGCCACCCAGGTGAGAAGACGGCCCAATCGATGATCATCCGGTGGGTGAGATGCCGTATCGGGTGAATCGTTTGGCTCCTGAGTGCTCGGCATGGCATGTGGGCGTGCCTGGGGGCTCTGGGGGCGTCGTGTCATGGGTTGGATGCGGCGGAACAGCCCGGCCGACCGCTGCACGATGGTCCTCATGGACTAGATAAAGCTTCACCTGCTGGTCACGTGGGGTCCTTCCGTTTTGACGGTTTTCGCTTTCCTTTTATGCAGCCGCGTGCCAATGGGTAAATGTCGCGGCTCGTTCCCCGGGGTGATGGTGCGCCAGGACGACCCGCAACCCGTGCAGCTGGTCACTCAGGGTCTCCAGGTCTGGGCCCGTAGTGTGTGTGGCCAGGTACGTCCCGAGAACCAGGATGCCTGGTGTGTGGTCACCCCGGAGGATTCGGCGTGGGGGCCCGCCTCCGGGCGAGGGACCCCTCGAGAGAGCCACCCGCGCGTGGAGCAAGGGGCGGTCGCTGCGGTCTTTGACGGCCTCGGGGGTCATCCGAAGGGACGGGCGGCCGCACGCCAGGCGGCCAAGGGCCTGATGGGGCTGGCGTCGGGGGCCCCGGCGCACCGGGTCTTGCTGGATTCCTTGAACAGCGAGGTCCGGGAGACGGGCGGCGCGACGACGGCGGTGGTGGCGTTCGTCTCTGCTGCGGAGGCGGGCTCGCGGTCTTTGCGTCTGGTGTCGGTGGGGGATTCAGCGGCGTACGTGTTGGACGGTTCGGGGCGTCTCCAGCGGGCCAATGAGTTGGACCGGGCGACGCGGCATGAGCTGACGGATTGCCTGGGGGCGGGCGATGGGATCGGTCATGAGGTCGTCTTGCCCATGGGGCCGGGGGTCCTCCTGGTGTCGGACGGCGTGGACGGGGTCTTGCCGGAGATCCAGGAGTGGGGTACCCTGTTGCAGTCGGGACTCGGGACCGTAGCAGCGACCATGGACCGCCTTTTTAAAGCGGTGGAGCGGGCGGGCGCGCCGGACAACGCGACCCTGGTGGTCGTTCGTGAAACCGGTTTCTGAAGGGAGTTCCCTCCTGTTGGGCGTCGGTACGGGGGCTCTTTTCGCTTTCGCGTCATTTCGTAACGGCACCATAAACATTTTAACGCTGGTAAGGCTGGTCCAAAAAAGAAGGTGCCTCCGAGTGTCCAAAAGACTGATTCCGGCGTCAATCGTGGCTGTCATTCTCACGCTCACTTTGGCGGGGGCGGTCATGGGCGACGGCGTGGTGACCCCACCGGAACCCGATCCCGGGGAGCTCGGCGGGCTCGGCGAGCAGGCCAATGAGCTGACCCGCGACCTTCGGGGCGACGGCTCCGATGATCCCGATCAGCAGCGCGCTTGCCAGCGCGGCCTGCTCGGTGCGGCGGCCCCGCTCCAGTCCGACGAGGATTGTGAAAAACCAGCGGAGGATCCGGAACCGGAAACGCCTGCGACCAATGAAACAGGCCCCACGCCGGAGGTGCCGGAAGTACCGCCCCTGGACCAGGTCGTCCAAGACCTTGGCGGAGACATTCTGGGTGAGGCCGAGGAGCACGGTTCCTCCTTGATGCGCACCATCTGGAAACCGCTGCAGGATGTCAGTCAGGACGCCGGGCGGCTGATCCAGGACGTATACGGCACGGCAGGGCAGACGCTCGACAAGACGACGAAGAGTCTCGCGAAAACGGCGGAGCAGACCACCGCCTTGGCGGTCGGTCTGGTGGACCAGGCCGCCCGGGATGCGCAGATGACCCTGGGTTCGCTGGTGTCCACCGTGAACGACCTCGGCCACCGGGTCCTGGGCTTCTTGCCGGACCTCTGGGGCTTGCTGGATGATGGATCGACATCGGCCTCGGAATCCCAGAGCGAGCCGGCGGGCGCGGGTTCTGCGACGGTGAAGACCCCGGCGCCGACCACGTTCGCCCTCGGGATGATCCTCGCAAGCGGACTGGGCCTCGCCTTGGCCGGCATGGCCGCACTGCGCCGGCTCCTGGGCCTCGGCGGTGTGGCGCTCCTGTCGCGGATCCCTTCCAGCCAGATCATGAAGAACGGGACGCGCAACGCGATCTTTCAGATCGTGCGCAGCGACCCGGGTGTATCACTCAATGAGATCGTGGAGCGGGTGGGACTATCGCGCAACGCGGTGGCCTACCATCTGGCGGTCTTCGAATCCGAGAAACTCATGACCTCCGTGAAGGACGGCAAGTACCGCCGGTACTTCCTCAACGGCGGCCGGTACGTGAACGGGGCCAAGGACGTGGTCGCGGCGATCAAGAACGACACGACCCTGGATGTGATCCGCTACATCGCGCAGAACCCCGGCACGATCCAGAAGGAGGTGTGCAACGCGGTGGGTACGAGCCCGAGCGCCACGAGCTGGCACATCCGGCGCCTGGAACGCGTCGGCCTTGTGGAGAAGCAGCGCGTGGCGAACATGGTGAAGTACAGCCCGGGGCCGAACCTGGCCCGTTACGACCTGAGCGAGTTCGGGTTGAACGAGGCGCAGCCCGTGCTCGCCTAGAAGGGGGACTACGCCCCTTTCTGCTGCGCGACCATGGTGTCCACGTCCGCTTGATAGCGCAGGAACCCCGCGATGCCGCCGAACGCGCGCATGAGCGTCTCGCCTTCCTCGGAGTCGCTGCCCACGATCTCGACGCTCCCCCCGGCGTCCTCCGTGAGCATGCCGAGTTCTTCCACGACGTCCGTGGTCGTCCCCACTTCCAGGGTGTCCTTGCCGCACGCCGGGCAGGGACCGGTGACCAGGTCCGTGTCCGCGGCCACCGCCACGGTGCGTGTGACGTCCTTCCCGCAGTCCTTGCACTTGGCCTCCAGGCGGACCCGGCGCAGGTCTTCGCTCACGATCAAGGTGTCCAGCGCCCCCAGCAGGATCGCTGCGCGCACGTGGTCCTCCCCGTAGACGGCGAGCCCGCCGTTCGCCTTGGTGATCTCCTTGAGCAGGCGCTGCATGAGCGTCTTCTCACGCGCCAGCGAAAGTTGCGACTGCGTGGCCGCCACCATGCCCGCCAGTTCGCGCAGGCCGTACTCGTCCGTGTACCCCGTGTCGTAGTAGGGTTCGATCACCTTCTTCTTGATCTCATGGTGCAGAAGGTCTTCGTCCATGAAGTCCCGTTTCGACGGCCCGGGCCCGCCGACGAAGATCCCCAGAAGGTCTTCGTAGGACAGGAACGTGTCGGAGGCGACCTCGGCGCAGTGTTTGTACCACTGGTTCGCGGCCTCCTCCGTGGCGCGTTCGAACCGCCGCTGCGACTGGCCGCCCCGGCCGTGCTTGCCCGGCACCTGGCTGGTCTTGTAGGCGATCATCTGGATGTGTTTGCCTTTCAGGATCCCGATGCAGAACTCCCGCCTGTCGATCAAGAGGAGCCCGTAGACCTCCTTCTCCTCGAGCATGTCCTTGAGGGGTTCCACGAAGAACTTGTTGTCGCAGCGGTAGTAGAAGGTCGGCGCGGGTTGGGGCGGTTCGATGATCTCCTGGAACATCTTGGTCTGGTTCTGGCCGACGACCACTTCCCCCACGAAGCAGGCGAGGCCGTTCGGCGGGGTCTGTTGGTAGTTCTTCAGCCGCGAGATCATGGACTCGATGGCGCTCATCACGTTCTTGCGCGTCTGCTTGCTCTTGATGTTCGCGGACTCCCCGAGCTCGTTCTTCAGGTGCGAGGTGATGTCCGTGACCAGTTTGTCGTGCGGGACGTAGACCGTGACGAGCTCCGTGTGCATGCCTTTCTTGGCGGCGATCTCTTCCACCAGGCGCCGGAAGTGGTATTTCTGCGCCTGGGTCATCTCTTCGGTCATGGGTCGGCCTCGCACGGGGGCTTTGCCCCGTTCGTCCAGGCGCCGTCGAGGCCCATCGTGCTCTTCAACGTTGGCCCGACGGGTGACCGCTCGTTGCGGGCGCGCGTCCACGGCGTTCCCCATATGCTTATCCGGCTCGTGTCTTTGCGCGCGGCGATGACATCCACGGTCCGGGTCCTCATGCTCGGCGGGAGCGTGTTCGCAAAAAACCGGCCCGATGTGGACTATCTGGTGCGTCTGGCCGGGCTCTTGCAGGAGCGGGTGGCCTGCGGGGAGAAGCTGCTCCTGGTCACAGGCGGCGGGCGGCCCGCGCGGGAATGGATCCAGGCGGCGCGCTCGGCCGGGGAATCGGACGAGGCGGTGCTGGACTCCATCGGGATCCAGGCCACCCGGTTGAACGCGCACCTGGTCAAGGCCGTGTTGCACGCGAAGTTCGGCAAGGAGATCGCGTTGCAGGTGCCGCACGACGTGGAGTCCACGGCGCTCCTTTTGGGGCACCACAAGGTCGCCGTGATGGGGGGGACGGTGCCCGGCCACTCCACCGATTATGTGGCAGCGACGTTGGCCACCACGGCGGGGGCGGACCATCTCTATATCCTGACGAACGTAAATGGTGTCTATACGGCGGATCCGGCCAAGGATCCGGATGCCCAGCGTCTGCCGGAGTTGACCTCTTCGCACCTGATCGAACTGGCGGGCGACCCGAACTGGTCGGCGGGCCGCAGCGGGATCGTGGACCCGTCGTGTGCGCGGCACGTGCACGAGTCGCGGCTGCCGGTCTCCGTCCTGGCCGGGGAGGACCTGGGCGCGCTGGCGGCGGACCTGGCGGGGCGCTCCCGGGCGGGTTCCATGGTGCAGCCCGACCGGTCCGATTGATGCACCGGGGCGGGGGTGTCAACAAGCAAGCCTAAATGGAAGACCTTCTTCGCGCCTTCTGAGCCCTTTATGCCAGTGGAGATTGTGCAGCACGGCCATTGCAGTGTGTGTGGCCGGGTCGTCAAATACGGCAAGGCGACGTGCAGCGAAGCGTGCGACACGGAACTGGAACGGGTGAAGAAATCCCGCAAGCGCACCATGATGATCATGTACGGGTTGTTGATCTTGGTCGTCTTCATTTTCTTCGTGGTTCCGCTCCTCTTCGGCGGGGGTGCGTGAAATGGCATCGCAAGGCCCCGCACGGTTCCAGGAAGGCAAGCCCTGGTTGGGCCGCAACCTGGACGAGGCGGCCCGGGTCGCGGTGACCGACGTGCTCGGCGTCTCGCCGGGCGAGCGGGTGCTCGTGGTGACGAACCCGGACCCGGAGCTCTCCCGCGTGGCGTTGGCGGTGCACGATGCGGCGGCCACGGTGGGTGGCGACCCGCTCCTTTTGGCCACGCAACCGCGAAGCGGTGCCCAGCTGGCGGACCCGGTGCTGCTGCGCGCCTTGGAGACGGACCCGCAGGTGCTGGTCCTTTTGACCAAGGGGCGGATCGGCGGCGACCCGGAACGTTTGGCCCGGCCGATCCATGGCACCTACACGCACTACCTTCAGTATCTGCTCTCGGAGGCCCCGACGCGCGGTTTCTGGGGTCATGGGGTTTCAAGGTCTGCGTTCACCCGGGGGGTGCCGGTGGATTACCAGGAGCTGCGCCGTGAGGCGGACGCCCTGACGACACGGTTCCAGGAGATCGCCGAGTTGCGCATCCGCACGGGCAAGAACGCGGAGTTGGTCCTCCCGGTCAGCGGGTCAAAAGGCCGGCCGGAGACCGGGGATTACAAGGGGCCGGGCGCGAGCGGCGAGTTGCCCTCGGGCGAGTTCGTCGTGCCTGTGGAGCGCGGCGGGGCACACGGTCGCCTGCAGGTGTCCGGCGGTTTGGGGCTGCCGGAGGAGTCGTTGGCGCTGCGCAATCCGGTGGAGGTCACGCTGGAAGGGGGCGCGGTCACGAAGGTCCACGGGGGCGAGGAGGCGCGCCGCTTGGAGGCGGCGATGGCGGACGGTGAGCGCCTGGCGGACGCCGCGGTGCGCGAGGGTTGGTTGACCCGTGACGAGGCGGGCCGGTTCGCCCAGAGCACCCATCAGGTCAAGGAGGTCGC
>CAYVRY010000077.1:0-9600 GCA_964452895.1 uncultured Halobacteriales archaeon
TGCACACCTTCACCCTCGTGCACGACGACGTGATGGACGACGACCTGATGCGCCGGGGCCATCCCACCGTGCACGCGATCTGGGGCGCCCCGGTGGCGATCACCGCCGGCGACGGGTTGTACGCGCTGGCCATGGCCACCCTGCTCGACCCGGAGAACGGCGACCCCGCCGTGCTCGCCCGCATCGCCCGGCGCGCGGCGCAAGTCAGCTTCGCCTTGTGCGCCGGGCAGACCCGGGACCTGCTCTTCGAGAACCGCGCCAGTGTCGACCCGGAAGAATACCATGCCATGATCAACGAGAAGACCGCCGTCCTGATGGGCCTGAGCGTGGAAGCCGGAGCCCTGGCGGCCGGCGCCGACGAGCGGGACGTGGCCGACCTGCACGAATACGGCATCCAGCTGGGACTCGCGTTCCAGGTCAAAGACGACCTGTTGGACCTGGAAGCGAGCGAACAGGAGATCGGTAAGCCTCCCGACAGCGACCTACGCGCCGGGAAGAAGACCTACCCCATCGTCCATGCCCTGCGATCCCTGCCCGCCAAGAAGCAAGAGCGGCTGCAGCACCTCCTTCAGGCCCCCGAGAAACGCACCACGCCGGCCATGGTCAGCGAGATGCGTGGGCTGCTCGACGAAGCCGGCAGCTTCGAAGCGAGCGCCGAGCACGCCCGCCGACTCGGTGAGAACGCCAAGGCGGCCCTGAGGCGGTTCGCCTCCCACGGCGACGGTGAACGGGAACCCATCCGCATCCTCGAAGAGATCGTCGACCACGTCACCCATCGCACCCGCTGAACGCGATCATTGGGCGGCGTCGGGCAACCGGGTCCCCTGCAGGTCCGCCGGTCGAAGCGGCAACCAAAGGTGGTTCTCGTTGCCGGGGCCGAAGAGTACCGTGTTCTTCCCGGGCTCGTAAGCCTCGACGGTCCGGCCCTCGTCGTCGCTGCGCAGCGTCACGCGCAAGCGTTCGCCCGCCTGCACGACGTCCTCCTGCGGGTACAGGTCGATGGAGACCGAGTAGGGCTCATCCGGTTCGATGGCCTTCGGATTATCGAGCCCATATCGATAGGCGGGGTTCAGGTAGCCGTAGTTCTCCCGCTCGCCCAGCTTCGAGTCCGGACGCACCTCGCGATTCACAACGGAACCCTGCGCGTCGAGCACTTCTACCAGGACCACCAGATGGGTCACGTCGCTGCGGCTCTCGAGCGTCAGATTGACGAGCGGTACCCCGGAGATGATCACATCCTCATCGAACGCGCCGGTCTCGAAGACGATCTCTTCAGCGCCCTCCGGTTCGCATTCCCCCTCGACCACGCTCATCAGCATTTGCAGGTCGGAGTGCCCATAGGTGCCCTGGTCGTCCGGGCAGCCGTACCATCCCCGCTCGGCCACCTCGTGGGCCGGGTCCGCCGTGAGCGTCCCGTCCGCCTGGAAATGGAACACCTTCTGTTCGCGGTCTTCCTCGCGCAGCGGCCAATCGTCCGAACGGTGCCACTGACCCAGCGAATCCTGCACCCAGGCATGGGAAGATTCGAACATCCCCGTGTCGATCTCTTTGAGGTACGTGTCGAAGAACGCACTCACGTACTGCCACCACTGCCCGTACGGGACCCGGGAGTCGCATGAGGACCCCTCTTCCTCGGCGCACGGGCTGTACGGCCACGCGTGGCCCCACTGGCCCGCGATCAGTACCTTGCTCTCGAGTTGCAGGTCGTTGAACCAGTCGGCGATGTGGTCCGGCTTCACGTTCCAATCCGCCAACCCCTGCGCCATGAGCACCGGCACGTCGACCTCCCCGGCACTGGGGCGCAGGTTGCGCTCCTGCCACCAGTCATAGTACGCCCCGCTTTGGTCCAACCCGCCATGGTCCAGCATGTTCTCGTCGTAACCGCATTGCGCCTCCTCGATGTACCGCGTCAGATAGTTCGTGTTCTGGGGGTTCACCGTGGGGGTGATCGCGTTCGTCGTGTACCCCGTGTTCGTCCCACCCAGCGAGTGCTGGCCGGAATAGGGCACGCCGTCGTTGTGATGGTAATGATAGAACGAAGTGGACGCCACGATGGGCACGATCGCCTTCAGATGCGGCGCCCCGGCGATCCCCGCCATGTGCGCCTCGGAACCCGGATAGCTCGCCCCGATGAAACCGACGTTCCCGTTGGACCACTCCCGGGTACCCAGCCACTCGGTGAACTCGTAGAGGTCCGCGATGTCGTTCTCCCCGCGCAGGTCCAGGCAGCCAGACGAGTCCCCGGTCCCGCGTACGTCCCCGTAAGCGAAGGCGTAACCCCGCTTCACGAAGTTCCAATCGAATCCGCCATCGCAGTTCACCGACGTCACCGACGGAAGACCCGTCGAGCCGGGCGGGATCCCCGTGCAGTCCACAAGCGGTTCCATCAAGTTGTTGGCGACCGGGTTCGTCCCGGGTGCCGTGTACGGGGTGAACTGCGCGATCACCGGGAACGGGCCATCGCCCGCGGGCCGCTTGACCCGTACATGGATCTCCACGCCCGCTCCCTCCAAGAGGTGTTCCGTCTCCACCAGGTCCAGGTCCGCGTCCGGGTCCTCCGGCAGATAATCCAAAGAAGGCGCTCCCTCGGTGGGATCCGCCGGATCCAGGTCCTCATCCGCAAAGAGGCACCCTCCGAGGAACGTGATCAAGAACAGGCTGACGACGAGGATGTGTGGAAGACGCATATTACCACGACCGGGGGATTCCAGTGGAACTGGCGCCTAAGAGGTTTGTGGCGGTCGCCGCACTCGATGACGGGCGGGCAGGCCAATGCGAGCGGGCTGGGGGCTCTCAGGTCGGACAGGGTACGACGGCGGGGCCCGCGGGCGTATCAACACGGAGCATATCCACCCGGACGACCCCGTATGTGGTGCCCGTGGCGCCCTCGTTGTCCGTCACGGTGAGTGAGATCAGGTACTCCCCGCAATCATAGGAATGCACCGGGCTCGGGTCCACGCTGTTCGCCCCGTCCCCGAAATCCCACAACCAGGAGACGATCGTGCCGTCCAGGTCCACGCTCTGGTCCGTGAAATCTACGTCATCAAACGCTGTGGGCTCCTCTGGCGTGAAGGCGAAGTCGGCCTGCGGTGGGTTGTTCCGGACCTCTACGACGACCTGCACCGTGTCCGTCCTGCCGCCGTCGTCGCGCACCGTGAGCGCGACCGTGTAGGCCCCGCTCGTGGCGTAGGTGTGCGCCGGATCCTGGGCGGTGCTTGTCGTCCCATCCCCGAGGCTCCAGGACCATTCCACGACCGAACCGTCCGGATCGACGGAGGCGTCCGCGAACTGTACCGGTTCCATCGCCTTCGGCTGTAGTGGAGAATAGGAAGCGCCCGCGACCGGCGCCACGTTCTCGACCACGATGACCTGCGTGGCCGCGGCGGTGGCCCCCTGATCGTCCGTCACCGTGAGCACCACCGCGTAGACCCCGTACTCCCCATAGTTGTGCGAGGGGTTCTGGTCGCTGCTCGTCGTGCCGTCCCCGAAGCTCCAGGACCAATCCACGATATCACCGTCGAGGTCCGTCGAGCCGTCCGTGAACTGGATCGACTCGCCGCGCTGCGGTGAAGCGGGGGAATGCGAGAAGACCGCCACCGGGGCCGCGTTCACCACCTCAATGGTCCGCGTCGCGACGCCGGTGGCACCGTTGTCGTCCGTGACTGTGAGCACGACCGTGTAGGTGCCCGGCGTGGCGAACGTGTGCGACGGATCCTCATCGGTGCTCGTCCCGCCGTCCCCGAACTCCCACGCCCAAGATGCGACGAAGCCGTCCGGGTCCGCCGAGGCGTCCATGAACGCAACGGGCACGCCGGCAGACGGCGTCGAAGGCGTGTTCGAAAAGCCCGCGATTGGCGCCTGGTTCTCCACCGTGACCGTACGCGTCGCCACGGCGGCCGCGTCGTCATCGTCCGTCACCGTGAGAGAGACCGTATAGGCCCCGGTCGCGTCGAAGGCGTGGCTCGGGTGCTCCAAGGTGCTCGTGGCGTCGTCGCCGAACGCCCACTCCCACGAGACGATGGCGCCGTCCAGGTCCTGGGAGGCATCCGTGAATTGCACAGGCTCCCCGGGACCCGGCGCGAGCGGTGAATGAGAAAAGCCGGCAAGCGGCGCCTGGTTCTCCACCGTGATCGTGCGGCTCGTCGTCGCCGAGGCACCCTGGTCGTCCGTCACGACGAGGCTCACCGTGTACACCCCCTGCGCGGCGTACGCATGGCTCGCGTCCTGCTGTGTGCTCGTGGCGCCATCCCCGAACGACCAGTCCCAGGCGACGACGGAGCCGTCCAGGTCCTGGGAATCATCCGTGAACTGGACGCTCTCGCCCGGGCCAGGGTGGACCGGGGTGTGCGAGAAACCCGCCACCGGCAAGGCATTCAAAACGGAGATCGTTGCCGTCGCCGTCCCCGTCGCCCCCAAGTCGTCCGTCACCGTGAGGCTCACCGTGTAGACGCCATCCGACGAGAAGGCATGGTTCACGTCCTGTTCACTGCTCGTCGTGCCGTCGCCCAGGTTCCACGCCCATTCCACGATCACGCCGTCCGCGTCCATGGACGCATCCGTGAACTCGACGGCTTCACCGATGCGGGGGCTCGCCGGGCTGTGCGAGAAGCCCGCCACGGGAGGCTCGTTCGTCTCCACCGGATCGAGCACCTCCAGGGTGCGCGTCGCCGTCGCCGTCGCCCCGCCGTCGTCCGTCACCGTGAGCGTCACCGTGTACGACCCCGGACTCGCGTACGCGTGGCCGGGATCCTCCAGCGTGCTCGTGTTCCCATCGCCGAAGCCCCACGACCAGGAGACGATGGAGCCATCGGGATCGCTGGATGCGTCCGTGAAAGCCACCTCCTCTGCGGGCTCCGGCGCCGTCGGGCTGAACGAGAAGGCGGGTACGGGCGCCTCGTTCACGACAACCACCGTGTGCGTCACCGTGTCCGTCGCGCCGTCCTCGTCCGTCACGGCGAGTCTCACCGTGTAGGTCCCCGCCGCGCCGTAGGCGTGCTGCGGGGACGGGTCGGTGCTGGAGGTGCCGTCCCCGAAGCTCCACGACCACGCCGCGATGCTGCCGTCCGGGTCGCTGGCGCCATCCGTGAATTGCACGGTCTCCGCGGGTGTCGGTGTGGAGGGCGTCCACGTGAAAGCCGCCGTGGGGGGCTTGTTCGCCACCACGAGGGTCTTCGAAAGGGAACCCGTGGCACCCAGATCGTCTGTGACCGTTAGGGTCACCGTGTAGCTGCCCTCGGCGTCGAACGCGTATGACGGGTCCTGCTCGGTGCTCATGTTGCCGTCGCCGAAGTCCCACGACCACCCAACGACCACGCCGTCCGTGTCAGTCGAGGCGTCGCCGAACTGGACGCTCTCGCCGGGGCCGGGCTGCGACGGTGTCCATGTGAACGCCGTTGTCGGGGGCTTGTTCACGACCGTCACGGTTTTCGAGAACGTGGCCACGGCGCCGTCGTCATCCGTCGCCGTGAGCGTGGCCCCGTAGCTCCCAGGCGCGCCGTACGTGTGCGTCGGGTGCTGGCTCGTGCTCGAGTTGCCGTCCCCGAAGTGCCAGGCCCACGCGACGACGGCGCCGTCCGAGTCGGTCGAGGCGTCTGTGAACGCCACGCTCTCGCCGGGGCTCGGCATCGACGGAGAGAACGAAAAGTCGGGCGAGGGGGCCCGGTTCAAAACGCTCAGGGGCTTTGTCACCGAGCCCGTGGCGCCTTCATTGTCGGTGACTGTGAGCGTCACCTCGTGGACGCCGCTATCACTGTAGACGTGTGACGGATGTTGCAAGGCGCTCGTCGTGCCGTCCCCCAAATCCCAAAACCAAGACACCACAGAGCCGTCCACGTCCGTGGAGACATCGCTGAACTCCACGGTCTCCCCCGTCAAGGGGTCGGCAGGGGTGTGGTCGAACGCGGCCACCGGAGGCGTCGTCAGGACCGTCACGAGGTGGCTCAACTCCGACTGGAGACCGTCATCGTCCGTGACGTTCAGGGTGACGAGGTAGGTCCCGCTGGCTGGAAACAGGTGGGTGGGGTCCTGGAGGGCGCTCGTGTTCCCGTCGCCGAAGTCCCATGACCACGCCTCGACGGAGCCGTCCACGTCCGAGGAGAGATCAGTGAACACGATCGTGTCCGAGGTGGTCGGGACGGCGGGCTCCCACTCGAAGGCGGGAAGTGGCGGGAAGCCGACGTCGAAGGCATAGCCGAGGCCCGCGTTCGACCCGTGACGGTCATGGAACGGGCTCCCAATCACCGCCGCGTGGCCGCTGATCGCGATGGCACGGCCGACCTCGTCGAACGCGGCGGCGTCGCTCGCGGTGAGCTTCGCCTGCTCACTCCACGTCGACCCGCTGCGCGTATACACGTAACCCGAGCCGCTGTTCGTGCCGTCGTCATCGTCAAGCGGGCTCCCGATCACGATCGTGTCGCCACTGATCGCGACGGAAGTGCCGAAATCGTCGAACGCGGCAGCGTCGCTGGCCGTGAGCTTGGCCTGCTCGCTCCAAGTCGACCCGCTGCGCGTATACACGTACGCCGAGCCGCTGTTGAAATCCTCGTCATCGTCAAGCGGGCTCCCGACCACGATCGTGTCGCCACTGATCGCGACTGAACGGCCGAAGTGGTCGGCCGGGGCGGCGTCGCTCGCGGTGAGCATCGCCTGCTCGACCCACGTCGACCCGCTGCGCGTATACACGTAACCCGAGCCGCTGTTCGTGCCGCCGGCATCGTCGTCGGGACTCCCGACCACGATCGTGTCGCCACTGATCGCGACTGAACGGCCGAACTGGTCGCCCGCGGCGGCGTCGCTCGCGGTGAGCTTCTCCTCTTCGCTCCACGTCGACCCGCTGCGCGTATACACGTACGCCGAGCCGCTGTTCGTGCCGTCGTCATCGTCACGCGGGCTACCGACCACGATCGTGTCACCACTGATCGCCACGGACCGACCGAACTCGTCGCCCGCGGCGGCGTCGCTCGCGGTGAGCTTCGCCTGCTCGCTCCACGTCGAACCGCTCCCCGTGAATACATAGGCCGAGCCACTCCACGAGCCGTCGTCATCGTCGAAAGGGCTGCCGACGACCACCGTGTCACCACTGATCGCCACGGACCGACCGAACTCGTCGAACGAGGCGGCGTCGCTCGCGGTGAGCTTCGCCTGCTCGCTCCACGTCGAACCGCTGCGCGTATACACGTACGCCGAGCCGCTGTTCGTGCCGTCGTCATCGTCGAAGGGGCTCCCGATCACGATCGTGTCACCACTGATCGCCACGGACGAGCCGAACTCGTCGCCCGCGGCGGCGTCACTCAGAACCAGCTTTCCCTTCTCCAGCCAGGTGGAGCCCTCCTGTTCCGCGACGTACACGGCCCCGGGTTTGAATCCATGCAAGTCGTGGAAGGGAGAGCCGACGAGGATCCGTTCCCCGCTGATCGCGGCGGACCGGCCGAAGTTGTCATGCACGGCGGCGTCGCTCGCGGTGAGCTTCGCCTGCTCGACCCACGTCGAAGCGCTGCGCGTGAAGACATAGGCCGAGCCACTGTTCCCGCCGTCGTCATCATCGAAGGGGCTGCTGACGACAGCCGTGTCACCACTGATCGCCACGGACGAGCCGAAATCGTCGAACGCGGCGGCGTCGCTCGCGGTGAGCATCGCCTGCTCGCTCCACGTCGACCCGCTCCTCGTGAACACGTACGCAGAACCACTGTCTGGGCCGGCCTCGTCGGCGAAGGGACTCCCGACGACCGCCGTGTCCCCATTGATAGCCACGGACGAGCCGAATTGGTCGCCCGCGGCGGCGTCGCTCGCGGTGAGCTTCTCCTCTTCGCTCCACGTCGAACCGCTCCCCGTGAAGACATAGGCCGAGCCACTCCACGAACCGTCGTCATCGTCGAAAGGGCTGCCGACGACCACCGTGTCACCACTGATCGCCACGGACCGACCGAACTCGTCGAACGAGGCGGCGTCGCTCGCGGTGAGCTTCGCCTGCTCGCTCCACGTCGAACCGCTGCGCGTATAGACATACGCCGAACCACTCGCTGACCCGTCGTCATCGTCGGCTCGGCTCCCGATCACGATCGTGTCACCACTGATCGCCACGGACGAGCCGAATGTGTCGAACGAGGCGGCGTCGCTCGCGGTGACCTTCGCCTGCTCGCTCCACGTCGACCCGCTGCGCGTATACACGTACGCCGAGCCGCTGTTGAAATCCTCGTCATCGTCAAGCGGGCTCCCGATCACGATCGTGTCGCCGCTGATCGCCACGGACGAGCCGAACTCGTCGCCCGCGGCGGCGTCGCTCGCGGTGAGCCTCGCCACCGAGAGCCATTCTCCGTCCGCGCCGCGATGATAGACCCCCGCCGCACCCGACGAGGACCCCACGCCGGTATAGGACGGCGCCCCTGTGACCGCCCAATCCCCGTCCACCGCGACTGAGGAGCCGAACTCGTGGCTCCCGATCGCCAGCGGCTCCAGCTTCGCCTCCTCCGAGACCGCCTGGACGGGAGACGCCATGAATGCGAGCGCTACCAATCCACCGATGACCAGTAAAAGCATGTAACGGAGCTTCATAATTGTTCGAACACTGGCGGGATCCTGAGAAGGTAGACCAACCATTTCGACACCCGGCCTCGCGAAAGGGCAAAGTCTGTTTAAAATTTGTTGTTTTTTTGTATTTTTCGTCCATACACCGTGAGTTTCCGTATGAACTTTGTGCCGTGTCTCGAGCTCGACCGTTCAAAGACCCGCACCAGGTACTCGTGCTCACTTGCCTTTTGCCCAACCTTTCGAACCAAGGCTTCGATCTGCCCTGCCGGGCCGACCCTTGGGCGCGACGCTCACACCAACAACCAAGGCCGCTGCTGCGCGCGTTACGATCCCTTGGACCCTACTCGGCGTCCACAAATACTGCCTCCAGGGTGCGCCGGTCATCGGCTCCATGGCGCCCCGTGACTTCCTCAAGCAGGGACCCCGCCCGATTCGGGCCCTTCTCCAGGTCACGCGGCCCCTCAACGTCCTGCTCGCCGCGGTCGGGACCCTCACTGGCGCCCTCGCCGGGGACGCCCCCGTCTCCCAGGCCCAGCACCTCTACCCCTTGGCCGCCGCCGCCCTCGTCGGCGCTTTCGGGACCGCCGCCGGAAACATCCTCAACGACCTGATGGACATCCAATTGGACCGCTCAGCTCACCCGGAGCGCCCCCTCGCCAGCGGCCGATTGTCCCCCACGGCCGCCTGGATCGCCGCCACGTTCCTCTTCCTCGCCGCCATCCTCCTTTCCACGTACTTCAACCCGGTCGCCGGCGCTCTAGCATTCGCCCTCGTGGCCCTACTCATACTCTACGAGACCCGCCTGAAACGCCTCGGCCTCCCGGGCAACCTCACGATCGCCCTGGTCGCAGGTGCCCTCTTCCCGCTCGGGGCCCTGGTCGTCGGTGTCGGACTCCAGGCCCCCTTGATCCTTGGCGCGCTCGCCGCGCTCGCGCACTTGGGACGGGAACTGCTCAAGGACGCGCAGGACGTCGTCGCGGACGCCGCGACACGTCGCACACTCGCCGTGACCCACGGACCCCACGTCGCCACCCGCTGGGCCACCGGTGCGCTGATCGTGGCCGTCCTGCTCTC
>CAYVRY010000078.1:0-9558 GCA_964452895.1 uncultured Halobacteriales archaeon
TTGTGACCGCGGTCGGAAACGGCCAGCCGGCCACTCTTGCCCCCGGGCCGGACGCTTGAGCCTCGGGTGATCGCCGGGCCGGTGCACCTTGATGACCTTGCGCCCGCTGTCGGTTCCAAGAGACCGGTGCCCGAGAGGAGGTCGATGCGAGCGGCTCTCTTCCGAGTCCAGCGTTCCTCCCAGTCCGGCTTGGGTTACTTTAAGGAGCCATCAGCACTCCGGGAGACGATGATGCCGCGGGAGGAAGAAGAAGCCGCTCCCGTCGTGGACGATGCCGATCACGGCGGGGGCCCTGAGCCCGCTGCGCCCTCGTCCTCCGGGCCCATGGAAGACTTCGACGAGTCCTTTCTTCATCGCGTCACGCCCGTCTTCAAACTCTTGCGCCTCTACAGCCGCCTCGAAGTGACCGGACTGGAACACATCGGCGATCAGGGCGCGATCCTCGCCGCGAACCACACCGGCTGGCTCGGGCTGGACTACGCCTACGCCGCGCTCTCCATCTACGACGCGCGCAAACGGATCCCACGCGGCATGGCGCACCCCACCTGGTTCAAGCGGAAGGGCATCAACACGGTGGCCCGGCGCCTCGGCCTTTTCGAGGCCGACAAACAGACCATGCGGCAGATCGTCGAACGGGGGGAACTCGTCCTCCTGTTCCCGGAAGGGGAACGCGGCGCGTTCAAATCGGAACGGGAACGCTACGTGCTGCAACCGTTCGCCCGGGGGTATGTCCGGGTCGCCATGGCAAGCGGTGTACCGATCATTCCCGTGGCGATCATCGGCGGTGAAGAGGCGAACCCCTCCAGTGGATCCATCGACTCCTATGAACGGCTTCTGGACCTGGCGTTGCCCATGCCGCAGAACCTCTTCCCCCGTCCCGTCAAGTGGCGCATCAGTTTCCTGGAACCGATCCACCTCGGCGGGGGCCAAGAGACCGCCGCGGACCGTGAACAAGTGGAGAGCGAGAACAACCGGATCCGCAGTCTCATCCAGGCGGAGCTGCAGCGTCTTCTGTCGCTTCGGGGGAACCCATACCTCTGAAGCCGTCCCAGCCCACGCGGCGCTCCCCGCCCACGAAGCCGCCCCGCAACTCCGCGGCCAACGCCCGCGCGAAACGCGGCCCCGTGAGGTAGCCCCAATGCATGATGCCCGGGTAAAGCAGGTTCTCCACGTTCCAGGCGGAAGGCAGCCGGGCACTGGACGCCGGCACGATCACACCGTCCACGTGGGTCCAGACCGCCGTGTACAGCGTGGGTCCCGGCGTCGGGTCCCCCTCGTTCAGTTCGCTCAGGAACCGACTGCCCGGTCGCACCTGCGGGATCAACCCGCGCCCCGGGACCAGACCCGCCGACCGTGTCCCTTCATGGGGGGAGCCCATGGTGATCAACCGCCGAACGTTGTCATCATGATCGTAATGGCGCACGTACCAGCGCGCCGACAACCCGCCCGCACTGTGCGCCAGGACATCCACCTGGCCCAGCCCGCGCTCTTGCATGATCCTGTCCAACCGCGTGCCGATGGCCGTGGCCGCAGTGCGAAGATCACCCAGGCCCAACGCCGGCAAGGTGACCTCGTGGATCTGAAAACCCTCCGAGATCAACCGACGTCGAAGCAGGGTCCAGTAGAACCTTTGTTGCCCGAAGATCCCGTGAACAAGGACCACCGGCAACGTGGGCGAAGACGACGCCTCAGGCCCTGGGGCAGGCGAACGAGCCACGGACCATTCTTTGCATTGATGCCTTAATAGATTTACCGCAGAGGCCGTCGGGGTCCCAGGCCCCCTCGAGGCCTGCCCCCTCGGTCCCCTGCACCGCTTGAAACGACGCAGGCGCGGCCTTTGCGAAAGGCTCCTAAAACGATGCGGACTCGTCGCCGCCATGCCCGGCGGCGGTCTTGAACTGGTATCCTACGACCTGGACGGTACCCTGATCGACGGCACGGCGTTCCTGCTCGTGGCGCGTCATTTGGGATTCGAACAGGAAGTGCTCCATCACGATGCGCGTTTCCGTCGTGGTGAGATCACGCTCGAACAGTGCTTCGCCATCGAGTTCGCGCTCCTGGCCGGCAGGAACATCCAGGAGGTGGAGGCCGCTCTCGGGAAGGGGACATGGTTCCCCGGCATCCAGGAGGGGGTCCGGACACTACACGAGGCAGGGGTCCGCACCGCGGTCTTGACCGACAACCCGGACTTCATCGCCCGGCACACCAAGCGGTTCGGGATCGAGAAGCACATCTGCAGTTCAGGAGAGGTCGAAGACGGCGTCATCACGGGCAAGGTGCGCCCCCGGTTCGACAAATGGACGGGGCTCCAGGAGTACCTGGATGAAGCGGGGATCGACCCGGCGCGCGTGGCGCACGTGGGCAACGACATCAACGACATCCGGGTGTGGGAACACGTGGGGCTCGGTGTGTGCGTGGAACCCACGGGCGACCGGGTGGAACAGGCCGCCGACATCGTCATCGCGAAGATCAACGACCACCGGGAGGTCGCCGACGTCATCCTTCGGCACCGGTCCTTGTGAGCCGAACGAGGAGGCGCTCACGCGTTGGGCCCGCTCTCACGCAATCCAATCTTGCTCGTCTCGATCTGTCGTGCCCACTCGCCGACGGAAAAAAGAGCGGTCCAGGCATTCGCCGCACCGAATTCCGTCGCGTCGACATCCATCACGTAGAAGACACTATGACGAGAGGTGATCCGGTCCACGGGTCCAAGGCTGTTGAGGAGCAGGTTCCTGAGCTGTTTAAGGCCGTAGGATCGTCTGCAAAAAGCATCCCACGCCAGCTCTCTCACGTCCCCTTTGGCGCCATCCTCCGCAGAGCCGAGGGCGTCCATGTACGCCTGTTGCGCCAATTGATCCATCAGGATCAGGGCAATGGGGACCGCCATCCCGTAGGCCCCTTTCCGATGGTTCCTGAACGCTTTTTGGGCAAGCGGCCAATAGGGTCGGATCGCTTGCAGTTTCTCCATCTCTCGCAACCGCTTCTCCAGGTTGTCGCCAAGGCAGGCGCCCACGAGGATCTGCTCCGCTTCATCCAGGCTTCCTTCGTCCACCAGCCCCTGGGCGTCGGCGGTCCGGGTGGAATCCGTCCCGTCGTAAAGGATCCAACCGCGCAACGCGAACTGGGCATGGAAAATGTCGCGAAGCGGGATTCCCTTGACATGCTCCGGCAATCTCTTGAACCCGTCATACGCAGTGACCGCGTTGCTTACATCGACACCCATCAAGCCGAAAACGGACTTCAGGAGCGGGAAATAGGCATGAAAATCCTCAAACGACCGGGAAAGTCCGGATTCCAAAGAGAGCGCCCGGTCCATGTCCATGGGCTGCTGTGAACCGGGCGGCGCCATGTAAAGGTACTTGTTGGTCTTCTTAACCCAAAGAGGCTTTTGAGTACAACCCGTTTCATTGATCTTGACATTTCGACCGCACAACGCGCGATTATTCGAGCGACCATACAACGACAGTCCGCCTTGCCAAGTATGGACAACCGGGTATTGTTTCTCCGGACAGAGAACACGTTTTACCTCAATAGTGGCTGCCGCGCCCCCCAGGTCCGCAAGGGGCCTGAGAAAACCAAGGTGATAAGATGAAAGCCACAACAATCGTGCTCGGAGTACTGTGCGTGATCGCGACACTCTCCATCGCCGCCCCGGTGATGGCGGAGGGGGGAGACCAGGAAGAACAGGGCGACTCGTGCGTCGCGATCTATCTGAAACCGCCTGGGGCATCCATTGATCCCCGCTGCGCCGACGAAGTGATCGAGTGGATCACCTCGCTGATCCAACCCGGCGAATAGCGCGACCCCTCCCCTTTTTTATCCGCGGCGCCCCCCGGGGCGCCGCCAACCTTTTACTCTAGTTCTGCGTGGTCCCGCACAGCAACAGGCCGAGCAGATCACCATGCGGTACCTTACGGCGGTCCTTTCTCCGATCCTATGCGTATTCCTGCTTTTGGCTCCGGTGTACGCCGGGGATCCTGCTGAGCCAGTCGAAGGTGTCACATCCTCCTGGCCCATGGATCTGGAGGGTGCCGGACAGATCCACGGCCAAGCCGAGGCGGCCCGGTTCCAGACTTCCGGGGATCTGAACATGGTGCGCCTTCGGGCCGACACCGTGCAGATCACGCTCGAGTGGGAGCGCGGGGCCAACGTCGGTGGCGAACAATTGGGCACGAAGGTCGTGACGGACGGGGGTCATGAGACGATCTCCATCGATGAGGCGGATCTTCGGTTCGAACGGACTTCGCGAGAGGCGTTTTTTCTTGCATACTCGGAGACCCGCTCCATGGACCTCACGTTCACCTCGGCCACCGGCTTCACGCTCACGCCGGAACACGACGTCCACCTTGCGAAAATCGGACAGTCTCCCCAGGCATCGGAGGTAGGAAACCCGTCTGTTTTGGGATTTTGGCACACCCTGGAAGGACCGGTCGCCAAAGGAGGGGGAAGCGGGGCGGTCAACCTGAAGGGCGATTTCTCACTCTTCGTGCACAACGTGGTGGTCCACGCACAGGGCCCTGATGAAGAGTGGTCCGAGTGGACTGGTTACAAAGAGAGCGACACAAAGGCGCCGGCGAAGGGGTTCGAGTTGAGGGTGACCAACATTCATGTTGAAAACGGGACGTTCGTAGCGGCCTCCAAGGAACACATGGAACTCTACGCCCCCTCGCTCGAGGCCGATTTCGACGGAGTGGTCACATCCCCCGGCGTGACCGGCCAGGTCCTTGGAAGGGGCGAGTCGTTCGATTTCCAGGAGGACCCGCTTCGACTGGACGGCCGCGGCCAGGTCCAAGTGGACACAGAGCAAGACGATCAGCTCAGGTATCGATTCTCCGGCGAGTACGAGGTCCATGGAACCGAAGGCGTCGAGACCGCGGCCCCGCCGCGCTCGATCCTCTGGTACGCACTGGGAGGCCTCATGCTCGCCACACTGACGTCCGCGGGCCTGGCCAAGACCGGAGTCATCCCCGCCCCCACCGCGGCCTCCCGGGAGCGACGGTACACGCGCTACATGCAACGGGGGCTCGAAGCAATCGACGCGAACGAACCGCAGGTGGCCGCGCGATATTATGAACGCGCCACACGGGTCAAGCGCGAGAGCGCGTTGGCCTGGTACAACTGGGCGCACGCGGAGCTCGAGGCCGGCAACGGCCAAAAAGCGGAAGAGGTCGCAATCCGGGCCGCCAAGGCCCCCGGGATCGACCAGATGGACATACTCGACCTGCGGGCATCCGCAGCCTTGGAGCGCAAGGATTGGCCCGCCTTTGAAGAGCACCTGACGAGACTGGCCAAAAAGGCCCCCGGCATGGCGCGCCGGCTGGTCTGGGAACTGGAAGTCGACACGTCAAAACTGACTGGGCAGGTGCGCGACTTGATCGGGCAGGAGGACCATCTGGATGGATACGCGTAGCCGACACCGACACAGCGAGTACGCCGAACAAGACGACTCCAGCGACGCGTTCGTGTCCGCTCTCCTTCGCAACCCCACGCGCAGCAAGATCATGGAGCTGCTCACCAAGAAACCGGGAATGAACAAACACCAACTGGCGAAAGCACTGGGCATGAACCTGACCGGCGTGAAGTTCCACGTCCAGCGGCTTGCAGAGATCGGTCAGGTGGAGACCCGGACCGGGATGGGACGAGAGACCCTCTGTTTCACCGCAGACAACATCCACCTCTGGGACGATCGATCCACCCGCATCCTGTTCGGCCGGGGACCGCCCCGCGACGTGGCGATGTACCTCGCCGAACACCCGGGAGCCGGAGCGGACCAGATCTCCGACGCCCTCGACCTCTCGCTGCACACGGTGCGCCGCCACATCCGTGCCCTGGAGGAATGCGAACTCGTGCAACGGACCCGTGTGGACCGCAAGGTGATCTACCAGGCCGAGCCGTCGCTGATGGAGTGGATCGAAAAAGTGGGCCGTGATGGTGACGGCACGTGGAGACTGGAAGGGTAGGCTCATGGGCGCGCCCCGGCGGCTCCCTGCACCCATGAAACCAAATCTCCCTGAGACCCGCCAAAAACCGGCACTCAAACCGTAGTTCACTTAGCGTTTGCTCCCCTCCAGGTGAGCATGCGACTGCGGCGCCACGTCATGCGGACCCTTGCCAACACGACCCTCGTGATCCTGCTTTTCACCGCCGGAACACTCGGCGTCCCGGACACGCTCGACGAACCCGTACCACTGATCGAACTCGTGGAAGACCCCGACGCGCCACTATACGACTGGATGGACGAAAGCCATGTGGCCCGGCTGCAGGCCGGTGAACCGGTCTTCCTGGAAGAGTTCACCCGCTCCGGTGAATACCTGCCCGAGGAACTTGAAGACCTCCCCCTCCCGTACACACGGATCCGCCCGGGCAGCCCGCTGGGCGTCACACAACAAGCCTGCACGGCGAACTTCGTGTTCCAACAAGGCGACCGGCTCGCCATCGGCAACGCCGGTCACTGCACCCAACTGGGTCGCGCCCATCAGGTCTCCATCCTGAACCTGGAGACGCAGAGCATTGAACTTCTGCAGTTCGGCACGACGATCATGAGGATCTACGGCGGACTGGGGACCGATTTCGCCCTCATCGAGGTCGACCCCGAATTCCACGACCTCGTGCATCCCGCCATCGCCGGACTCGACGGCCCCTGCGGACACCGGGCGACCATCGGCACCGGCGACCCGATCCAGTTCCACGGCCACGGTACGGGCGGGTATGGTTACTACGGTCAAAACCGCCACGGCGCGGTGGCCTCCCACTCGGACAACCACATCAGTTACCACCGCCTGCCCGGCGGGGCCGGTGGGGACTCCGGCAGCCCCGTGCGCTTCGTCACGCCGTCACTCCAGGATCCCACCACGGCGATCAGCGCCGCCGGCATCAACACGCACGGCACCGTCGGCAACCCGCAAATGGGCCACGGCACCAGCGCACCCCGCATCATGGACCTCATCGACCAAGCCAATGTCGGGGACTGGGACCTGGTCAACAGCCCGAACTGCCCGACCTAAAGCGCCTAATCGCGGGACTTCGACAGCGCATTCCGGATCCGCGCGATCCGCCGACCCGCCTTGAGCGCCCACCATGAAGGGAGCAAAGCCAACAGGACGAACAGCCCGCTCGTTCCCGCCGTCGTGACCTCGAAAACCAGGTTCCCGGCCGCCAGGAACAACAACACGGCCACCAGGACCAGGAAAAAAGCCCGGTTGCGCCGCTCCAGATCGATCTCCTGCCGCGCCTGCATGGAGCGGTACTCCTCCACGATCTGGGACTCCGAGAGTTCGCCCTCCCGGATGTCCTTGCTGCAGTTCCAGCACACATAATGACCCATCCCCACCTCCTCCCCACAATGGGGGCACCGCGTGGCACTGGAATGGTCCGGCATGGGGCGCGCCACGCGGGGACGTCCGGCCTCCGTGAGTTCCGGTTCATCCTGCTGGGGAGACGGGTTCATCGCAACGCCGTCCACACCCGGGCCGGGAAAAAGGCTTTGCCCTGTTGTCACGACCTCCCATGGTCGCCATACGTGTCACGCAGTTCCCGCCGCATCACCTTGTTGCTCGCAGTCCTCGGAAGGGACTCCACGAAGACGAGGGCCTGGATCCGGAAAAGCGGGTTCAGCTGCGACTTGATGCGCTCCTGCAGGTCCTTCTGGAGCCTCTTCTTGTCTTGCTTTTCCTCTTTCACAACCGCGAAAACGACCAATTGCTCGGCGCCCCCGTCCGGCGGCGACACGCCGATGGCCGCGGTCTCCGAGACCTGCGGGTCCAGGTCCATGACCCGTTCCAACTCCAGGCTGGAGACCTTGATGCCGCCCAGGTTCATCGTGTCATCCGCACGGCCCTGCGCCCGCCAATACCCCTTGCCCAACCTCTTGATCTCATCCCCGTGACGCCGCAGCGCCTCTCCGTTCGGCCCCTCCGGCGTGTTCTTGTGGTAGACCTCGTCGTGGTCCCGGTTCAACAGCCGGTCGGAAAACCCGACACTGGGCGGCACCAGGTAGAGCTCACCCATCCCTCCCTCCGGCACGGGTTTTCCCGCCTCGTCCAACACCACAAAATCGAGACCCAACGCGGGGGTCGAGAACGCCGCCACCGCCGCGGGTTGCAACACGGAGCCCGTGATGTGCCCCCCGCCCACCTCCGTTCCGCCGCAATACTCGATCACAGGGGCCCGGTAGCCCGTTTGCGCCATGAGCCATAGGTAGTCGTGCGCGTTGGAGGCCTCCCCGGTGGAAGAGAACACGCGCACGCTCTCCCAAGAACATCCTTTTGTCGCCTCGCTCGCGCGCCAGGCGCGCACCAAAGCCGGCACCACGCCGAGCATGGTGACCTCCGTCTCGTCCACGAAACGACAGAAGTCCGCGGACGTGGGCACGCCTTCGTGCAAAGCGATCGTCGCCTGGTTCATCAACGCGGCATAGATCAACCACGGCCCCATCATCCAACCGATGTTCGTCGGCCACGCCACCACGTCCCCCTTGCGGATGTCATGATGGTAATGCGCGTCCACCGCCGCCTTGAACGGCGTCAGATGCGTCCAGGGAATCGCCTTCGGGTCGCCCGTCGTCCCACTGGAGAAGAGCACGTTGGAGACGTCCCCCGGTTCGCAGGACGCCCGCGTCGCCTCCTCCGGGGCCCCCAGAAACCGCTCCCAATCCAGATCATCATCACGCAGGTCCACGCTGCCCCCGTCCGCGTGCGGGATCACCACCGCCCGCGGCGACTCGGCCTCGACCACTTTATCGTACAACTCGACCCGTTTGCCCCCGCGCATGAACGCATCCACCGTGACGATCCCCTTCGCCTCGGCGATGCGCAACCGCGTGGCCAACTCCGGAGCCGCGAAACTGTCCGCGATGGAGACCACCGCGCACCCGTAACGAACGATCCCCAGATACGCCGCGATGCATTCCGGGGTCATGGGCATGTACAACGCCAAACGATCGCCCGGCATGAACCCGTTCGCCTGCAACCCCGCCTGGACCCGGTTCACCAGGCCCTCCAGCACACCCAGGTTCACCCGCTCCACCTCCTCTTCGCCCTCCCTGCGGTACAAGATCGCAGCCGAATCGCCCTCCGCCTGGAAACACGCATCCGTCGCGTTCAAACGACCCCCCGGGAACCACTGGGCGTGCGTCGTCCCCTTTGACAGGTCCAACGTCTTCTCGGGGTCCTGGTCGAAGCGCAACCCCACGCTCCTCATCGCATGCTCCCAGAACTCCCCGCGCTCGCGCGCACTCCACGCATGCAGCGCCCGGTAATCCTCGGCACCCACTTTGCGCATCAAACCCGCCAGGTTCGACTCCCTGCGGATCGCCTCACCGGGATGCCACACAAACGGCGGACCGTCCTCCGTCGCCCGCTCGGCGAAGACCTCCTGATAGAGCCTCCACTGCTCGTCGAACGGGACCTCGTCGCGCCGGAAACGCTTGACCAGCGCGGCCCACAGGGCGTCCTGCTTGTCGGCATGGTGCTCGAAGCCAGCATGCCTTTCGAACAGATCCTCTTTGCTCGGACTTTTCAAGGCCATAATCGCGGTCCCCGTTTCACGGGGGCAGCACGC
>CAYVRY010000079.1:0-9552 GCA_964452895.1 uncultured Halobacteriales archaeon
CCACTTCGCCGCCTTGTTGTTTGGTCTTCTCGAGGGCGGTCGCCAGGTCGTGCACCCGTAGGTAGACGATCCATCCGGGCGGGATCTTTTCCTGCGATGAACGCGGGTGGCAGATCCCGAAGCGCGGGTTCTCGGCGGGCACGTTGTAGTCGTCGTATCCGCCCATGGACAGCGCCGCGGTGGGCACGTCGAGTACGTCGGCGTAGAACCGGTTCATCTTCTCGTTGTCGCTCGTGGTGAGTTCGATCCACGCCACCGGGTCCTGGGTCATGTCGGGCGGGAAAATCCGGGTGGGCATAAGCGCTTCGTCGCTTGCTATTTCTCCACGCGGAAAAACGGGTTCGTCGTGCGTTCCTCGCCGATGGTCGTGGCCGGTCCATGCCCGGGCAGCGCGATGGTCTCGTCGTCAAGAAGTCGGCAGAGCCGCTCGAGGGACCGGACCAAGGTCTTGGAGTCGCCGCCGGGCAGGTCGGTGCGGCCGACGGTTCCTGCAAACAGCGTGTCGCCGGTGAAGACCCGGTTCAGCTCTTCGACGTGGTAGCAGGTTCCTCCGGGGGTGTGCCCCGGTGTGGCGATGGGGCGGACCTTGATCCCGGCGACCTCCAGGGGTTCGTCGTCGGTGACGGGGCTGCCGTGTCGCGGGATGGGGATCCGCGGCAATCCGAAGAGGTCGCATTGCCAGTCCAGCGACTCGAGCACCTGCACTTCATCGGCGTGCAGTCGGAACTCGGTGTCGTGGGCCTGCTGGATCGGTGCGACGGCGCCCACGTGGTCCAGGTGGGCGTGCGTGGCGAGGATCAACCGCGGCTTGAGTTTCTTCTCGTCGAGCTTGGCCAGCCAGGTCTCCGGTTCGGCCCCGGGGTCGATCAAGACGGCGTCCTGGGAGTCGTCGCGGTGCAGGATGTAGCCGTTCTCGACGAATTGGCCCGTGACGAGGGTGTGGACCTGGATGTCCTCGCTCATGGTGCGCCCAGCGGCTTGGTCCTTTACAGGCTTATGGGGCGGGGCGCCAGCCGCGCGGGAGGCGTCCGGCGCTGCGGCGGGGTTCTTCTTCACGGCGACGCGGGGTGGGTTCGGCGTCGGTCTCGTCGTCGTCCGCCACGAGTTCCCATTCGTCGTCGTCCCAGGGTTCCTCTTCAGCGGGGAGTTCGTCCAGGTGTGCCCATTCCTCTTCGTCGTAGCATTCCCCGAAGCAGGGGATCGGGGTGATGTAGAAGGCACCGCCTGCGTCTTCCTCGTCGTAATCCAGTTCCTTGCCTTTGAGGTACCAGGCGCTCTCGGGACCCACGATCAAGGTGAGGTCGCCTTCGATGAACACGCGGTCCACCGGACGCGGTTTCTCTTCGAACAGGATCCAACAGGTTTTCTCGCCGCGTGGGAGTCCTTCGACAAAGATGCGTACACCCTTGCCGGCGTTCTCCGGATGGGCGGCGAGTGTGGTGAGCTCCTCCCTGGCTGCCGGCGTGATCTCGAAAAGGCCCATCCAATGCTATTCATGTCGCCGGGGTCTCTTCAACCTACCGGTCTCGGTGCTGTGCTGCCTGAAAGCGCCCTCGACCCCTTGTCGTCTTGACGAAAGGTTTGCAGACAACGGGGGGTAGGGTTTGCCATTGCGGCCAGGTGATGCGCTCCCCTCAGGAGAACCCCCGCCGCAGAGGGGCATTGTGCCCGTAACGCTTTTCCTGTTGAAGGCGGCCACGTCGTTTGTGCACAAACCGTCATTGTCCCTCCCGCTCCTGATGGGTGCGCTTTTCGTCGCGATGCCGCTGGCGGGCTGCGTCCAGGAGGAGGACCCCGCGGCGGACCGACAGGAGGGAACGGATGACGGACGACGCGAGCCCTACGTGGAGGGGATCGGGCCGGGTTTCCTGGTCCTCATGAACCCCATCGACGCCTCCGGTTGCAGGAATGTGGAAGTCGTGGTGGAGGTGCCCGAGGAGGATGCAGCGGCCTTGCTGCCCGACGGGTTCGAACCCGCAGTGGGCCCGGTCACCGGGTTGAACGCGGCGCTTGTGCTCGAGGTGCATGCGTGCGCGTCCTCGTTGAGTGAAGAGGCCGAGGGCGGTTATTCGCGAGCGTGGCTGTCGGTGCTTGTGGAGCCGCCCCGGTTGCCGGAACCGGCCGTCGTGTATGAACGAGAAAACCGCACGCGTCCGGAGGATGCGGATGAGCGGATCGACCTCTATGTGGTCGCGGCGTATGTCGACGGCACGGGGTTCAAGCGGTTCCTGCGTCAATCGGGAATCGCGTTCAGGGAGGCTTGGTTCGATTTCGAGGGCGTCGCCCTGCCGGGGGACATTGAGTCGGTACACCTCCGCGTCGAGGAACGCGAAGGTTCCCAGGAGGCGTTGCGTTTGGCGGGGGCCGGCTCATCGGGCACCGCCTCGACGCAGCATCGTACGGCGTGGGCGGTCTCCCGTCACGGCGTGCAGGCGTTCGAGGAGTATCATGCGGCCAGCGGTGACAAGAAGGTCGAGCGGTATGCAGGAACCGGTTTCTGCATGTCCTTTGAAGAGGGGCTCTTTGCCGACGCGTTGCCGCAAAGCGGTTGCATGGCGAACCGGGTGACGATCTCCAGCACCTTCACTGTCACGGGGCATTCGTTCTGGTTCCGGGATACCAAGGTCCTGGAGTGATCAACCGATCACCATGGTCTCCTTCTCGGTCTCCTGGGCGCCGGGCAGAAACCGCCGGGTGGACATCCCGTACAGGTCGAAGCGCGGCTTTTTCCCTTCGATCAGGTCCACGGCGATCTCCACGCTCACAGGGCTCGTCATGATGCCGTGGCCGCTGAAGCCGGCCGCCGTGAGAAGACCCGGGGCCTCCTCGTGGGCTTCGATGATCGGTTTGCCGTCGGGCGTCATGTCGTAACTGCCGGCCCATTGGCGCAGCAGGCTCACGTTCTTCAGCGACGGTACGAGTTGTGTCAACGTGCGCGCCTGGTGCAACGCGAACGGCAACGTGCTGCGCCAATCCATGGTGATCGCGTGTTCCGGTTCGCTGATCCCGCTGACCACTTCACCGCGGCTGGACTGGTTCGCGTACAGCCCCGTGTTCATGTCGACGAGCATGCAGGAGAGAAACGGCTTGAGGGGTTCCGTGACGATGATCTCGTGGCGTTCCGGCCGGATCGGCAGTTCCAACCCGGCCATGCCGGTGATCGAGTTCGACCAGGCGCCGGTGGCGTTGACGACCCAGTCGCACTGGATCCGACCCTTGTCCGTGACGACGCCCTGGACGCGGTTCGTGGCTTTGTCCAGGTCGAGACCGGTCACCGTGGTGAAGGGATGGATCTCCACGCCTGCCTTCTTGCAGCGCTCATGGTAACCCCAGACCAGTGGCCAGGGGAAGAGGGTGGCGTCGTCCGGGTTGTAGGCGGCGCGCAGGACGGGCGCGCCCTTGATGTCCAGTTGCGGGACGATCCGTTTGGCTTCATCGGGCTCCAGGATCCGCGTGCGTACGTCGTGCTGGTTCTGGAAGGCCACGCTCTTTTCAAGGGCCGGCAACTGGTCTTCGCGTCGGGCCACGAAGAGGTAGCCGCATTGGCGCCAGAACAGGTTGTGCCCCAGTTCCTGCGAGAGGGTCTTGAAGCGCCGGATCGATTCCCGGGCCAGTTCGATGTTCGCTTTCGTGGTCCATTGCGCGCGTACGCCCCCGCCGTTTCGTGCCGTGGCGCCAAAGTTCAGGTGCTGGCGGTCCAAGACGACGATGTCGGTCTCGCCGCGGCGCACGAGTTCGTAGGCCACGCCGAGCCCGATGGCGCCCGCCCCGATCACCACGATGCGGGCTTTCTTCTTCATGGACGGTCTCCCCTCTTTCCTTTGGACGTTTTCGGGCCTTGTCTGTTTTTGCGCTTGTTTTGTTGGGCGTGATGTTCTTGCTGGCTGCGTTTTATGGAGTCGGGCGTGGCGCGGCCGGTGCGCGGCCCGGCTTGGGCCTCCAGGGCTTCCCGGGTCGCGCGGGCGCGTCTGCTTTCTTCCCCTTCCAGCAGCTGTTCGAGCGCTTGGCTTTCAAGGGCGGCCAAGAGCCCCAGCGGAATCGGTGCATAGGGGGGCCGCAAGGTCATCTGGCCGATCTCTTCTTCCGGGACATGGTGATGTTCGGCGAGCAGGCGGATCGTCTCCACGATGCACGCTTTGCCCTGGCAGGGTCCCGTGCCGATCGCGGTGAAGCGGCGCAGGGATTCCAGGTCGTCGTGCCCTTCCTGGATCGATTCGTGGACCTCGTGCGTGTCGATGTCTTCGCAGCGGCACAGGAAGTTGCGGCTCATCGCAGCACCTCGTTTTGTTCTTGCGGGGCCCGGTTCGTCGTCGCGATGGTCGCAGGTTCCTGCGCCGACGCCGCGCCGGCCCCGATTCCGGCTTCCTGCAATCGGCGCGTGAGGCGCATCTTCTCGGTGGACCACTCATTGTGGATGAATCCGAGGCGTGCGGCCGCGGCCATGCCGGCGAGTCGGCCGCTGGCGCGCGCCGTGGAAAGGGACCCGACCCCGGCCGCGTCGCCGGCGACATAGAGGCCGGGGACACTGGTCATGAGTTCCGGGTCCAAAACGGGGAGGGTGCCACCGCGGTGCGGGTCATGGGTGAGTCGGGCTCCCAGTCCTTGCAGGGCGAAGGGGAGGGTCTTGGTACCTTGGGCCACCACGAGCAGGTCGGCCTGCAGGCGGCGTTTCCCGTGCGGTGTTTTCACGGTGAGCGCGCGCAGGCGGTTCCAGCCGTGCGTGCGCACGATCTCGGTGTCCGTGGAGACGGTGAGGCCTTGGTTCTTGGCTTGTTCCAGCAGGGTGCGGGGGGCCGGGCTCTTGGGCGCGGCTTCCGTGATCTGCACCACCTGGACGCCGGCTTCGTGGAGTTCCAATGCGGTGGCGAGCCCGTGCGCGCCGGCGCCGTGGACCACGGCGCGTCTTCCGGGACGTACGCCTTCGCGGTTCAAGAGCGCCAGGCACCCCGTGGCGCTCATCACGCCGGGCAGGTCGTTGCCTTCGAACGATCCTTCGTTGGACAGGGTGCCGGTGGTGAATACGGTGCTTGGGGCCTTGGCGAGAAGGAGCGTGTTGCCGGAGCGGATCAAGTGGATCCCGTTCGGGTAGAGGGCGTTCAGGCTGGAACCGGTCTGTATGATCACGCGGCCGGTGGCTCTGGCTTCTTCACGCCATCGTGCCGTCAGTTCCTCCGCTGGGATCGGGGTCCCGGACGCGGGGGGTTCGCGTTCCGGGTCCGGCATTTCGCGCCGGAGCAGGGCGGCTACCCCGCCGGTCTGCCTGGACCGTTCGATCAACAGGACCTGCGCGCCGGCTTCGCCAGCGGCGCTTGCGGCGGCGAGTCCGGCGGGCCCGGCGCCCACGACGACGAGGTCCACGCGGCGGGTCTCGGTCTTCGGTTCCCCTGAAGGGGGCTCGGGCACGCGGCCCCAGCCGGCGAACGCGCGGATCACGGCGCCGAAGAGCGGGTACAAAACGCGCGGGCGCACGAAGCCGCGATGATGGTCGATGCCTTTGCGGAAGGCGTAGTCGTTGGCGCGCAAGAGGTCATGGCGCACGTTGGGCCATGCGTTTTGTCCTTCCACGCGCTGGCCCGGGCGGGCTTCTTCGATGCAGGTGCGTACGTTCGGGACGCCGTCGACGCGCATGGTGCAGTTCGCGCAGTCGCCGGTGCCGCACGCCCAGCCCCGTGGGCGGTGGTATTTCGTGGAACGCGAGAGCACCCGGTCGCCGTGTGCATGGAGGGCGGCCGCGATGGATTGGCCTGCGCGGGCGCGTACGGTGCGGCCGTCGCGGGTGAACTCGATGGTGTCGTCGGCGTCACCGGTCGCGCTCATGCCGGGGCCTCTTTTTGTTCAAGGAGTCGCTTGAAGGCTTGTTGCGCGAACGGGTTGCGCGTTGCATGCACCGCTTCGTCGAGGGCGAACCAGCCGCAGTCCTGGATCTCGTCGGGGTCGAGCTGGATGTTGTCCGTGTCCGCTTCGGCGAGGTACATGAAGCCGAACAGGTGGTGGGCGTCGCCGGGCTTGGCGAAGAGTTCGCTGTAGACCCCGATGAGCCGTTGGGGGCGGCACTCGATGCCCAGTTCTTCGCGCGCTTCACGCACGAGGGCTTCTTCGGGGTGTTCGTTGAACTCCACGAAGCCGCCTGGGATGTTCCACATGCCCGTGGTCATGCCGCGTGCGGCGCGCACGAGCAGCACTTGGGTGGTCCCGTTCTCCTGGCGCAGGAGGGTGGCACCGACTACGCAGCGCGGCAGGCTCGTGTTGATCGCCTTTTGGGCGATCGGGGAGACGTCGCGGCGCATGGGGATGTCGTCTTTGTAGTGCCAGTCGCGCGGGTGGGCGTCCAGGTGCGCGCGGCAGACGATGATCGTCTCGCCTTCGAGCACGTCGTACGTGAAGCGCTCGGTGACGGGGAACGGGATTTCACCGTGTTCGCGTGGGAACCGCAGCTCGTCTCCGTCTTGGATGAAGTAGACTTCCCCGTCCGTCTCGATGTGGTAGTGGCGTCCCACAAAAGGGGGCACTGGAGGGGTCGCCTTTAGCGGTTTCCATAAAAAAGGTCCTTCGCGCGGTCCGCGGGGTTCAACTGGCGCTGTCTTCGTCGCCGCCGAGCCGGGCGTTCAGGTTGCGCTTGAAGGCTTCTTCGTAGCCGAGGCGCAAAAGGGTGCGTCCGGTCTGGCTGAGGTGGAAGCCGCCCATCTGGTCGTCCCGGGAGGGGCCTTGCCAGGTGATGAACCCGCCCTGGGTGAGCCGCTCCAGAAGATCCTGGGTCTCCGAGGGGTTTCGCCCGGTGGTCGCGGCGACTTCGTCTACGGTCCCGCCGCCTTCATCGAGGGCGACGAGGATCTCGAGTATCTCTTCGTGCACGGTGTCGGTTCCTGATGTTCGCTGAGGCTTCATCCCTTTTTCGGTTCAAGGAAATTACAACCGTCTTTTCAGGGGGGGCCCCGCCAAGGGAGAGAACGGGAGGACAGGGGTTGGGGACAGGATTGGTGGCCGGGGGGAGGGGCGAGGGAGTGGGGTCGAGCGGGTAGAGGGGGTAGAGGAAGGTGAGTGGAGCACCCCAGGGATGGAGGAGGTTGGGTGGTGGTGTGGTGGTGGCTGGTGCTGGGGAGAAAATTCCATCCCTGGAATGCGGGTCATCCTGGGGCCAAAGGGCAGATCGAGAAGAAGAATCGCCCCCGCGGGGTGGGTGTGGGTGGTGGGTGGCTGGTGTGGTGGTGCAGGGGAAAGAGCGTCCCACGGGGGCGTGAACCGGATCAGACTCGGGGACAGTCCTTGCCTACGAAGAAGTACGCGGTGCGGCAGTCCTTCAGGCTGGCGCGGGTGTTCACGAGACCGAATTGCCGCAGGCGTTTCAAGGCGTGGCGGACGGTGCGGGGCGCGAGCATGGTCTCGTCGGAGATCTCCTTGCTCGTCATGGCGCCTCGGTCATGGAGGGCTTTGTAGACGAGTTTCGCGGAGGGGGGCAGACGGCGTAGGGCTTGTTCGCGTTCCTCGGGCGTCGGTTCGGTGGGTGTGGGTTGGTGCAGGTGGGTTTCGTACATGAGTGTCATCTCTGGGTTGTGCGGAACAGGTCCGCGCCGCCGTTCCCGGTGTGGCGGGCGGCGGTGTTCAGGTCGGTCAAGAGGGATTGAACGTCAAGGTCGTGGACGCGGGCGCCCGCTCCCACGGATTCGTAGCGTGAGGCATGGCAATCGCCGCACCGGATTCCGTACTGGTGCAAGACGGAGAGAGTCTGCGGGTAACGCTCAATCACGTCACGGATGCGCATGTTCGGGGTGATTGGCGGTCGGTCCATGGGGAGGTGTCCTCCTGCGCTTTGCCCTACGGAAACGGTCTCCCGCACCATCGGCGCCGCGCAGTTAGTTCGTCGTACTGTGGACAATCTTGGGTTAGGCGTACGGTCTATATATAGCTATTGTCGGTCGGGGCCCAATTGTCATTTTCCTCTTAAGGGGGCCTGTCAGAAAAGCGGGTCATGGCACGCAGGCGAAGAGGTGCGGGGGAGATGCCCAGTTCCCTCCGCCTGATGATTGCCTCTTTCGGTTTGGACCATCGCGTCCGGACGGGGCCTGTCTCCTGGCGCACGTTTGAATCTCGCAGATCCGCGGCCCCCCGATCCCTCTCCGGCGGGCCGCAAGGAAGCCTTTTTGGCCTCGACCCCTGCGTCCACCACGACCTGTAAGCAAAAGCCCATAACGAGCCCATCGCCGTAACTGTGTGCATGGCGCTTGAGGAGGCCGCGGCATCCTCGCAACCATCGGGGCCGTTCGATATTTATGAGGCCGCTGATGGCCCGCGTCACGTGGACAGTCCGGTGCGTCGGCGGATCCTGGCGATGATGCGCGGCAAGGAGCGTACCGTCTCCGAGATGATCGCCCTGACCGGGTTGGGCAAATCCACGTTGAGCGCCCATCTGGCTCAACTGGGTCGTGACGGGCTCCTGGATTACCGGGAAGACCCGAACGACCGACGCTGCAAGCGCTACTATCTGACTTCCCGGCATGTCGGCACGGCGGGCCCGAGCCGGGACCGGCCGTCCATGGTCGACCCGATGGTCGATCTGCCGCTGGACCAGAACGGCGGGCTGCAACGGGTGCTCCTTCGTTCATTGATCGCCGAGCTGGCGTGTTGTGGGCTCGATCTGGAGCCGGTGATCCGGGAGACCGGCAAACGGGTCGGCGAGGTCCTGGGTCGCGACCTTCCCGCGGTGGACCTGGAGGAGTGGGCGCATCAAGCGGTGGGGATCTGGAAACAGAACGACCTGGGGCGTCTCGTCGTGGTCCAGGGGGACCCGCTTCGTCTGCAGGTGGAAGGATGCCGCCTCTGTTGCCGGGGCGATGCGCAGGTCGTGCGGCTTTGCCAGGTCACAGCGGGCCTGCTGGAGGGCATGGCTTGTGAGTCGCTGGGCAGTCTCGTGGAGGTGCGCCAGGCGGCGGGGGATCCCCCTGCACGCGCCGACGGCGACGCGGGGCGCAACGGAGGCGATGGCGGGTCCGATGGATTCTCCACGTGCACCTGCATCTTCGAAGTCCAAGTGGCCGCGCAACCACCCATCGACTGAGCCGAGGGGCCCAGGTCCCCCGAAAAAGGGGCGGTGAGTTACGGAAACCTTATGCCGCGGCTTCAAGCATCGACGGTTGTGGCTCACGGGAGCAGACAGACCGCCCGCTTGGGCGCTCGGCGTCGTACCCGGTTGAATCCCATCTCGTGGATCACGTTGAGTTCGAGCCGCAACCCGGCCCTGGTGGTCATCGGCGTCCTCGTGGTCACGTTGATCCTGGGGGCGGGGATCCCGAAGATCGACACCGACGTGGACGTCACCGACGTGCTGCCCCGAGGGAACCCGCACACGCTGGCTGCCCAGAACGTCACGCGGGAGTTCAAGTCCGCGTACACGCAGCAGGGCAGCATCACGTTCCACACGAACCCGCAGGCGTGGGAGCAGGACAACCAGAAGCTGCGCTACCGCAACTCCATGGTGATCGACCAGTACGACCTGGGGCCGCACAACATCACGGACGAGGTCTACATCCGGGCTTCGGAGGAGTTCTTCCAGTACGT
>CAYVRY010000080.1:0-9455 GCA_964452895.1 uncultured Halobacteriales archaeon
TCGAGGACCCCCGCGACATCTACAAGGAACTGGACAAACGCGCCCGGATCATCGAACTGCTCATCGAGAACGACATGTTCGACTATCATGACGTGCAAAAGATGCTGTTCGAATACGCCACCCGCGGGGAACGCGCCCTGCCCTTCAACCTGGACGTGTGACCATGGCCCCACCGCTTGCCGCCACCGAAGACGAAGCAGAAAACGCCGACCCGGAATCCGCCCGGCAGACCGCGCGCGATGTCACTGGGATCCCCTGGTCCGACTACAAGGACCCCGACCCCGCGATCTTCGCGGCGACCCTGCAAGAGGCGCGCGAGCACAACCCGCACCTGGACCAGCACCTGCGGGAATGGGCCGAGCAGGGCGAAGACCCGCCGATCTACCTCACCCAGGTCCCCTTCACCATCGCCCAAGAGAACTTCCCCAGCCTGATCTACCCCGTGGCCCCCGGGCTGTTCATCCACATCCAGGACGACCCCCATTACTCACGCCGATACGTGGCCATCGAGCCCCGCCTGAGCGACGAAGACGAAGCCGCGCTGGGCACCACGAAACTCGTGGTCTTCCGCCGGGCCCGCTACTACGCCACCCCGGACACGCCGGGAGAACTCGCCGACCGGATCAAGGACATCTTCGCGCGCTACGTGAAGACCGGGAAGACCATCGAACTGCCCACCGTCCGCAACCAAAACAAAGGGGACACCGAGGCCCGCAGCGTGTCCTTCACGCAACTCCTGGAGGAACTGCGTCCCCGGATCCAACTGCCCGCCGAACTGCGAAGCGCGATCCTCTACCGACTGCTGCGCGACCTGGTGGGTGCGGGCCCCCTGGAACCCGTGATGCGCGACCCGTACCTGGAAGACATCCACTCCATCGGCGTGGACCATGGCTTCGTGATCCACAAACTCTTCGGCATGATCCCCACGAACGTACGCTTCCGCGACGAGATCCACGTGGACGACTACGTGGACAACCTCGCCCAGCGCATCGGGCGCCCCGTCTCCGAAGCGGTCCCCATCGTGGACGCCACGCTGCGCGACGGGTCCCGGATCAACATCATCTACAGCGACTCCATCAGCCGCCGTGGGCCGTCCTTCAGCATCCGCCGTGTCACACAAGACCCCGTGGCGATCACGACGTTGATCCAGTACGGCACCATGACCCCGCTCATGGCCGCCTACCTCTGGCTCTGCCTGGAAAACGGCATGAGCATCTTCTTCTGCGGCGACGCGGCCTGCGGGAAGACCACCACACTGAACGCCGTCTTGAGCTTCGTGGACGCCCGCAGCAAGATCTACACCGCCGAAGACACCCCCGAAGTCACCCCCCCGCACCCCGTCTGGCAGCGCCTTTTGACCCGGGAGACCGGCCCCGAGGAAGGCCGGGTGGCCATGTTCGACCTCCTGAAGGCCGCCCTGCGTTCCCGTCCCAACTACATCGTCGTGGGAGAGATCCGGGGTGCAGAAGGCGCCGTGGCGTTCCAGGCCATGCAGACCGGCCACCCGTGCGTGGCGAGCTTCCACGCCGAGACCGTCCAGAAAATGATCCAACGGCTCACCTCGGACCCGATCAACGTGCCCCTTACGTTCATCGACAACCTGAACGTCGCCGTGATCCAGAAGGCGATCCACCGCGACGGCCGCCTGCTGCGCCGCGTCGCGGACATCGCCGAGATCGAAGGCTACTCCGAGATCGACGGCGGCGTCCTGACCCGACCCGTCTTCGGGCACGACGCGATCCGTGACGAGCACCAGTTCCGTGGCCGCAACAACTCCTACATCCTCGAGAAGAAGATCGCCGAGACCCTCGGCTACGCAGACCCCCGCATGATCTATGACGACCTGGACGAGCGCGCCCGCGTCCTGGAGGCCATGGTGGAGAACGAGATTTTCCACTACGACGAAGTGAACCACCTGCTCGACGAATACAAGAAACACGGAGTCCGCGGGCTCCCGTTCACCCTGTGAGGCACCATGGACTGGATCAAGAGTTACCAGAACTTCAACGTCCCCCCCGGACGCTACCTGACCGTCTACGTATTGCCGCTGATGGGCATCGGGATCCTCCTGGGCGTCGCCTTGAACCGCCTGCTCGTGGACACCGTTTTCGCCCTGCAGCTTCTGGTGACCATCGGCCCGCCGCTTTTCATGGTCTGGCTCGCGACGATGATCCCCAAGGCCATGGCCGACCGCAAACGCCGACAGATCGACGACAACATCCACTTCTACGTCACGAACATGGGCGTCTTGGCCGCGGCGAACCTCTCCCCCCTGCGGATCCTGGAGAAACTGGGCCAAAAGAGCGACTACGGCGCCCTCGCCGAAGCGAGCGAAGAGATCACAGGCCTCGTCAAGTCCTGGAACATGGGCTTCCCGGAGGCCTGCCGCTTCGTGGCCGAGCGCACCCCCAGCGAGATCTACAGCGATTTCCTGGAACGACTCGCCTACGCCGTCGAAAGCGGCGACGACCTGGCCACCTTCCTGCGCAACGAACAAAAGGTCGTCATGACGGACTACGCCACCCAATACGAAGGCCAGATCTACGGCGTGGAGAGCCTGAAGGACCTCTACATGAGCACCATGATGAGCGTGATCTTCCTCGTCGTCTTCGGGCTGATCTCCCCCGTATTGACCGGCCTGGACCCCGGCGGGATGGTCTGGGGGATCGCCGCGATGATCCTGCTCCTGGAATTCATCTTCCTGCTCCTCGTCATCATGCGCGCGCCCACGGACTCCGTGTGGTCCAGTGGCCAGGAAAAGGTCGGACTGCGGCGCGACCTGGGCAAATATTTCCCCGTGGTCCTGCTCGTGTGCATCCTCGCCGGCTTCATGGCCCGGACCGCCCTCGGGTTGAGCCCGCCGCTGGTGATCGCCGCGGCCACCACACCACTCGCCGTCTTGGGGTACACCGCCTGGAACGTCGAGAAGAACATCCACACCAAGGAACAGAACTATCCCGCATTCATCCGCAGCCTGGGCTCTTCCACCAGCTCGCGCGGCGGCGACGTCAAGGACGTCCTCCGGCGGCTCTCGCGCCACGACTTCGGCCCCCTCACACCGGACATCCGGTCCCTGCACCGCCGCGTGAACCTGCGCCTGGACGACGCCCGCTCCTGGACCCGGTTCGCGCACGAGACCTCGTCGAACCTCGTGGAGAAATTCACCGGGATGTTCACCGAAGGGATCAAAAGCGGCGGCGACGCCGGAACCACCGGGACCATCGTCTCCGCGAACGTCGTGCGGATCCTCGGATTGCGCAAGCACCGCCAGCAGAGCGCCACTTCGTTCCGCGGCATGATGTACGGCATGACCGCGGGCATGGCCGGGACGCTGTTCATCGGCGTGGGACTGCTCAAGGTCCTTGAATCGCTTTTCGCCGACGCCCAGACCGATTCGAACCTGGACGAGATGGGCACGGGGCTCTTCCTCTCCGGCTTCAGCGTGAACGTCGAGTTCCTGCTCCTCATCGTCACCCTCGTCTTGGCCGCCCACGTGGTCCTGGGAAGCTACATGATGGTGCGCGTGACCGGCGGCAGCCTGTTCCGCATGGCCACCTACGTCCCCATCCTCACCTGGATCGTCGCGCTGTGCTGGCTGGGGGCCGAATACGCCCTGCGCACGTTCTAAGCGGCATCGCCCTTGATCACCTTCAACGCAGCAGACCCAGGATGCCGTCTTCAAGGCAACAGACCCAGAATGCCGTCTTCAACGCAGCAGACCCAAGATCCCCGTCTGGCGGGGGTTCGTGCCGAACAACCAATACCCGGCGGTGAGCCCAAGATACAGCCAAAGGGGGAACAACATGAACAAGACCACGCTGAACGCGACCACCCACGGATCCGCGAGCGGCCACGAAGCATCCAGACCCAACAAACCGGAGTTCACCATCCAGTCCGTCCCCGTCTCGCCGGGCAACCACCGGACCAGGACCTGCAAGGCCTCATGGTCCATGAACAGACCCAACGACAAGACCGTGTAGAGGGCAAGCACCCAAAAGACCGCCCGGCGGGGGAACCGGGAGTGCCGACGCCACACGCGCCGCGCCTTCGCGATCCGGGCCACCACCAGACCGAGTGCGAACAGCACGAACGGGGAAAGCAGCAGACTCATGCCGGCGGGGCCCCCGGAAGATCCCGCTTGTGAGCCAGACCGGAATCCCGCCACAACCAGTTTTGCGCCTTGTACCAATCAATGGTCTCCACCATCCCCACCACGAAATCAGGGTACCGCATCGTGTAGCCGGCCTCCTTGAGCTTCCGGTTGCTCATGAAGGTGTCCTGCATGAGGACCCCCAACGCGTAACGCTCGATGCGCGGCGTGCGCCCCGTCTTGCTGGCGCGCCGGGCGTTGAACCACGACAACAGCCGCAGACCCCAGTGCGGCAGTTGCACATTGTAGATCCGCGCGTCCACATGCGGCGCCAGGATGAACAAAAGATCCTGGACCGTCATCAAGGTGTCGTCCGCCACGTTGTACACCTCCCCCGCGGAACGGGGATGATGCATCAGGAAACGCGCCGCGCCAACCACGTCCCGGACGTGCGCGAACGCCGCGAAGCAGTCGCGCCGCCCGGGGACCGCCGGCATCTGCCCCAACGCCATGAGAAAAAGCGGCACCGCCGCGCCCTTGCGCGAACGCGGGCCGTACATGGCGGCCGGCCGGACCACGGTGGCCCGCAATCCCCAGTCCTCCGAGGCCTTCCACACCTCCTCTTCCATGCGCCCCTTGGACTCATCGTACGGCGTAAGGGGCCGGATCGGCGTCTGTTCATCCGCCGGGATCTGCGCCGGGTCGCCATAGACCCCGCCGCTGCCCAACGCCATGAGCCGGGCCACATCGTGACGCCGAAGGGCCTCCAACAGGTTCGCCGTGCCCTCCTGGTTCACGCGCAGAAGCGGCCGAAGCGGCACCGAATGGGACGAGAGTTCACCGAAATGGTAGACCGCCGTGAACGGGCCCTCGGCAAACACCGCCTCCAAGGTCTCCGGTCGGGTCAGGTCCGCCGGGACGAAACGGACCCCCGCCCGGTCCACATAGGACGTGTCCGTACCCGGCAGGTCCGTGGCCACCACCTCCTGGCCCCGGCCCACGAGTTCGTCCACCAGATGAGACCCCGTGAAGCCGCAACCGCCCACAATGAGAACACGCTCATCCATCCCAGACCCTCCGGACCGCTCCCATGGCACGACGCCCATCAAGGGGTCGGCCAATATGCTTTCGACGTCCCCCGGGAACAATGGACCAACCGGCACCTCCTGGCGCCGACGAAACCGATCCGCCCCGCGTCCACAAGCAAACCCCCAAGAGCCACCAAACGGCACTTCCTGCCGCTCCGGCCAAACCCGATCCGCCCCCTGTCCACAAGCAAACCCCTAAGAGCCACGCCGCGGTGGCGCGGCCCCGTGACGCCCCCGAGTGGACTGCCGGACGAACCGTGGTGCCGGCGGATGGAGAAGCCGCTGTCGCAGGACCCGTCCACCGCCGCTGCGCTCAAGAAGATCGGGCGTCCCCTCTTCCTGAAACTGAAATCCGACGACGAAGGAGAATCCCGGATCGTGCGCCTGGCGACCAACGGAGAAGGCGACGTCACGCTCACCCTCCACCCCACACAGACCGTGGAAGAAGACGGCCTGATCGTGAGCATGAACCTGGACACGTGGCGGCGCCTCCTGTCAGGGAGCCTCGACCTGGCCACCGGTCTCATGGGCCGCGACGTGAAGGCCAAGGGCTCCATGTTCGAACTCATGCGCATCGCAGACCCCGCCGAACGGATCATCCAGGGATTCGCATCCGCCCAGAAGCAGACCGGAGGCGCCTGAATGCCCGGTGCGAACACGGACCCGCAACACCCGGCCTACAGCAACCTGGACGACCCCGCCTTCACCCCGATCCGGGAGATCCTCGACGGCAGCCACAAGGGCCAGAACGTGCGCGTGCGCGGCTGGATCCACCGCTCCCGCTCCAAAGGCAAGATCGCGTTCCTCGTCGTCCGCGACGCCACCGGCTTGATCCAGGTCACCATCAAACGCGACCAGGTCGACACCCAGGCGTTCGACGAAGCCGCCGCCGCACTCATGGAATCCAGCCTGCAGGTCGAAGGCAGCGTGGCCGAAGACCCCCGTGCCCCCGGCGGATGGGAACTCAAGGCCACCGAGGTCAACGTGGTGCACAAAGCGGACGTGTTCCCCATCAAGGAGCAACAATCCCCTGAACTGCTGCTGGACCATCGGCACCTCTGGGTACGCAGCCAGGAACAACAACGCATCCAGCGCGTGAAAGGGGTCCTGCTGGGCGCCATGCGGGAATGGTTCAATGCCAACGGCTTCATCGAGGTCACCCCCAGCGTGATCACCACGAACGCCGCCGAAGGCGGCAGCGAAGTCTTCGACTTCGACTACTTCGGGCAAAAGGCCTACCTCTCCCAGACCGCCCAGATGTACTTGGAGGCCCTGATCTACACGCACGAGAAGGTGTACTCGCTCACCCCCTCGTTCCGGGCCGAGAAATCCCGCACCACGAAACACCTCACCGAGTACATGCACCTGGAAGCCGAGATGGCCTGGATGGGCAGCGACGCGAACATCCGCGTGCAGGAAGAACTCATCACATGGACCGCCAGGCAGGTGGCACAAAACGCCACCAAGGACCTGGAAGCGCTCGGTCGCGAGCCGAAGGACCTGCTCGCGTTCGAGACCCCCTTCGAACGCATGGACTACGGCGACGCGGTGACGTACCTGCAGGAGCACGGTTTCCCGGAGTTCCAGTTCGGCGCGGACTTCGGCACCCCCCATGAACGGGCCCTCGTGGAAGGGCGCACCGGCCCCCTCGTGATCACGGACTTCCCCAAGAAGATCAAGGCGTTCTACATGCGCGTCCGAAAGGACGACCCGGAGCGGGTGCTGTGCAACGACATCCTCGCCCCGGAAGGATACGGCGAGATCGTCGGCGCGAGCGAACGGGAGACCGAGAACGACGAGTTGATCCGACGCCTGGAAGCGGACGGGGCCCCGTTGGAGAACTACGCCTGGTACCTCGACCTGCGCCGGTTCGGCAGCATCCCGCACAGCGGGTTCGGCCTCGGCGTGGAACGCCTGCTGCAATGGTTCACGCGGCAGGAGCACATCCGCGACATGACGCCGTTCCCCCGCACGATCAACCGTGCGTATCCGTGAGTGAAGGCCAACGTACGCGACACGGACATCCCGTGCGTGCCCCGGCGAGAGTTTTTAACCCTCCTGGATTCCCGTGGGCACATGAACAAATCCCTCCCCTGGATTGTGCTTGGCCTGTTGATCACCAGCCTCCTCGCCGGCTGCATGGCGGGCGACGACGACGGCGACCATGGCGACGACAGCGGCGGTGACAGCGGCGACGAGGACGACGATCAAACACCCGGCGACGACGACCAGCCGGGCGACCCGGCCCCCGTGCCCCGGCTGGCGGCCCGCCTCACGCAAGTGAACGCAGACGGGGTCGACGACGAGACCGTGGGATGGGCGCTCCTGCTCCCCACCCCGGACGGCGTCCAGATCCTCGTGAGCGTCGAAGGCCTCGAAGAAGGGACGCGGGCGACCCACATCCACGAAGGCGGTTCCTGTGGCCCCAGCGACGGCACCGCGGCCGGGGAAGCAGGCGGCCACTTCAACCCGTTCGGGGCGGAACACGGCGATCCCCATGCCGGGACCGATGAACGACACGCCGGCGACCTGCCCAACCTGGAGATCGATGAAAGCGGCCGCGGCGCGCTTGCCCATTTCGTCGAGGGGATCACCGCAGACGAGTCCGACGAAGGGGTCCTGGGCCGTACGCTGGTCATGCACGCCGGTGAAGACGACCATGAATCCCAACCCGCCGGCGATGCCGGGGCCCGGATCGTGTGCGGGCCCATCGAAGAGACCCCGCCGGGCGACCTCCCTGATCTGCTCACCGGGGACCTCTTCAACGTGAGCACCGAAGGCATGCATGAAGAGACCGGGGTCGCCGTGTTCATCGAACACGGTGACGCGGTCACCATCGGCGTCTTCGTGGAAGGACTCGAAGCGGGCCACAAAGGCACCCACATCCACGCCGGTCCGGGCTGCGGGCCGCGCGACGGCAACGCCGCCGGTGAGGCCGAAGGCCACTTCAACCCGGACGGATCTTCCCATGGACCCTACAATGCACCCGCCGGAGGCAAACACGCCGGCGACCTGCCGAACACCGAGGTCCACGAGAGCGGCCGTGGCGCACTCGCCTACGTGCATCCCGGCATCACGCTGGGGGACGGCGAGACGTCCATCCTGCAGCGGACCCTGGTCCTGCACGCGGATCGAGACGACCACGAATCCCAACCCGCCGGCGATGCCGGGGCCCGGATCGTGTGCGGACCGATCCTCGCGTGAGCCCCGGGAACCTCTTTACCATCCTTTTCCCGTTCCCACCTTGCCGAGCAAAGCCGAAGCTTGAAATAGACCCCCTTTTTTCGCCGCCATCCCGACAGGCCCTCCCTTGCCGTGGTAGCTCAGCCTGGCGGAGCGTCGGACTCATAGGGCACAGCCCGAAGCGGTTCGTCGACATCGACGCTTCCTGGTCGGAGACATCCGAAGGTCTCGGGTTCAAATCCCGTCCACGGCACTACTTTTGCGGGGCCCCACCCCGCGCCCCCACCCGAAGCGGCAGGAAAGGACCCGATTCACCAAAAACGGTCCTACGAATCCCCGTGCACTCCGAACCTGAACGAAAAACGGATATATGTGGATAGCCCAATTGATAGACTATGTCCGTCGATAAAAAGCGCCGCGTCTTGGGCCCCGAAGTCTGTTGGGACCCGACCTACTAGACCTGGCGCCCCTTCCCCCCCGATTGAACTTACCCGTTCCAAGCGCCCAGAGCCTTCGGGCCTGGCGCGCAAACCGACCCCTCCAGGCGGACCTCACCAGGAGAAACCCCGCCTCCGCGCCCTCCGGTGACCGGTCCCCGCGGGCACAATCCATTTTAAGGGCCCCCTGTTCGCCGCGCCTATGGGCGAACGCCTCTTCGACATCGAGGTTAACAAGGAAGGCCCCCGGTTCACCGCCCGGGCCCGCGCCAAGGACGGCTCCAAGCGCGAATACAAGAACCAGAATTTTGAGGACCTCTTGACCGAGATGCTCACCGACGTCGCGGAAGAGATCGCCGAGTGACCCTCATGCGCGCACGGCCTGCCGGGGCACAAACCGACCCCCCGACAGGAGCGGGGACTCCGTACCGTCCTCCGCGACCGCAGTGACCTTCGCTCCCGGTACCACGAGCTCCAGCGAGACCGGAGCCCCAGGCGGATACTCCCGCAGCCCGGCCCCCACAACGATGCGGACCACACCGCGGCCCTTCGCATCGGCCACCGGGTCCCCGCGCGGCTTCAACGCCGGGTTCAACCCGAGCGCGACCTCCTTGACCTGATGGGTGCTCTGGGCGAACCGGCCCGCCTCGTCACGGG
>CAYVRY010000081.1:0-9199 GCA_964452895.1 uncultured Halobacteriales archaeon
CGGGTCCGGGTCGGGTTCTGACTCCGGCCCGGGTGCGCGTTCCTGGGGCTCCGGGTCACGCACGTGCTCCGGCGGGGTCGACATGGGGCCGGACTTCGCCTCGGGCGGCGTCATGGTGTCCTCGGCCTCCATGGCCCGCGCCAGTTCGCGTTCCAGTTCTTCATCCAGCGCGCTCTCGAGTTCGTCTTCGAACCGATTGAGTTTCTTGCGCAGGTTCTTGAACATGGTTCCACGAATTCACTGTTGTGGGCCGGCCTGCATGGACTGGAGGGCCTGCACGATGCTCGTGTATTCCGCTTCCATGCGTCCCGCCTGGGCACTCAGGTTCTCGATCTCGGAACCAAGAGCCCGGACATCCGTCTCGAGCGACTCGATCGCCTGGTCGATGGGTCGAGGCATCGCGTAGTCCGCTCCGACACCCATGATCACCTGCTTGTTCTCGGCGAGACTCGCGTTCACGAACGCGGTCCCTCCCACCGGGACGAGCATCTCGTCGCCCGGCGAGGAGTCCTTGATGCCGCGCAGGGTCGTGAGGCCCTTTTGTTTCTCATCACGCATCTGGGTCAGCATCTCCAACCGACCGGTGGCCTGCTCCAGGTGCTCACGCAACTGCTCGGCCTGACCCGCAAGCTGTTGTGGGTCCGGTTGCCCAGCTTGGGCCACCGTCTCAAGCCCCCCGCTCGGCCAGGTAACGCACCCGCGGGTTCGCCACTTCGTCAAGGGGTTGCTCTTCTACGGAAATGATCTGGATCAAGCGCCGCACCACGGCGTGCCGGCTGCCGAGGTCGCTGTAAGCGTATTCCCGCGCCGCGGCATCATCCTTCGCGGCGCACTCCAACGTGAAGGGCTGCCGCTTGTTGATGCCCATCTGAAACGTCCCCTTCACATGGTAAGCCTTCATGGTTTCACTCCAAACCCCACCCGGAGACTCCGGTCGACGGAGGCGCCCGGTCACTGGGGGTGCCGCTTCGAACCTGGGCACCGTATATGGCCGTTTCGACGCCCAGGGGCCGGCGCGGCAGCCGGCGCGGTGGCGGGGATCCAATCCGGGCGGGCAAAACCGCCCTGGCCCCATACATGCCTCGCCGGGCTCAGTAGAGGTGCAGCGCGTCTTCGACCCGACCGATCTCGATCCCCGTGGTCGGCGTCCCGCTGATGGCGCCCTTCGTGTTCGCCACGAGCCCGGCCCCGATATAGGGCGCACCGTGGTTCACCGTCCCGATCTGGGCATCCACCCCGAAAAACGTGGCCAGATCGTTGACCTCCTCGGGGGTCGAGCGGGGATGCAAGAGCAAACCCTTGCCGGTGACCACGCCCGCCATGCCCACCGTGGGGACGCCCGCGATGGTGCCTTGCCGGGTCTCCACGCCGAAGAGGCTTCCCACCATGTCCACGACGTCATGGGCCAATGTGGGATGGATCAAGGCCGCCCGATCGTTGACGAGCACGTTGTTCCCCGCGGCGTTCAACCGGTCTTCCAGGACACCGACCTCGATGCCGGTCTCTTCCAGGCGCCGAACGTCCGCCGGGTCCGCCAGACTGGAAACGAGCGCGGCGCGCGAATTCAACGCGAGCAGACTCCCGATCAGGCGCGACCCCGCCAGGGTCAACGCGGTCACCCGGGTCTCCAGCGCCTCTTCGATCTCCTTGTAGTCCCGCTCGGTCAACTGGGTCGCAGCGAACGTCACCTGATCGTTCGTACGGGTGAATACACCCACGTGCGGATTCCCGTTTACATCAAGACGCCGGAACAAGACAATCCCTGAAAGAGGTGGAGAAGGTCAAATCGTGAAGGGACACTTAGGAACCGCCGGTGGACTCTTTTGACGAGGACTCCTTCTTCTCGGACCCTTCCCCGGTTTCGGACTCCTTCGTCTCTTCGTCGGGCTTCGGCTCCTCGGGCTCCGCCTCGATCTCGGCAGTGGGCTTCTCGCCCGGCTCCTCCTCCGCTTCGATCTCGCCGGGCTCCTCGGGCTCCGCTTCGATCTCGGCGGCTTCCGATTCCTCTTCGCCCTCTTCACCCTCTTCGCCTTCTTCCCCCTCCGGGGTGGGCAGGATCGGGGCCTTGGACTCACGCTCTTCCTTGAGCGCGGCCCGGATCGAGGTCATCCGGTCTTCTTCGGGGAGCGAGACTTCCACCACGCCGTCTTCGAACTTCACCGCGCGGACGCGAAGGCGTGACGGGACCGTGTATTTTCCGCGCGCCCAGATCGCCTGGTTCACCGCATCGTCGATCCAGACGTCGTCGCTCTTCATATGGCGCTCGAGGAATCCGCGGACCTCACGGACCGCACGGTCCGCGCGTCCATTGCGGGATGTCGCCTTCACCTTGCGAAGGGGAATCGTGTAAATGCGCTCCAATTCGTTATCAGCCATGAATACCCCTCTACATCTTCAGTTTGCCACGCCGCCAGTTGCGGTGCTTCGGGTGCCGGACGAAGTTGCGGTTCGTACGCTGCATGATCCATGCGGGCACCCGCCGGTTGCTCGTCAGGGCGGCCATGAGCCGTCTTTTCTTCGGCCCGGGTTTGTTCGTCGCCATACTTTCACTCCTCGATCTTTCCTTTGCGGCGGATGCTGATGTCCCGTTTGGGCGGGAACAACTGGGTCAAGATCGCCTTGATGTCCTCGTCCGTGAGTCGTTTGTTCAACCGTCCGGACTGCGCCAAAGCGACGAGTTGCTGCTCGAGCACCTGCGCCTGGTCGGGGCGCGCGATCCGGATGCGGCTGAGCCGCTCCCGGGCCTCCGAAGTGAGGACCTGGCGCAGTACCGCTTCCCGGCGCGCCTGTTCCTCCTGCCGGCGACGTTCCGCCTGTTCGGCCGCTTCCTGGGACTGGGCCTGCTCGCCCTGAGCCTGGGCCATACGCTGCCTCCTGAGGCGTTCCAGTTCGTCCGAATCGTCTTCCATTGCCGCCACCGCGTTCTCCTTGATCATGTCAATACTTTGCCAATGCCGGGTTCTCTTTCGTGAGCGTCTCGATCACCGCATGCGCCTCGTTGTCCAGAAGCGAACGGCCTTTGGGGGTCACCGTGCGGCCGCGGCCCTTGATCTGGGCCAGAAGACCCGCCTCCTCCAACTGCTTCAAGGCGGTACGCGCGATGGACCCGGAACCGCGCACGGCATGGTCCGGTTTCGCCCCGCGGTCCCGTTGCCCCCCGAACTCCGCGGTGAGCCGATGGGAGCCGATGGGACCCTTGAGGTAGACCTTGCGGACCACAGCGGCAAGCCGGACATACCACCAGTCCGGGTCGGTGGGCGGCTTCTCCGTGTGGATCCCGGTCTTCACGAATGCGGCCCACTCGGGAGGCGTCAGCGCCTTCTCTTTTTTCAATCGCTTGGCCAGCCGCTCGATGAGCAGGGCCGCTGGAACATCGTAGACAGTAGTCATGGAGAGTCCGACCTATAACGGGAAGCAAGCGGGCAGACTGGGACCCCTATAAAGCTATTGCGGGGGCTTTCCGGGAGAAACGGAGGGCGGGGGCTCCTGGTGGCCCGTCCAGGGGGTCCGCGCGGACGCGCCGGCTCGCCGATCGGCAACCCGAAACGCAAAACCCATACCTCCAGAGAGGGATGGGTGGACCCGGGATGAGCCGGCCGGATTTCGTGGCTGCACTCGGCGAGGACCCGAAAGGGCTCCGCCTGGACCTGTTCGTGTCGCCGGCTGCTCCGGCGGCCCGGTTCCCGGACCGGTACGACCCATGGCGCAAGCGGATCGGAATCCGGGTCCAGTCCCCGGCCCAGAAGGGACGGGCGAACCAGGAAGTGGTCCGGCTTGTGGCGCGATTCTTCGACCGCGACGACACCGATGTGGCGATCACGAACGGCGCAGGACATCCGCTCAAGACCGTGATTGTGGACGGCATCACCCTTGGCCACGCGACGAACCGACTCTCGGAGGAACTACAATGATCCGGACAGAAGAACGGCTGGTCCATCTGGAGCGCACCGTGGACGACATCATCGACCTCAACGAGAACCATCCGGCCATCGTGGAAGGAAAACGGGACGTCGCGGCGCTGCGTCGACTGGGCCTGAAAGGCACCGTGTTGACGATCAACGGGCCGGGCACACTGGTGTCGTTTTGTGACCGGATCGCCGAAGCCTACCCGGAAGCGATCCTGCTCATGGACTGGGACCGCACGGGCGGACAGATCACCCGGGTCCTGCGCGACAACCTGAAAGGCCGCGTGCGGACCCACAACCGGCTGCGCAAGAACCTGGCGATCTATGCGGAAGTCCAGGACGTGGAGTCCTTGCCGAACTACCTGAGCACCCTGCGCGGGAAGGTCTCCACCGTGACGCGCACCCCGAACGGCTCCACGAACCCACGTCACCTTTAGACCGGGCCCCGCTCACGCCCCGCGTCGACGCAGGCAGCACAGGAGAAAGGCTACCGTGACGAGCAGGGCTGCCGGGCCCACAACGGGGATCTGCCCCGTGCGCGAACCCGGCTGGGACGGCGGCTTCGCCGAGCCTTTCGAGTCGATTCCCTCCTCTTCCTCCTCGCCGTCCTCATCGCCCGCGCCGTGTCGCGCCTCCACGTCTTCCTCCACCTCGATCACGAACGTAGCGCGGTCCACCCAACCACTTTTCTGGCCTTGCGCGTTCAGCAAGAGCAACTTCTTACCGCCTGCTTCGTCCGCAGGGATGTGGATCTCGAACGTGAGTCGGACCGTCTGCAAGGGTTCCACCTCCACACCGACCAGGCTGCTGGCGTTTTGCAGCTCCCACGTCTCGCGCAGATGCTCCAAGTCCGCATTGATCGTCTCCGTCCGGGTTCCGTTGTTGTGGATCTGCGCCTCCACTTTGAACCACGAACCGGCCTGCACGTCGTAGTGAAGAAAACGCTCCACGAACCGAGGCTCGGTGAACGCCCGCCCGCGCGGATCGTGCCAGATCGTCCTGTCGGGGGTCACCTCCACCGTGCAGTTGTCGTTGATGTCCCGCTCCCAGTGAGCGTGGATCTGGAACGGGGCCTCCAGCGCACCGGGCTCGGCGGCCACGTACGCGGTTTCATCGCCCGGGGACCAGACGACCTGGGTCGCACCGTACGTCCCGTTCTCATCGAGAACGACGCGGCACACCGCGTCCGGGACCCCTTCCAAGGGGATCTGGGTGACATCCGCCCCGACAAGCGGCGCCTGCTGCGCCAGCACGTCGCCGATGCCGACGGGCACCCGGCCCTCCTGCCCGGGCCCTTGGTAGTCCACGGCCGTGGCCGCGGGGGCGGCCAGAAGGGCGAGAACAAGCAGCGCCGTCACGCCGGCCAGGGCGGACCGGGACCGTCTGCCCGGAGACGTCGGAGTTTGCTGCTCGAACCGGCCCGCCATCGTGCGGGAAGAACGCCCACCGCCATATCAAAGTTGCCTAAAATTGGCCAGTCTTTGATATATTTCGGGGGGCAGTCGCCGAACCGGGGCCCGGAACCCGTCTTCCCGCCAGGTAGACCCTTAAGAGGGGGGGCCATCGCCGGCCAGCAACGATGCTCACGGTGGTTCTTTTTCTCGTGGGGCTGGTCCTGGTCTGGAAAGGCGCCGACTTCCTGGTGGACGGCAGCGCCGGGCTCGCCCGCCGGTTCGGCGTGCGCACCTTGATCATCGGCCTGACCGTCGTGAGCTTCGGCACCTCCGCCCCCGAACTGCTCGTCAACCTCTTCGCCGCCGCTCGCGGCGCCACCGGACTCGCACTGGGGAACGTGTTCGGCTCCAACGTGGCGAACCTGCTCCTGATCCTCGGCCTGGCCGCGATCCTCGGCCCCGTGCGGGCCCACCCCAGCATGACCCGATGGGAACTGCCCGGGACCCTCATCGCGACGGTCCTCGTCGCCGCCATGATCTACCTGCCCCTGGGGACCGGTGCGGAACTGGGACGCATCGACGCCGTGATCCTGCTCATCCTCTTCGCCGGCTTCCTCTACTACGTCTATCACCTCTCGAAACAAGGGATCCAACCCCCCGTGATGGTGACCGCGATGACCCCCATGCGCGGCATTCTGCTCGTCATCATCGGGATCATCGGGCTGGGGCTGGGAGCCCACTGGCTCGTCACCAACGGACTGATCCTCGCCGAACACCTGGGCCTCACCCAAGGCTTCATCGGCTTCTTCTTCATCGCCGTGGGCACCTCGCTCCCGGAGATCGCCGCCACCGTCTCCGCCGCAAAAAAAGACCACCTCGAACTCGCCATAGGGAACATCGTCGGCTCGAACCTGTTCAACCTGCTGTTCGTGCTCGGTGCGACCGCGCTCGTCCTGCCCCTCCAACCGGACGGCGACACCCCGCTTCAATTGGCCTCGGCCGCCCTCGCCCCCCTGCTCGTCTTCCTCTTCATGGCCCCCAAAAACCGCCTCAGCCGCAGCATCGGCATCGTGCTCGTCGTGCTCTACGCTGCCTGGATCGTGTGGCTCCTCCAGCACATCCGGGTCATGCCGTGAACTACGTACCCGGCGACTCCGTGGGGCCGCTCTTTTGCGACTCCGCCGCCACCGCTTTTCGGACCTTCTCCACTGCATCGGTCTCCATCAAACGGAACGGCTTGTCGCGCATCACGACACCCACTTCCACGGCCCCCGGGACCGAGACCGCCGCCTCCGTGGCCGCCGCCAGCGCTTCCAACGCGAGACGCACCGCGTCCTTCTCGCTCACGCCCTCCTTGTAGTTCGTTTCGAAATGCTCCAAGGCCTTGCCTCGACCGGCCCCGACGGCGCCGGCGCGGTATTCCAACAAGGCGCCGGACGGATCCGTCTCGAAAAGACGCGGGCCCGTCTCATCCACACCCGCGACCAAAAGCGCCGTGCCGAACGGACGCGCGCCACCATGCTGGGTGAACGACCGCTTGAAATCGCTGATCCGCTGGACCAACGACAAGACCGTGATCGGTTCCGCATACGTGATCCGGTGCATCTGCGCATCCACCCGGACGCGGTCCACCAAGGCACGCGCATCCGCCACCAGGCCCGACGTGGCACACCCGATGTGGTTCTCCAAACGGAAGATCTTCTCCACGGAAGCCGGCTCCACAAGATGCGAGGCGATCCGCTTCTCCGCAGCCACGACGACGCCCTCCTTGAACCGGACACCCACCGCGGTCGTGCCCCGCTTGACCGCTTCCCGGGCGTACTCCACCTGGAACAGGCGCCCATCGGGTGAGAAGACTGTACTTGCCACATCGTAGCCTTGTTGTGATTGCATCATGACGGCGGGACCTCCAAAGACTCTGGCGCCACGCGGCGCAAAGACACCCTCCTGATAGCCGTTGCCATTGGCGGCCCCCCCGGCCGCCGCCGCCTGCCCTCCAGGTAACCGGCAGCCCACCGCTCAAAAGGGGGAAATAGACAAAAGGGGCCTGGACCGCCCCATGCATGTTCAGGTGGTGTTGGTCGGGGCGCTCCTTCTGGCCGGCCTCGTCGCCGCAGAGGGCCTGGCCGGCAGCCACGCCCCACAACCCTCGCCAGGGCACACCACGCTCTGGGCGCACCGCGACCCGGTGGACCATCGCTTCGACCACCACATGAGCAGCGATCTCAACGAAACCGACCCCGCAAACCCCGGCACCGACGCTCCCGGAGGCTCCTGGCACTGGACCCTCACCCTCAAGCCCGCCCTGAACCACACCCTGCTGCTGGACGGCAACGGGACGATCCACTTCGCCGTCCACCTGGGCGGGAACACGCACCTGGGCGACGTGCAAGTGGCGACCACGCTGCACCACGGCCAGACCCTGATCGGCCAGGGCGAAACCTAAGAACACACGTTCACCCCCAGCGGGGATGAGGAAGCCTACCCGCTACTGGAATGGGACACCGACGTGGAACACGACCGCCTCGGACCCGGCCAGCAGCTCGTCTGGACCGTCACCGCCCAAGGCACATTCACCGGGATCGCCATGGGCATGAGCCAAGCACGCGGCAACAGCCACATCGAACTGCCCATCATCGCCGCATTGGCGCCCACCCCGGAAGCCACCGAAGACGAACTCGTCACCCCCGGGCCCGGTGCCCTCCTGTTCGTCGGGCTCGTCGGCCTTTCAATTGCCCTCGCACGGATCACGCACCAACGCAAGACGCAATAAACCCGGCCTCGTCATGGGGCGCGTGGCCCTCTGCCTGGTCCTCTACTCGGCCTTCGGCGCGATCAATGTAACCGGGGTTCTGCTCGCCGCCGTGGACAAAAAACTGGCCCAGACCCACACCGGACGACCCCGACGCGTCTCCCACAACACGTTCCGCTTATGGGCGCTCTTGGGCGCAGCGCCGGGACTGCTCGCGACCATGTACTCCGTCCGCCACAAAACACGCCGCAAGCGGTTCCTGACCAGCCTCAGCCTGCTCGGGCTGATCGGACTTGCCGTCTGGGCGTACCTCCTGTGGAGCACGGGCTGCCTGGGCCTGTGAACAACCTACGTGCGTTCGATGCCGAAAGCGATCTTCAGGTTCACCTTGTACTCCGTGATCTTGCCGTTTGTACAGGCCACGCTCATGTTCACCACATGAGCCCCCGTGATCCCCCGGGTCGACGCCGCCGCATCGCTGATCCCGTTCTGTACCGCTTCCTCGAAGCTCTTGGAGGACGTGGAGACCAGCTCCGTGACCTTCGCCGTGCGATGCTCGTGGATTTGATTCGTTGAAGTCGTTTGGGCCATGCCGGGGTGCTACGGCGAGAAGCATGAAAAAGCTTGCTGAGGCCATAGTTGTGGAAGGTTCCTACTCGCGTAACGAACACTTGCCCACCCCGATTCGAATCCTATATAAACACGGCGACTCCAACCTGCGCAAACCTGTCAATCACGCCGGTTGGACTCGTCGGCTCGGTGTTTCGCGCTGCTGGGCTCGGCAACCACCCCAGTGAATCGAGGGCATCTGGTCAACACGAAAAGGACAACCGTTGATTATTCGGCCCCGTTCACGGCGGCGGAACCACACTCAGACCGAATCGGATGAAATCACTGTCGAACGTGAAGATCGTCTCGATCCCCAAACGCTGCATGATCGCTGCGCTCGAACAGTCCGTAAGGCTCTTGACATCTTTACCAAAATCTTCGAACAGCCCCCAGGCCCGGTCTCGGTCCCCTGTGGACAGTGGGAGAATTCTTACTTCAGGATCTCCACGAATGGTTCGCCCTGCCCGAACCGCCTGCGCGTACCCGACCTTCCTGCGAAGGCGCGTGATCGTCTCGTCGAAGACGTCGTCGCTCGTCAC
>CAYVRY010000082.1:0-9136 GCA_964452895.1 uncultured Halobacteriales archaeon
ATGCAAGGGGGCTCGTGGCCGCGCAAGAACGGGCCAGTCAAAAAAGGACGGGGTGAGCGGACCCTTTCACCTGGCCGCGGGCAGCCCAACGGACTACAAGTGCAGCCGTGCGAACCGCAAAGCCTCCCGGAACCCGGCGCCGCCCGCCTCGTGCCCACCATGCACCTCCGGCACGGCGCCTACATCCTGCGACGCCCGCTCCTCCAGGAGCGACGCCACCCGCTGCCACGGGATCACGCCTTCACCCAACGGCAGTCCTTCCCCGTCCGGCGGCAGGGCGTCGCCCAGGTGCACATGCTTGATCTGTGACCCGGCACGGCGCAAGAAGGTCTCCAGCGTGGTCACCCCACCCGGCGTCAAGACCGCGTGGGAGGTGTCCAGACAGAGCCCCGCCACATGATCGCGCCAGCCGAGAAAATCCATCAAGCCCTGACCGGTCAACGCGGCATGGGTCTCCCCGCTTGCTCTATGGTAGTGTGACGGCATGTTCTCCACGAGCACCAGGTCCGCCCCGTTCTCATCCTCCAACCCCGCAAGCGCTTTCGTCGTTCGCTCCAAGGCATCCGCACGCGCCAGGCCCCCCTCCGGCCCCTCTTTCACATGCACCGGCACGATCCCTCCCGGATGCAGCACCACCCAGCGGGCATCCAGCTCGCGCGCCAGCCGGCACGACCGGCGCCACATCCGCAGGCTCGCCTCCCGATGCGCCGGATCCGGGTCGGCGACGTCCACTTCCCGCCCCCCGGGCACGGTGAACGGGGCATGGACCACGAGCACGTCGTGGTCCCTGAACGCCGCGCGTGTCGCCCCGTAATCCTCCTGGAGGTCCCTTCCGCGCAACACGGTCTCCAGGAACTGCACGCCCTCCAGGCGCGCCATCTTGCCCGCGTCGGTGGGCGCCGCCTTGACACCGAGTCGCATCCTCCGACGCATCGTTTGGCTCACGTATAACCCCTTCCGGCGACGCCGTGGTCACAGGCACTGCCGCGCCGGCCGGACCCATCGCCACCAATATTCAAAAACAGTGCACCCTGTCCTCCTGGCCGCCCGAGAAACCCCCAATCGGGCATCCAAATCCCTGCCCATGGATAAGTACCCAGTACGCCTCCAATGGATCATGCAATCCACCGTGAGCCCGTTCCACGACCCCTGGGCAAAGTTCCAATGTGTCGATGAATCAGAAGTAGACCAATGCCGTGTGCACCAGAATCCCTTGCGCCGAGCTCTGCACAAAGGCGTCGTGGAACACCCCGGGACGACGACCAGTGAACTTGCCCGGGTCGCGCGCCTTCATCACAGCACGGTACGGTACCACCTGGAATCCTTGAGAAAATTCAACGCCGTGACCGCCTGCAGGATCCATGGCCGGATCCGTTGGTTTCCCAGGACCAAGGATTTCGGCGTCTTGACCAAACGGGCCGCCGCGGCCCTCACCTCACCCACCCAACGCCGCATATTGAAGGAACTGCAACAAGAATCCGCCCTCTCGAACGGGCAATTTTCAGACCGTCTCAACGTCACCAAGACCAATGCCAGTTACCACCTCCAACGCCTCAAGACCCTCGGCCTGGTCGTCCAGCATCGCGATCGACGATATCACCTTGCCCCCGAGGCGGGGCCGGCTCTTCGCGTGCTGGACGCATGAATCCGCCTTCCCAGGGGCCGGTCATCGTCTGCGAAACCGCCGGTCGTACAAGACAAGCACAAAAGTGTAACCATATGCCACGGCGCTAACGCCTGATGATCCCGACTTCCCCGATCGTCCCCGAGCTCATGTCCGAGCACGATGAGACCGCCCCCCACACTGGCCCATCCACCCAGACCGTGATCCGGGCCCCCGGAGGGACCAGCGGGGTCACAGCGGAACCACAGAAGTCCGTGGGTGGACCGTTGTCGACCCGATAGGATCCGCTCACCTGCGAGACGACCTCATCCGCGATCACGATCTCATAAGGACGCCCACCCACCACGTCTTCGAATATCCCGCCCCCCAGACAATAACCGGCCAACCATTCCAAGTCGCACAGCACGGCCACGTTTCCGATCCCGCCCTGGATGTACATCCTCACTTGCTCGCACTGGAAATGACACTCGTCCGTTTTGGGGTCTGCCGGGGCCGGCCCGCCTGGTGCGGGGAGCCCGGCAGCCACACAGCCAGCGGCGACGAACGCGACCAGTGCAATCCCCACGGTCATGACAGAATATGTTCGTCGCATACCAGACATCACCGATCCAGGAAACAGGACAAGCCGTTCACCTTCGACCACACCTTAATGTTTTCCTTTTGATCTCATCCGCCACGACGGGTCATCAATACGGCGGTCTGGATGATCCATTCGGAGGACGGCGGATGAACGAACCCATGTACGCCGGCAAGCCCGGTGCGTATCCCGGGATATCACTCCTCTCGCGGCCTCACGAAGCGGGCCCCCGGCCCGTCGCCTCGTCGTCTCGAGTCCCCGCTCCGTCGCCGCCGGCAGAAGGCGGCATCCGCCGCCGCGGCACCGGGTCCGGGGTCACCTTCTCGGGAAGACGCGTCTCCGGGACCGCCTGGTACGGATCGAACCGCAGATCCAAGGCGACCCCGGAGCGCGCGACCGCCGCACGCAAGGCGCCGTTTTCAACAAGCCGGGTCAACGCGTCCATGTCCGGTGCGAGCACCCGGTCGCGTTCCAGGCGCGGGACGTGCTCACGCACCACCGCGTGGGCCGCCTGCACCGCGGGGCCCGGCTTGAGCGGTGCATGCAGGTCGAGCCCCTGCGCCGCGCACATGTACTCGATGGCGACGATCCGCCGCACGTTGCTTAGCGACTGCTGCGCCTTGAGCGCCGCGGTCGCGCCCATGGAGACATGGTCCTCCTGGTTCGCGCTGGTGGGGATCGAATCCGCGCTCGCCGGATGCGCAAGGATCTTGTTCTCCGTTGCCAGCGCCGCCGCGGTGTACTGCGCCACCATGTAGCCCGAGTTCAACCCCCCCGCCTCCACGAGGAACGCCGTCATCCCCGACACGTGCGGGTTGACCAGGCGGTCCACGCGGCGCTCCGCCATGTTGCCCACGTCGGCCAGCGCGATGGCCAGGTAATCCAGCGCCAACGCCAACGGTTCACCATGGAAGTTGCCGCCGGAGACGCCGCCGCGGCCCGCCATGATCAGCGGGTTGTCCGTGGCGCTCTTGATCTCAATGGCCACGGTGCGCTCGAGAAACGCGATCGTGTCCAAGACCGCGCCGTAGACCTGCGGCATGCATCGCAGCGTGTACGCATCCTGCACCTTCGGGCAGCCCCGATGGCTCTGCATGATCTGCGACTCCTGCGTGAGCGCGTACAAAAGCCGCGCCGAACGCGTCTGCCCCGGATGGGGCCGCACCATGGAGATCTCCGGGATGAACGCCTGATCCGTGCCTTCCAGGGCCTCCAGGCTCATCGCACCCGCGATGTGCGCATCGGCCAGAAGATCCCACGCATCACGCACCGCGAGCGCCCCCGCCGCCGCCATCAAACAGGTGCCGTTGATGAGCGCCAGACCTTCCTTGGCGCCGAGCTCCAACGGCTCCAACCTTTCCTTTTCGAGCACGTCGGCGGCGTCCTTCTTGTGCCCGTCCACCCAGAGTTCCCCGAGACCGATCAGCGGGAGGGACATGTGCGCAAGCGGCGCCAGATCCCCACTGGCCCCCAACGACCCCTTGGACGGGACCACGGGCACCAGGTCCCGGTTCAGCATCTCCAGAAGGCGCTCGAGGGTCGCCAGCCGCACGCCGCTGACCCCGATGGCGAGGGCTTCCGCGCGGATCAACATCATCGCGCGCACGACGTCCCTGGGCAGGGGTTCGTCGACGCCGGCGCTGTGGCTCATGAGCAGGTTGCGTTGCAGCGTCCCCGCCTTGTCCGGTTCGATGGTGACGTGCGCGAACTCCCCGAACCCCGTGGTGATCCCGTAAGCCACCTCCCTGCGTTGCACCAGGTCATCCACGATCCGTCGGGACTCTTCCACCCGCTCGCGAGCGGCCCCGGAGAGGCGTACGCGGGCGCCGTCGCGGGCGACGGCGACCACGTCATCGATGGTGAGCCGGCCGCCATGGACCGTGACGGTCCCGGAATCGGGTGCGTTCTGGCTGGGATCGTCTTCCCCGGACACAGCGAGCCCATCCGCGAGGCGGGTATGGGGTTTTCCCCGCGGGCACGGTCTGTGCGATGATGGGCCCGCGCGTTCAGGCGGGGGTCGTCGCGCCTTTGGAACCGGGCGCCTTGGCGAGTTGCTTCTGGATCTTCGCCGCGGCCCGCTCGGCCACCTTCACGGCGTTCTCATCCCGGTCGGAGCGCAGGCGGTCGAGGATCTTCTCGACGCGCTCCGGTTCGTTCGCAGCGAGGTTCGCCAGGGCATGGACCGCCACCTGCCGCACGGTCCAGGTGCGGTCACGGGCCAGGGACTCCACCACGGAATCCGGCACGCGCGACGGGACGTGCTTGACCAGGTTCTGCACCACGCGGGCCGCGGTCTCCCGGTTGAAGTCGTTGTCATGCTGGGCGCCCTGGGCGACCTGCTCCACGTCCACTTCCTCCGGCGACACCTTGGACAGGTGCGTGAACGCCTTCATGGCGACCCGGACCTGCGTGTCCTCCCCGCTCGTGGAGAGACGCTCGACGAGCTCCAGTCCCTGCTGACGGGTCTGCTGCTTCAAGATCATGCGCCCGATCATGCGACCGAACTCCGTGGCGTTCTCGATCAGCATGACGCGCTCCTCCTTGGAATACGGCCCCGAGAGCAGGTCCTGCAGGAAGTCGATGTTCAACGCCCGCGGGTCCTTCTTGACCACCTCTTCGAGCGTGAAGATCGCGCCTTTGCGATAATCGATGTTGCCCGATTTGAGCAGTACGAACATGCTGGAGATCACTTTGGGATCATCCAGCGCCACGCGCACACCATCCCGGAACGACAGGTCTTCCAGCTTGATCAAGGATTCACGCAGGTCCTCCGGGCTCAACCCGTAAAGGTCCTCACGCTGGGTGGAATCCCATTCATGCAGCGCGTCGCCAAGACGGTCGGCCAGTTGCGTAGGTTCCTGGTCATCCGCCTGCTCCAACGCACGCAGAAGATGCGTGTCGAAGTCCACGAGCTGACGCGGAAGCTCCTCGCCCATCATCGCGGAAAGGCTGGTACGGAACGAGCGGACCCGCTTGTCCACACTGGACGGGACGCCCAGGTCGTTCATCGCGCTTCTTAGCAGTTCACCGGTGTCCCTAGGAGGCACTCCGGCTCACCTCCTTCTTTCTTGATTCAAGTCCCAATCCCACAGTTTTCGCCACCTTTTGTGCTTGTTCATACCCGGCATCCGCGTGCCGGATGATTCCCATCCCCGGGTCCGTCTTGAACACACGACGGATCCGGTCATCGGTCAACGCTTCGCCGTCGCAGACGACGACCATGCCGGCATGCGTGGAGAGCCCGATGCCCACTCCACCGCCATTGTGAATATGAACCGCGTCGGCGCCTGCGGCGCCGTTTACGAGCGCGTTGAGAAGCGGCCAGTCCGCCACGGCGTCCGAGCCGTCACGCATCCCCTCCGTCTCCCGGTACGGGGAGGCGACCGAGCCGCAATCGAGGTGGTCGCGCGTGATCGCCAGGGGGCCCACCTTGCCTTGGGCCACCAGGCGGTTCAGTTCCAGGGCGAAGCGTTCCCGTTCGCCGTAACCGAGCCAACAGACCCGCGCCGGAAGCCCCTCGAACGGCACATGTTCCTGGGCCAGGCGGATCCAATTGACCAGGCGGTCGTCGTCGGCGAACATCCGGGTGACCAGTTCATCGGTCACCGCGATGTCCTGCTCGTCGCCGGTGAGCGCCAACCAACGGAACGGGCCGCGTCCCTCGCAGAACAGGGGCCGGATGTACTCCGGCACGAAGCCCGGGACCTCGAAAGCGTCCTCCACACCGGCTTTCTGCGCTTGGGCGCGCAGGTTGTTGCCGTAGTCGAACGCCACGGCCCCGTCACGCTTGAAGGCGAGGATCGCGCGCATGTGCAGCGCCATGCTCCGGTAGGCCCGGTTCTCGTACTCGCGGGGGTCCTGTTCGCGCATGGCGACCGCCTCGTTCAGAGGAAGTCCGCTGGGGACGTAGCCGCCGAGCGCGTCATGCGCACTGGTCTGGTCGGTGACCACGTCCGGCGTGAAGGCTTGCTCGGCGAACCGGGGAAGCACGTCCGCGCAGTTGCCCACCAATGCGATGCTCAACGGCCGACCGTCACCCGCGGCGTCGCGTGCGGCCTGCAGGGCCTCGTCCGGGTCGTCGCTGATCCGTTCGACGAAACCGCGTTCGAGACGGCGCTGGACGCGCTTGGGGTCCACTTCCACGGCGATGCACACGCCGCCGTTCATCGTGACGGCCAGCGGCTGCGCGCCCCCCATGCCACCGAGTCCGCCGGTGAGCACGATGCGCCCCTTGAGGGAGCCGTCGAAATGCTTGTTCGCGCACGCGGCGAACGTCTCGTAGGTCCCTTGGATGATCCCTTGGGTGCCGATGTAACACCAGGAGCCGGCGGTCATCTGCCCATACATCATGAGCCCCTTTTTCTCCAACTCGTTGAAGTGTTCCCAGGTCGACCAGGCCGGGACCAGGTTGCTGTTCGCGATCACCACGCGCGGCGCGGTGGGCCAGGTGGTGAAGACCGCCACGGGGCGTCCGGATTGCACCACGAGCGTCTCGTCGTCTTGCAGCGCCTTCAGGGCCGCGACGATCTTGTGGTAATCCTCCCATGAGCGCGCCGCTTTGCCGGTCCCCCCGTACACGACGAGGTCTTCCGGGGCCTCCGCGTTCTCGAGATTGTTCTCCAGCATGCGCAAAAACGCCTCTTGGCGCCATCCGGGGCATCTGAGATCACGGCCGCGCGCAACGGCCACCGGTCCCGGCAACGTCATGATGCAACCTCCACGATGAAGACCCACTTGTGCACAACCAACATTTTGAAGGTAGTCTTGCTAGCTATTTAATATTTGCGTTTTCATCTTGGATTCACTTAAGGTGTATTACCCCCTACATTTTTCCTTCCCTAAGATATATTATTTTATTCACGTCCCTCGTTTTCGGTGTCATCAAAATCGGCAAGTCATCATGAGCAGTCTACTCTGCGGTATAGCAAGTCTCTGCCACTCATCAGGGGTTCTACAAATGACCCCTCCTGCCAGAAGGCTCCTGCGACCCGCGCAGCGCCCCGGTGCCCCCGGGGAAACCGACCGGTCCGGCGCACACCGGTCCCCCGCCGCCGAGTGCCTGGGCACCCCGGCGCCGTCCGCCGCGCGGCGGCGGCAGCGGCGGTGCCCGCGCGCCTGCGTCCGCGCGGGCCCAAAGCCCCAGCCACAGCAACCCCTATCAACCCCACCCACTTCGCGCCGAATCGGTCGCCATGAAACTCCTTGAACACCAAGGAAAAAAGCTGCTCGCCGACAACGGCCTCCCCGTGCCCCGCGGAGTCCTCGTCGACGATGCGGCCCGATTCCCGCAAGCCGCAGAAAACGCACCCTATCCCTGTGTCGTCAAGGCACAGGTCCTCATCGGTGGCCGCGGCAAGGCCGGCGGGATCCAATTCGCCAACGACCCCGAAGAGGCCAAGAAGCACACCGAGAACATCCTCGGCATGGACATCCACGGGCTCACCGTCAAGAGCGTCTACCTGGAAGAACGTCTCGAAGTGGCCAAGGAACTCTACGCCGCCTGCCTGATCGACCGCAGCACCCGCAAGACCCTCCTCCTGTTCAGCGCTGAAGGCGGCATCGAGATCGAGAACGTCGACCCCGCCAAGATCGCCCGGGTCACCATCGACCCGCTCTCCGGATTCATGCCCTTCCACGCCCGCCAGGCCCTGGCCGTCCTGCCCGATGACTACACCAAGGACGAACGCAAACAGATCGCCAAAGTGCTCAAACAACTCTACGACGCCTACAAGGCCACCGACAGCGAGCTCCTGGAGATCAACCCCCTGATCGCGACGAAGCAAGGGCACGTCGTCGCCGCCGACGCGAAGGTGATCATCAACGACTCCGCCCGGTTCCGGCAAGGCTCCTTCGAAGCCGCCGAGGAAGAGTTCACCGAACTGGAACAAGAGGCCCACCGGGAGAACATCGCGTTCATCCAGCTCGACGGCACGATCGGCGTGATCGCCAACGGCGCCGGGCTCACCATGGCCACCCTGGACGCACTCAACGAGTTCGGGGGCAACGCCGGCGTGTTCCTGGACCTGGGCGGAACCGACGACCCCGAGCAGGTGGCACGCGCCATGCGGCTCATGCGCAAAGCGAAGCCGTCGCTGATCCTCGTGAACCTCTTCGGGGGCATCACGAAATGCGACACCGTGGCCAAAGGGATCAAGGACGTCATCGAGGAAGAAGCCATGGACGTGCCCGTGGTGACCCGGATCAAAGGGACGAACGAAAAGGAGGCCAAGGAGATCCTCAAGGACGCCGGCTTCATCACCACGAACACGCTGCAGGACGCCGCGAAACGATCCTCTGAACTGGAGAAAGAGCGCATGAAGGAGGTGGCGTGAATGGCGGTCGTCGTGAACAAGGACACCCGCCTCGTGGTCCAAGGCGCGACCGGCCATCAAGGCCGCTTCCACATCGGCGCCATGAAGGAGTTCGGCACGAACGTGGTCGCCGGCGTGACACCCGGAAAAGCCGGTGAGGCGGTCCACGACGTGCCCGTCTATGACACCGTGGCCGACGCCGCCCGGGAGACCCGGGCGAACACGAGCCTCGTCTTCGTCCCCGCCGCCTTCACCCACGACGCCGTGATCGAGGCCGTGGACGCCGGGATGGAGAACATCATCGTGATCACGGAACACGTCCCCGTCCACGACGCGATGCATTTCACGCACTACGCCAAAGGAAGCGGGGCGACCCTGATCGGACCGAACTGCCCCGGCGCCGCGAGTCCCGGCGACAACGTGAAAGTGGGGATCCTGCCGGGGATGATCTTCGAGCCCGGCAAGATCGGCATCGCGTCCCGAAGCGGCACCCTCACCTACGAGATCGTCAACGCGCTCACCGAGAACGGCATCGGCCAATCCAGCTGCCTCGGGCTGGGCGGAGACCCGTGCCCCGGCACGGACTTCATCCGGGCCCTGGAACTCTTCAACGAAGACGCCGAC
>CAYVRY010000083.1:0-8979 GCA_964452895.1 uncultured Halobacteriales archaeon
TGCCGCCGGACATCTTCGCGCGCTACCACCGCATGGCCGGCGACCGGGTGCTCATGGTCTCCGGTTCCGATTCGCACGGCACCCCGATCCTGCTCACCGCCGAGAAGGAAGGCAAGACCCCGGACGACGTCGTCGCCCATTACCACCGCGAGCACGTGAAGTCCCTCAAGGCGTTCGGCATCGCGTTCGACCTGTTCACCTCCACGCGCACGGACAACCACAAGAAGCACGTGCAGGACATCTTCCTCACACTGCACGAGCAGGGCTACCTGGAGAAACGCACCACGGAGGCCCCGTTCGACACGAAGGCACAGCGTTTCCTGCCGGACCGCTACGTGGAAGGCACCTGCCCCCACTGCAACAAACCGGAAGCCCGCGGCGACCAATGCGACAGCTGCGGCAAGACCCTGGACCCGCACGAGCTCATCGACCCGCGCTCAAAGAACAACCCGGAAGCGCCCCTGGAGTTCCGCGAGACGGAGCACTTCTTCTTCCGCCTGCCCGCGTTCTCCGACCGGTTGAACGAATACCTGGAAGACAAGGAACATTGGCGGCCCGCCACGATCAACTTCACGAAGAACTGGCTCAAGGAAGGGCTCAAGGACCGGCCCATCACCCGCGACATCAAATGGGGCGTGCCGATCCCGCTCGAAGGCCATGAAGGCAAATGCCTGTACGTGTGGTTCGAAGCGGTCTGCGGCTACCTCACCGCCTCCATCGAATGGTCAACGCGGCACGGCCAAGACGACGCCTGGAAGACCTGGTGGGAGGACCCCGAAGCCAAGGGGTACTATTTCCTGGGAAAAGACAACGTGCCGTTCCATACGATCATCTGGCCCAGCATCCTCACCGGCTACTCCGACGGACGCGAAAAAAGAGACCAGCCCCGGTTGAACCTGCCGTACGACGTGCCGGCCAACGAGTTCCTGAACCTCGACGGAAAGCAGTTCTCCAAGTCCCGCGGGATCGGGATCTGGGTGCCGGACGTCCTCGCCCGCTTCGACCCGGACGTGGTCCGTTACTATCTCGCCGTGAACATGCCCGAGCAGCGCGATACAAACTGGACCTGGGAAGACTTCGTGGCGAAGGTGAACGACGAACTCGTGGACACCCTCGGGAACCTCGCGCACCGGGCGCTCACGTTCACACAAAAGAGCTACGGCCAGGTGCCGGAGTCCGGTCCCCCGGGCCCGCGTGAGAAGGAGCTCTTCCAACGGATCGAAGCGACGCACACCGCGGTCACCGCAGACCTGGAACGCTGCCACTTCAAGCGCGCGATCCGCGCGGTGATGGCCCTCGCCCAGTCCGGCAACCGGTACTTCGACGCCTCGGCCCCGTGGCGGCTCGTCAAGGAAGACCCGGAGCGGGGCGCCACGGTCCTGAACGCGTCGCTGCGCCTGACCCGCGCGCTGGCCGTCATGATGGCCCCCTTCACCCCGTTCGCCGCCGACCGCTTGTGGCGCATGCTCTCCCAGAAAGGGAGCGTGCACAAAGCGGGATGGGACGCCGCCTTGGCGCCCATCGCCGCCGGGACCCCGCTGGAGCCGCCGCAGGTGCTGTTTCGCAAGCTCGAGCTGGACAAGATCATCGAAGAGGAGCCCGCGGCGACGCGAAAGACCGGTGCCCGCAAGCAGCAGGGCCAGAGGAAGCAGAAGAAGGTCACCGAGACGAAGGGGGAGAAGATGCAGACGAAGGAGACGAAAGAGACCAGCGAGGGCGACGACGTTGTGGACATCAAGGAGTTCCAACGCATGGATCTGCGCATCGCCAAGATCGAGAGCGTGGAGCCCCACCCGGATGCCGACAAGCTCTTTGTGATCCACCTGGACGTGGGCGCACTGGGGAAGCGACAAGTCGTTGCGGGGTTGCGACCGTACTACAAGGCCGAAGAGTTAAATGGCCGTCTCGTGGCGTTCATCGCGAACCTGAAACCGGTGAAGCTGCGGGGCGTGGAGAGCCAGGGCATGATCCTCGCCGGAGACCAAGATGACACGGTGGCCGTGCTGGGACCCGAAAAAGGGCTGCCTCCCGGCGCCAAGATCCGGTGAATCTTCGAAACCCTGGACAATATCCCTCAGAGACATGTGCAAAATTGACAAAAAGCCCCCTGATAGCACATTGCATAATATTCATAAGGGATGCAGACCTGGGGTGATATGCAGGCACGCTCTGGTTTTCGGACCATCAGCACACACCACCTCCACCACCGCCACACACACCACACCACCTGACTTTTCCCGGCGTGTCTGCACCCTCTTCCCTTTTTCTCACCAAACGGATCCACCAACAGTGGAACCCTCGACACACGGGCATGCCAGCACGAACATAAGCGCGACCCGCCTCGCAAGACCCTCCATGGACCCCGGGGAGCGCCCGCGCATCGACCTGCACGTGCACGCAAAGTGGAGCGCCGACGCAATCGGGGGACTCGACGAGTTGGCGCGAACCGGCATGCGCAAAGGGCTTGACGGCCTCGCGCTCACCGAACACAACACGACGCGTCACCACATCGCGATCAAACGATGGAACCGCGACCACAAGGACCGACCGTTCGTCTTCTACCCCGGCACGGAGATCACCACACAGCAAGGGCACCTGCTCGCCATCGGTATCCACTACGACATCCCGAAACGTCTGCCCCTTGAAGAAGCGCTGGACCACGTGGAACGCGCCGGCGGGGTTGCGATCCCTGCCCACCCGCAACGGCCCATCACCGGCATCGGGGAGGTATGGCTCAACGCGATCACCCGCCGGATCCGCGTGCTCGAGACCTACAACGCCCAACAGACCCCGCAAAGCAACGAACGCGCCGCCGCGCACGCCCAGGAACGCGGCCTCGGCGCGACGGGCGGCAGCGACGCCCACCAGGTGCACGACGTGGGCAACGCCTACACGATCATGCCCGAGCCCGTCTCTTCACTGGACGACCTGCTGGACCAACTCAGCGGCAGGAAGACCCTTGCCGAAGGCCACCGCACCCGGTGGCTCACGCGGGCGCGCCAACGGGTCCGCATCGGGCTGCGATGGGCGACCCTGCGCTACCCGTGACCCGACGTCCAAGGCAAGGCTCAAAAGCGGGGGCGGGGCTCGTCGCGTGTGCCCCGGCAGACCCCTTACCAGGCCGTGCGCGGGCGGCTCGCCAGCCGCCTGCAGGACGCCGTGGCGCAGCTTCCACACCATTGGGAACGCCTGGGTGACGTGCTCGTGCTGCGCGGCGTGAGTCGTGCCTTCGGCGAGGACGCCGAGGAAGTGGCCCGCATCTATGCCGAAACCCTCGGCGCCCGGCTCGTACTCGAAGACCGGCACGGGATCACCGGGGACCGGCGGGAACCCACGATGAAACGACTCTGGGGCACCGGCCCCAGCGAGACCACGTTCACCCAGGACCGGATCCGTTACACCCTGGACGCCCAGCGGTTGATGTTCAGCTCCGGGAACCTGAGTGAACGCCAGCGCATGGGCCGCACGGACGCCACGGGCCAGACCGTGGTGGACCTGTTCGCCGGGATCGGCTACTTCACACTCCCGCTGCTCGTTCACGCCGGCGCGCGCAAGGCGATCGCCTGCGAGCTGAACCCCCTGGCCGCGCACTACCTGGAAAAAAACGCCGCCATGAACGGCGTCGTCGACCGGTTGGAGATCCGGCGTGGGGACTGCCGGGAAGTCGCCCCACGCGGCATCGGGGACCGCGTGGTCTCCGGCTGGTTCCCGCACGGGCACCAATACCTGGAGACCGCATTGAACGCGGTGCGGGGGGCGGGCGGCATCCTGCACTACCACGACACGGCCCATGCCGAGCGGGCGCGCGCGGAACTCACCGACAATCTGCACGCGGCGGCGCGCCGAAGCGGACGCCGGATCGCCGCGGTGCAGGTGCACATCGTGAAAAACTACGCCCCCGGCGTCGTCCACGCCGTCGCGGACGTCCAGGTGGGGCCCATACCGGAAGGCGAAGCGGGAAAACCGGGACCCGGCACAATCCCCTGCGACCGGACGGAGCCGGATCCCCCATGACCCCCGAATGGACGCGCGCAGTGGACCCCCCCGGCATGCCCCTGGCATGGGAGCCGCCGTGCCGGATCGTCGTGCATTGGACGAAGCAGGACAACGCGAAGAAAAACACCGCCGTGCGGCTTGCACGAAGCGGTCTGATCCATCTTGTGGAGAGCCAACGGGGGCTGCCGCGCAGCGCCCTCCTCCTGGACCCCACGGCGCGCCGGGCCCTGTCGCAGGCCGACCGATCCCATGCGAAACGATACGGCTTGAGCGCGGTGGACTGCTCCTGGGCGCGCGTCTCCGCCACCTACCGCGAACTGCGGCGGGGGTTCGAGCCGCGCGCGCTGCCGTTCTTGGTCGCTGCGAACCCCACGCGGTTCGGACGGCCCTTCGAACTCTCCACCGCGGAGGCCCTCGCCGCGGCGTTGTACATCCTGGGTCACGAAGACGCGGCGAAGCGGCTCCTGCAACCCTTCAAGTGGGGCCCCACATTCTTCGACGTGAACCGGCAGCCGCTCATCCATTATGCGCAAGCGAAGAACAGTGAGGAGGTGATCGCCGCGCAGGACCTCTTCTTGCCGAGCGACGAGGATCAAGCGCCGCTTGATGCCGATGAACCCACCGATTGATGAAACCGTTTGTCCGTCACAACAACCGCTCGATGCGTTCTGGTGGACGCCCCACGACGGCCTCGTCACCGCGCACGAGGATCGGACGCTGCAGCACGTGCGGGTGTTCGACGATGAACTCGAGGATCTTTTTCTCGTCGTGCCCGGCCTGCTCATCCCAGCCCGCCGCACGGGCATCCTGCAAGCGCAACATCGCTGCGGCACCCCCTTGCACCCACTTCGCGATGTGTTGCAATTGCTCCAGCGAAGGTGGGTCGTCGAGGTACAACACGGTCTCATAGTCCAGTTCCTTTTCATCAAGAATCTTCTTTGCTTGCCGGCTTTTTGTGCAGCGCGGGTTATGATACAACCGGATCGTGGGTCCCATGCTTACCGCGATGCGACAGCCTGCTTTTTTAGTGTGATGGACCGAACAGGAAAATATACGATTCACATGCCGGACCGGTCCGGACGGTCTGCGCCCCGGTCGCAGGCGGGCCGGACGGCCGCGGTCGCGCCGGTATTTTCGCGGGGTCGTGCCCGGCTCCGGCGGCCGGCGCGAGCCCCCCTCACCCCACCCGGAGAGTTGATGGAGGGTGGGCCCCCTCCGAGGGCGGGGTGAGGTGCGGAAATCGGCCCGGCCGGAAGTGTCTTGAGCAGCCGCGACTAAGGGGTCAGCTTGCGGGTCGCCGCCTTCTTCGCAGCGGGAGGCGCCCCGCATTTCCTTTTCACCGCGTCCCGGCGCCCGAGGGCGTTCACGACGTCCCGTCGGCGGCCGACGCCGGCTCGTGCGGGAAATGCTCGGCCAACACCTTGGGGATCGAACGTGCCACGTCGCGCGCACGCACCCCGTACCCGAATTCCCTGCGGGCGCGCACGCCGGCGCAACCGTTCAGGTACGCGCCCACCCGAGCCGCATCGAACGGCGACATCCCGCGCCCCAACAACGCCGTGCACACGCCCGCCAACACGTCTCCCGTGCCTGCCGTGGTCATCACCGCATCATGGACCGTGTTCACCGCGTGCGACCCGGCGCTCACGATCAGATCCTCACGACCTTTGAGCAATACCACACCCGGCCGCTCCCCCAACCACTCCTGCACGATCCGCAACCGCCCCCGGGAGTCGTCGGGCAGCTCCTCGCCGCTTAACGTACGGAACTCCCCCGCGTGCGGCGTCAACAAGAAACCCTTCCCCTTGATCAAGTCCGCATCGTGCTTGAACGCGGAGAACGCATCCCCATCCAACACGCACTGCATGTCGCTGGAAGCCACCACCTGGACCAGGTCCCGCACCGCCGCCAACGTGTCCGGGTCCCGCCCCAACCCGGGCCCGATCAACAGCACATCCGCTTCCTGCAACAGTCCCTCCAGGTACGGCCCATGGGCGCGTGCAAGACGGCGACCCTGCACCGGATGGACGATCGCCTCCAAAAGATTCCCCTGCGCCACCCGCGCCACCGGATCGGGCAGCGCCATGTGCACCAGGTCCGTGCCCGTGGCGAACGCCCCCATGCCCGACAAGACCGGCGCTCCCGTATAGGGACCGCCGCCGATGATCATGAGTTTGCCCATGTTCCCCTTCCTCGCCGCCTCCGGCGTAGGCGGGTAACGCACCTCCAGGTCGCCCGGCCCCACATGGGTCGCCGCCTCCGGCGGGATCCCGATGTCCGCGACGACGATCTGCCCGCACACCTCCTCCCGCATCCCCACTTTGCGATCATGCATGGTGACCGTCACCTGCGCCCGCAGCGGGGTGTTGGAGCCATGACCCGTCGGAACATCCACGGCCACGACCGGGCGGCCCGAGTCGATCACTTGCCTGATCACGGACTTCACGGGTCCCCTCGGCTCCCCCTGCACGCCGACGCCCAACATGGCGTCCAACACCACGGCGGCCCCGCGCAGCACGTCGGGCAGGTCCGCATCCGCCACGGCTTCCACGACGACGCCGGCCTCCGTCGCCGCGTCCAGCGCCGCGGCGGCGATCCCGGTGCGCATGGACGAGGCGCCGCCCACGACGACAAGACGGACCACGCGACCCTGCTGCTTGAGAAGCCGCGCCGCCACCGCCCCGTCGCCCCCGTTGTTGCCCCGGCCACACAGGACCAGTACATCCCCCTCCGGATGGTGCTCTCCCACCACACGGGCCACCGCGCGCCCCGCGTTCTCCATGAGACGCGAAGTCGGAACCCCGAGGGCTTCGGCGTTGCGGTCCAGAACAGCCACATCGTCGCTTGACAGCGGCACGGGCCACGGGAACCCGTCGCGGCGTAAGGGTTTGCTGCTGACGGGCCCCCCGCGGCGCGCCAAGCTTTTAGGCAGACGCCCCGTTGGCGCAGCCACCGGCAATCGCCGCAGGAGAACCCTCATGCTACCAGGAATGGGCGGCAAAGGCTCGTCACGCCAAATGAACCAGATGATGCGTCGCCTCGGAATCCAGGTCAAGGAGATCCCCGACGTCCAGGAAGTGGTCATCAAGACGTCCACGAAGGCCTACACGTTCCGCGACGCCGAAGTGACGCTCATGGACGCCCAAGGCCAAAAGACCTACCAACTCACCGGCAAAGCCACCGTGCGCGACCTCACCGCCGACGAACGCGCGCAGCTGGGAGCGGTCTCCACCGCCGAAACCCCCGCCGAGGATGAAGCCGCGCAGGAAAGCGAAGCGTCACAAGAGGGCGCACCGATCGGCGGCCTGGAAGACGTCGCCTTGGACATCACGGACGAGGACATCGCCCTGGTCGCGTCGCAGACCGGGACGAGCCCGAAAAAGGCCCGGGCCGCCCTGGAAGCCGCCGAAGGCGACATCGCTGAGGCGATCCTGAAACTCGAAGGGCAATGAGGCGGTCCTTGCACCCCGGCTGCGACCCAGCGGTGACAGAGGCCATTCAAACCACTGCCCCATAAACCATATATAAGCCAATAGAGGGTCGAGCCTTATCCGGCCCTGGCGGGGAGGGGGGCCCGGAGGCGACCATGGATCCGGAGACCCAACGCTTGTTCACCGTGGCCCTGATCGGGTTGTTGCTGTTCTTCCCCATATTCAACCAGGTCGCCCTGACCGCCGTGGAGACCCTCACCGACGCCGACCACAAAGCGCAGTTCGAGGAGTTCTTCAAGGACTGGGACAGCGTCCCGCCGGACCGCAAACTGGAATACTGGGACGGCCGCAACGCCCCACCCGGCGATTGGCAAGACGGCGACCGGGACGACGACCCCACGACGCGGCCCCCTGACGGCGGGGGGCCAGGCGGGGGGAACGGGGAAGGCGGCCCCGGCGAGAACGGCGAAGACCCGAACGAGACCGACGAGCCGCGCTTTGAATACACCGAGGAAGTGCTCTGGGTCTTCGACAAGGACGACGCGGACGCCGGCTCCGACAGCGAGGACCTGAAACAAAACGACTACCACTGGGTGAACATCACGTGGCACTACGAGAACTTCAACGGCCGGGCCGACTTCAAGCTCACCGTGGCCGGCGAAGTGGAATGGCACGGCATCGAAGTAGGCAGCGACATGCCTGCCGTGCTCGCCGACCAATCGCAACGGGTGGAGAGCCTCGAAAACGTCGGCCTCGTGCCCATGACGGTGGACTGGGACTACGACCCCGTGGGTGAACCGACCGAGTTCCGGGTCGAGATCATCGGGACTTATCCCGTGCCCGTGGACGATTGAGGGATCATCATGTTTCTTTCCAGCCTCCAATCCGGTCTCCATGCGTCCATTGTCGCTGCCCACTGGCTGGCAAGCTCCGGTCTCTCCCGTTCGATCTTCACGAACCCCTGGTCGATCCTCATGATCCTGATGGGCATCGCCGGGGTGAGTCTCGGCGTGGTCGGATTGATCCAGACCCGACGGTGGCCGCCCGGCCAAACCCAGGCGGTCGTGGCCGACGCGGACGAAGAAAACCCCGAGGACGAGGCGGCGCAAGCCCCGCAAGCGCCCTTGCGCGGCTCCAGTCCGACCGCCACCACCCACCCCCCCGCATGGTCCCCACGGGAAGACCCGAGCGGGCACGTGCGCCTGGGACTGCCCCAGATCCTGGAGCGGCATCCCGACGTATGGAGCCACGACGAACCCCTGGACGTGGCCGTGACCATCGAGAAAGAAGCCTTGGGCGGCCAAGATGGCGGCACCTGCACCCTGTTCGTGCAACGGAACAGCGAGAAAAAGGAGATCGACCGCGCCCATGCCGAGCCGGGCAAGGACGCGGTGTTCACCGTCTCCCCTCCAGGCAAAGGGGAGGCCCACCTGATCGCCCGGTTGCACGTCGGCGACGAGACCCTGGCCGAGAACGCCCGCTTCATCCGCTTCGTCGATTACCGCAGCGAGATCGTGGAGACCTTCGAAGACTTCGAAAAATGGGCACGCAC
>CAYVRY010000084.1:0-8385 GCA_964452895.1 uncultured Halobacteriales archaeon
CGACGGCGTAGGTGTTGCCGGCGGTGTCGCTGGCCATGTCCGGGTCGAAGATGCCGCTGCCCTGTTCGTTGTCGACGACGATCGTCTCCCAGGACAGGCCGTTGTCTTCGCTGCGCGCGACGACGATGCCGTCGCAGTCGTAGTACGGGACGTACGCGGTTCCGCTGGGGGCGCCGTGGGGTTGTCCGTTGATCCCGCCGGAGGCGCAGGTGAAGGGGATCTCTGTGGGTTGGCTGGGCCAGGTGAGCCCGCCGTCGTAACTCACACTGATCTGGGTGTGCGTGAGCAGGTTCACGGCGTAGTAGACCACGCTCGGGTGGACCATGCCGGCCAGGGGGTTGCTCGAGGAGGGGGGACCCGTGGTCATTTTCTGGTGGTCGCCGGGGCCGCCGGCGGCGGGGTGGGTGATCCAGCTCTCACCTTCGTCGTCCGAGTACGACATGTAGCTGTTCGCCACGTAGAGGTTCACGTGGTAGACGCGGTCGGTGGTTTGGTCGACCCACAGGTAGGGGTCGAAGGTCGTGGGTGCGGAAACGGGTGTCGAGACGACGTCCCAGTTGTCACCGGCATCCGTGGAGCGCACCGCGTTGGCGCCCGCGGTGATGAAGACGTTGCCGCCGTGCGTGACTCCGATGGAGGGTTCCGCGCCGTTGTACCCGGTGCGCAGCGGGCTGAACGTGGCGTTGTAGATCTCGGCGTCCACGGGGTCATCGGTCAGGTTGGAACCAGTGGCGTCCGTACCGGATACGGGCGGCACGTAGGGCTGGAATTTCGGCTCCGGTTCATCGACGCCGGGGTCGTCTTCGTCCTCCGGTTCCAGGGAGGGCTGTTGCAGGCAACCGGCGATCAAGGCGGCCGTGACGATCAGGATGACGAGCAGGGTGATTGGACGCATGGTTCCACCGGCCCGAGCGGGCAGGTGCGCAGATTCCCCGCTCCTTGAGATGGTTTGTGGTGGTCCGCCCAAGGACCCCCCGATGCGACACGCGGACAGCCTCCCTAAGCCTTTATAAGAACGGCGATGTCGGGGGCGTTGGCGAGTCATGTTCGACAAGGTGCTCGTGGCGAATCGGGGTGAGATTGCGGTCCGCGTGATCCGGGCTTGCCATGAACTCGGGGTGTCCACAGTCGCGGTGTTCTCCGATGAAGACGCGTCGGGGCTGCCCGTGCGTCTGGCCGGCGAGGCACGCAGCCTGGGCGGCGGCGGGAACCAGGACACCTACCTGAACATCCCGAAGATCCTCGAGATCGCCAAGCAGATGGGCGCCGACGCGATCCACCCGGGGTACGGCTTCCTGTCGGAACGCAGCGACTTCGCGGCCGCGGTGAAGAAGGCGGGGCTGACGTTCATCGGTCCGCCGGCCAAAAGCATCGACGCGATGGGCTCCAAGACGCAGGCGCGCAGCCTCATGGAGAAATCGGGCGTGCCGTTGACGCCGGGTTCACCCGCTTTGGAGGATGCGGACAAGGCGCGCGAGTGGGCCCAGGAGATCGGGTACCCGGTCATGCTCAAGGCGGCCTACGGGGGCGGCGGGATGGGGATGATCGTGGTGCACGATGAGACCGAACTCGCCAAGCGCTTCAAGCAGGCGAGCGATCAGGCGAAGGCGGCGTTCGGCAACGGGGAGATGTTCCTGGAGCGGTTCCTGGAGCGTCCCCGCCACGTGGAGATCCAGATCCTGGCGGACGCGGACGGCAACCAGGTGTATGTGGGGGAGCGCGAGTGCAGTGTCCAGCGGCGCTTCCAGAAACTGATCGAGGAGGCCCCGAGCCCCGCGGTAACGGCGAAGACCCGCAAGGAGATGGGGGAGACGAGCCTGACGGCGGCGCAGGCGGTGGGGTATGTGAACGCGGGGACCTGCGAGTACATCTTCCAGGACGGCGAGTTCTTTTTCAACGAGATGAACACGCGGTTGCAGGTGGAGCATCCTGTGACCGAGATGATCTATGGTGTGGACCTGGTGGAATGGCAGTTGCGCATCGCCTCCGGGGAGGCCCTGTCGATCAAGCAGAAGGACCTGAAGCCGCGCGGGTGGTCCATCGAGGCGCGGATCAATGCGGAGAACCCGTTCGAAGACTTCATGCCCACGCCGGGGCCTGTGGACGAGTATCTCGCTCCCAGCGGTCCGGGGATCCGTGTGGATTCGCATCTGTACAGCGGGTACACAGTGCCTTCGAGCTACGATTCCATGGTGGCGAAGTTGATCTCGTGGGGGGAGGACCGGGAGCAGGCGATGCGGCGGCTTGCGCGTGCGCTGGGGGAGTATCGGCTGGGGGGCCTGGTGACGAACATCCCGTTCCATGAAGAGGTCCTCAAGAGCGAGCAGTTCCGTTCGGGGGACTACTCCACGGCGTTCCTCCGGTCCTCGGGGATCATGGACCGCATGACGGATGCCAAGGCGCGTGTGGAGTCCGAGAGCCGGCTTCGCCTGGCCGCCGCCCTGGCGGGGCTGGAGGCGAACGTGGGCTTGGAGCGTTACATCCGCCTGGTGGCCGCGGCGCGCAGCCAACGCTCGGGGACCCCTCAGTCGTCCCGCTGGCGTGACGTGGCGCGGCGTGAGGCGTTGCGGAGGTGGGATTGATGCGGGTGTTGGCGTCCACGGGCGGGGATGAAGTGGAGGTGTCCGTGGAACGTGACGGCGATGACATCGTGGTGGGGCTCGAAGGGGAGGAGCACCGGTTCCGGGTGAGCAAGGAGGACGGCGGTCGCATCGAGGTGGAGGACAAGGAGGGCCGTTTGCATCTGGTGGAGATGGTGGGCACGGACTTGCGGGTCGCGGGCATGGCGTTCCCGCTTTCAGTTCGCAAGGCCCCCCCAAAGGTGGAGGGGGCCATGCGCGGCAGCGGCGCCCATGCGGGTTTGACCACGGTGAAACCGCCCATGCCGGGCAAGGTCGCCCGGGTGGAGGTCTCGCCGGGGGACACGGTGCAGGCGGGGGAGGTGCTCGTGATCCTGGAGGCGATGAAGATGCAGAACGAGATCGTCGCGCCGGTGGAAGGCACGATCAAGAGCGTCGATGTGAAGGAGGGCGATTCCATCGACATGAAGCGCGTGATCTGTACGATCGAGTAGCCGGACGACCGTTTCCTTCATGTGCTCCCCCCGCCTGCCGGTCACCACCGGGGAACACCATGGCGTACGAGACGATCCGACTGGAGGAGGAGCAAGGGGTCTGGACGCTGAGCGTCGACCGGCCCGATGCGATGAATGCGCTCAACCGCACGGTGATCGATGAGATCGCCCGCGCGGTGGATGAACTGCGCGAAAAAAAGGCCCGCGGTCTGATCGTCCGGGGCGCCGGGGAGAAGGCGTTCGTGGCGGGGGCGGACATCAAGGCGATGCAGGGACTGGAACCCAAACAGGCGGAGGCGTTCGCCCGCGCGGGGCAGGAGGCGCTGTTCAAGCTCGAGGAAGCCCCGTTTCCCACCTTGGCGGCAGTGCGCGGGTTCGCGTTGGGCGGCGGGTTGGAGTTGGCCATGGCGGCGGACTTCATCGTGGCCGGGGAAGGGGCGAAGCTTGGGCAGCCGGAGGTCACGCTGGGGTTGGTCACGGGGTTCGCCGGCAGCATGCGGCTACCGCGTCTGGTGGGCCCGGCGCGCGCGAAGGAGCTGTTGATGACGGGGCGCATGGTCGACGCGACGGAGGCCCAGGCCATGGGGCTCGTGGCCCGTGTGGTCCCCGACGATGAGCTCTTCGAGCAGGCGGCGAAGATCATGGGGAAGATGGCACGCAACGCGCCCCTGGCGGTCGCAGGGATGAAGCGCCTGGTCAACGAAGGCGCCGGGAAGGACCGCCGGGAGGCGGCGGACCTGGAAGCCGGCGTGTTTGGGGAGATGTTCGCCAGCGAGGACCACAAGGAGGGGATCGAGGCGTTTCTGGGCAAGAGGAAGCCGGGGTTCAAGGGGAAGTGAGGAGTCTTCAATCACGACTGGATCTGTGCCTGCACCACGTTCTTGCCCGCTTTGATGATCTCTTCGAGGTCCACGACGGGTTTCCCGCTGCACGCGACCAAGACGAGGCGGATCCCGTTGTTGCTGATGACCATCCGGAGTTCCAGATCCTCCTTGTCGTGGACCGAGACCAGGTCGCTTCCCCGGATCTCCTCCAGGAGCGCCTTCGCTTTCGGACCGAAGAAGTCGTTGACCTGCTCGGCGAGCGCGTCCACCTTCTCCTGGGCGGGACTCAGCGACTCTTCAGACTGGTTGAACACGGGCATGGAGCCATCGCTGGCCATGATTTTTGTGCAGGGGATATCCCCGACCATACCACATGTCGACAGTTTCGTGTCCTTGAGTTCCTGATACCATCCAAACCTGTTTTCTGTCATGTAGGTCTCCCGAGGGGACAAGAACAAGGCCAGACTTAAATATTGGGTATGCCGGAAAAACGCAGACCGAACCTTTTTCCTTGCAATCGTTTAAGACTTTCTGGTCGCTGGCGTTGACGGATGGCCGGTGATTGGGTGTTCCAGATGGACAGGCTCCCTTCCCTGCTGGCAGCGATCGTCCTGCTTGCCTTGGTCGCTTGGCTCCTTTGGTTCGACTTCGAGACCCGGCTCCACCGGGCGTTCGCGCTTCTTCTGTTCCTGAAGGCGTTTTTTCTCGGTTTGGTGACCTTCGGAATCTCCGCGCTCGACATGGCCATCGTCCTCCGGATGTATTTCGCCATCGGGATCCCGTTCGCAGCCCTGTACTTCGCGCTGGTCTTCCGTTCCCATTACGCCCCAAAGGACCGACCTCGGCCTCCTCCCACATGGCCCTGGGCGGTGGGCCTGACCCTCGCCGCCGGCGCGTTCGTCCTGCTGTTTGTCCTGCGCAGGGACCTCTACCACGACGGGACGTCCGCCGGGCCTTTGTCGTTCTTCGCGGAATTCTCGTACATGGCATTCGCGTTCATCGCGATCATGTTCGCTCGCCTCGCCATCACACAACGGCCGGGCAGGCGTCGCAGTGCGCTCCTCCTGGGGACCCTTGCGTTCAGTCTTGAAGCGATCTACCAGGCAACGGTCCAGGTCCTTTTTGTTCCCATCAGCATCGGTGTCGGCGCTACGTCGTGGCAATCTTACCTTGCCCCGTTGAGGCTGGTATTTCCTCTGATCTGGGTCGCTGCGGCGATCCTCCTGCTGATTCTTGTCGGCCTCTTGTGGCGCGCATCGCGGTATGCGGAGCCGGCAGCCCGTGGGGACACCCGTCGTGCGTTGCGGGTGATGCTCCTGCCGGTCGCAGCGGGGCTGTTGACGTTGACCGCCTTGACACTGGATCGGACCATCGGGACGAGGTTGTTCATTGATCTGCATTGGGGCATGGATGCGCTCTGGGTGGTGGCCGGGGCGGCCTTGATCGTCTACGCCGTCGTGCAGCACCACTTCCTGGACTCCCGGCGCCGGCTCCGGGGCACGGTACGCACGAGCACCCTGGTCGGGGTCCTGCTTGTTTTGTTCTTCGTGGTGAAGGAGCTTCTCGAGGAAGTGCTCGAAGAGCGCTACCCGATCATTCCCGGCCTCGCTGCGGCGGTGATCGCGGTGGCCCTCCTTCACCCCATTTTGATCGTGGTCGGTCGGCTCGTGCGCAAATGGATGCCCGCCACGGCGGCGCTTTCCAACCTCAAGCCCAATGAGCGGTTCGCCGTCTACCGGTCCCAGGTGGAGGTGGTCTGGATGGACGGCGTGGTCACGCGCAAGGAGCGCAGTCTTTTGGACCGGATGCGGGATCGCCTCGAGGTTCCGGCGGAGGCCGCCGAACGGATCGAACGGGAAGTGATGGAAGAAATGGCCCCGAAGGCCGCGTCCCCACCACAGAGCCGATGATCACAAGGGGCGCGGGAACCGAGCCTTCAATGGACCCGACATGTGGACGATCTCCCCGTCCACCATCGTCAAGTCCACGTCCGTGGTATGGATCTCGTCCTGGGGAATCCCGAACAGATCGTGTTCCAACACGACGAGGTCCGCGAATTTGCCGGGGGTGAGGCTCCCGAGTTCGTCTTCCTGGTAGGTGAGTCGTGCGGCGTTGATCGTGATCATGCGAAGCACCTGGTCCAGGTCGAGGGCTTCATGGGATTGGAAGCCGCCTTCCGGGTAGCCGTCCAGGTCGCTGCGGGTGACCATCCGTTCGACGCCCCAAAGCGGCGGGAGCACTTCGATGGGGAAGTCGCTGGATCCCGCCAGGGTGAGCCCCGCTTCGGTCATGGTGCGCCAGATGTAGGCCTGTTCGAGGCGCTCGGCGCCCAGGGCGTCTTCGGCCCAGGGGGAGTCGGACGTGGCGAAGCTGAGTTGGATGCTCGGGATCAGATCGATCTCCACCATGCGGTCCAACAGGTCCGGGGGGATGAGTTGCACGTGTTCCAGCGTGAACCGGGGGTCCTTGCAGACCGGGGTCTCGTTCTCGCAACCCGAATTCAGGGCCCGTTCGTAGGCGGTAAGAAGCATGTCCGCAGCGCGGTCGCCGATGGTGTGGGCGGTGAGTTTCAACCCGTTCTGGTGGGCTTTTTTGACGTATTCGTCGACCTCTTCCTGCGTGTAGAACGCGAAGCCTTGGTGCGGACGGTCATTGTAGAGTTCGCTGAGTGCCGCCGTGCGCGGCCCCAGCCAGCCGTCCGAGTAGATCTTCAACCCCAACAAGCGGGCCTTGTCGGTGCCGTTTCCCGTGGTCCAGCCTTTCTCGATCACGTTGTCCAGGTCTTCCGGGAAGACGTAGAGGTTGAAACGCGCGGTGAGCGCACCCTCGTCCTCGAGTTCGGCGAGGATGTCGAAGGCGTCGAGCCCGATGCCGGCCTCCACGACGGAGGTGACGCCGTACTTCGCCCCGGTGTCCAGGCCGCGGCGCATCATGGTGAGCCAGTCGGCGTGTTCCGTGTCCTGCTCCCAGTAACCGAATCCGAGGTCGTTCGCGGACAACCGTCCTTCCAGATCCAATGTGTCGCCCAGGAGCCCCAATTGCGCAGCAGTCGCCACGTCCGGATCGGACCCGTCAAGCGGTCCGTCCATCTGGGCGAGGCGGGCTTCCAGGGATTCGAGGAGGGCGTCCTTCAGGCCATGAGAATGGTCGTGTTCCCCGTCATGCTCGTCGTGATCGTCATAAGCGTGATCGTCATGAGGGGGCGCAGGGGGTCCACCGCGCAACAAACGGTCCACGTTGCCGTCTGCCCACGTGCCGATGTGTCCGACCGCGGTCTGTTGTTGCCCGAGGGTCCCCATGACGGGGTCCCATCCGGGCGCCCAGGGTTCGTACGGATTGCCTGCCGCCGGGTCGCTGCTTCTTGCGACATTGATGAAGTGCGTGTGTGTGTCCATGAAGCCCGGCATGACCATCCGGCCTTCCAGGTCCACATGCAGCGGGGAGGTCCCCAGGTCGAGCCGGGCCAGTCCGTCGCGGTCTCCGACGCCGACGATCGTGTCGCCCTTGACGGCGACGGCGCTCGCGTTCGTGTAGTCCGGGTCCGCGCTCCAGACCGTCGCGTTGTAGAATAGGAAACCGGAGGCCTCTGCCATCGTTGCCGGGGACCCGGGTTCCGGAGCCGGACCGGTCCCGAGACAGCCTCCGAGCATCAGAAGAACAGACAACATTCCCGCCAGGAGCCGCGCGCGCATCGACGGTCACGATGAGTGCCCATATACAAATCTTGCCATCGATTGCTCAATATATTGGGGCGCTGGTTCACTCGAAGACCGTCTGGTTCCTTGTGATCATGCCGGCTCTGCCGAAAAAATGCAGACCGAAGGTTCATACCTGTCCCGACTTTCAACCCCCTGCCCGTATCCTTGGTGGGTTCCGGGAGAGTGGGTCGAACGGCTTGGTGCCTCGGGTCCTCTCCATCCATTCGCGGGACGGGCTGGAGTCGATGACATGAACAAGAAACTGATGAAGCTGGGTACCATGCTGCTCGCGTTGGGCTTCATGGTGCCTGTGGGAATGGGGATCTCGAGTGACGCGAAAGACGATCCAGTGACCGTACCAGTGGACGACAATCCGCTGCTGTGCGGGCTGCAGGATGATGATCTGTGGGTCGACGCCTGCGGCGACACCATGTTCGGGGATCTGGACATGACCGACCACAAGGTCATCTTCAACAACTTCCCCCTCCATAGCCCAAGTTTCGGTGAACTCTGGTTCGGAGGCGACCAGGTCTGCGTGCAGCTCGACCCGCTGTGTGAAGGGCCTCAGGGCCCCCCCGGACCGGAAGGACCCGAAGGACCGCAAGGCCCGCAAGGCGAGCAGGGACCGGAAGGACCGCAAGGCCCACAAGGCGAACAAGGACCGGAAGGACCCGAAGGTCCGCAAGGAATCCAGGGCGAGACCGGTCCAGAAGGCCCTCAAGGCCCACAAGGCGAGCAAGGACCCGATGGACCCGAAGGTCCACAAGGAATCCAGGGCGAGACCGGTCCC
>CAYVRY010000085.1:0-8332 GCA_964452895.1 uncultured Halobacteriales archaeon
ACATCCACCGTGACCGGCGCATACCGAGACGGGCCCTGAGCACGCTCGTGTTCTCTTCCTGACTCCGCCATCGGTACCACGGCGGGCCAAGGGGGCCTTGTTTACGTGGTTTGTGCACCGAGCCGTGCCCGCCCACCGCACGGATCTCGCCCCCACCGATTCTTTTATCGTGCTCACGCCATCGATTCCTTTTCAATGCCCGAGATCACGATGTATGTGACCCCCATGTGCGGTTACTGCTCGCGCGCCAAACGGCTGTTCCAATCGAAAGGCGTCAAATGGCAGGAATTCGACGTCGCACGAGAACCGAAACACCTCAAAGAGATGCAAAGCCGCAGCGGCGGAGCCACCACGGTCCCGCAGATCTTCATCGGCGAGAGACACATCGGCGGTTACGACGACTTGGCCGCCCTGGAAAAAGCCGGCGAGCTGGACCCCTTGCTGGCGGAATAAGGACGGCGGCGAACCGCTTATCCCCCGTCGAACCGTGGAACACCCTGTGCCTGCATGAGCCGCGAAGGGAAGCCCGCTGCAGCCGCCCAGGACGACTGGCGCGAAGGGATCCGGTTGGGCCTCCGATTGGCCACCGCACACCACCCGCTTTGCACCTGGTTCAAGGACGACCGCTACCACTGGGGACGCATCCAGGTCTGTCGTGGTTGCGCCGCCGCGATCCCCACCTTCGTGCTCGGCCTCATCATCGCGATCGCTGCATTGCTCCATGAACCCGCCTTCGCTTTGCACGTCGGCGGCATCGGGCTTCTTTTCGGCATCCCGCACGGCACCACCTACCTCCATCGCTTCCCGCCTGCCTACCGCGCCACGGCGAAACTCACCGGCGGCCTCGGACTCGGGCTGCTGATCACGGCCCTTCTCCTTGCCCCGATCCCGCCCTGGCAACGGATCTTCCTGCTCGCCGGGCTCGGTGTGTGTTTCCTGGTCCTGCAAGGGGTCCGCATGAAAAAGATCCTCGCAACGTGCGACGCCTGCCCGTGGCGACGCGACTGGGCGCGGTGCCCCGGGTTCCAAGAAGCATCACGCTGAGACATCCGCCATGTCACACCAACACTCCCTTTCCTGTCCTCTTTTAAAGCATGACTTTGTGGTTTCAACGGGGGGCACACGGTGAGCGTATGCAACAAGGGACCGGTTCACAACAACAAATGGAGCAGCAACCCCCGACCACACAACCTGCCGGGACGCCGCCCCCTTCAGGGCTCCCTCCTGCCTCCACGCCCCCCGCCGGCTCCCCTGCCAGGACGTCCCCGTTGGCGATCATCGCCCTCGTGGTGGGGATCATCGGCATCTGCTTCTTCTGGATCCCGTTCGCCGGCCTGTTGCCGGCGATCGGCGCGATCATCCTGGGGATCTTCGGAAAAAAGCAATGCGATGCAGACCCGAACATCACGGGCAGAGGCATGGCGACTGCAGGCGTCGTCTTGGGAGCAATCGCGGTCGGACTCTCGATCCTGGTCGCCATATTGTTCTTTGTCGGGGGTATGGCCCTGACGAGGATGTTTGAAGATCTCGCAGAGGGTGAAGCGGCCCTCAACGCCCTCAGAGTCTTCAACGGTTGGTAACAAGGAGGTCCAACATGCAAGAAGATCCCCGTGAAGGAAAAGAAACCCCTCAGCCGCAGGACCGTCCTTCCGCCGCGCCCAGTGTCGGCATGGCGCCGCCGACGGAGCCCTATGCACCCGAAGGCCCCTCCCCGGGAGGGCCGCCGGGACGCACACCCGGGATGGCCACCGCCGCGCTCGTCGTCGGGATCATCGCGGTCTGCCTCGCGCTCATCGCCAGTATAATCGGGTCGCTCGCCGGAATCGTGGCGATCATACTGAGCGTCCTCGCCAAGAAGGAATACCAACGGAACCCCGAACTCGGAGGCCGCAAGCTGGTCACCGTGGGAATGGTGCTCGGGATCGTCGCGATCGTCGTCGGCATTGCGATGCTGATCGTGTCCCTGTTGTTGATTCCCTGGGATCAGCTGCTCGACGATATGGAAAACGCTGTGATCCTCCGATTGTCTTGAGAAGACGGACGGGGCCTCCCGGGTCACATCCCGCCGACAACTTCAAACCCCTGACCCCCCGCTCGCCCCCCCATGGAGGAGCCGACCCGTGAAGGGACCCCACGCCGGCGGGTCCCCACCCGCCTGCACGTCCCGTCCCCGGTGCGCGCAGCGCTCGTCCCCACGGCGATCCCCGCCCCCGCGCTCGCGGAACTCCTGGAAGAGCTGGATTCCGGCAACATCACGGACAAGGACACCCTGCACCGGTCCAAGCTCCAACTGGCCCGCCGTCACCGCCTGCCGAAAGTACCCAGTGACAGCGACATCTATCACGCACTGGACACCGACGCGGCGAAGCGCCACCGCGTGCTTCTTCGCAAGAAGGCCACCCGGACCCTCAGCGGCGTGGCGATCGTCACCCTGCAGGCGAGCCCCGCCGGCTGCCCGCACGGCACCTGCATCTTCTGCCCCGGCGGACCCGACGTGGGCACCGCACAGAGCTACACGGGCGAAGAACCCGCCGCGCTTCGTGCCCGGCAACACGCCTACGACCCGTACGCCCAGACCGCCGCCCGCCTGGACGCCCTGCGCGCCACGGGTCACGACACGGACAAAGTGGACCTCATCATCCAGGGCGGTACGTTCCCCGCACGAGACGAGGACTACCAACGCTGGTTCATCAAGCGCTCCCTGGACGCCATGAACGACGCCGCGATCGCGTGGCCGCGCGACAAGGACGCCCATCCCGGAGCCGCGGACCTGCAACACGCCCAACAACAAAACGAGACCGCCCCCGCGCGGCTCGTGGGCCTCACCGTGGAGACAAAACCGGACTGGTGGCAAACGACCCACGTGGACCTGGCGCTCTCCTACGGGGCGACCCGCGTCGAGATCGGCGTGCAGACCCTGGACGAAGCGATCCTCAAACGCACGAACCGGGGCCACACCCTCCAGGACACCGTGGACGCCACGAAGAACGCAAAAGACGCCGGCTTCAAACTCGTCCACCACCTGATGCCCGGGCTGCCCGGGTCCGACGTGGAGAAGGACCTGCAGACCGGCATCGAGTTGTTCGCCGACGCGGACCACCGCCCGGACATGCTCAAGATCTACCCGACCCTCGTGGTCCCCGGCACGCCGCTCTCGCGGCTCCATGAACGCGGGGAATACGCCACGTTGGACACCGAGGACGCCGCCCGGCTCATCGCCCGGCTCAAACGCACCCTGCCGCCCTACGTGCGGATCCAACGGATCGACCGGGACATCCCCACCACGTTGATCTCCGGCGGCGTCGACCGCTCCAACCTGCGCGAGCTCGCCCACGACGCGCTGCGCAGGGAATACCAGGAACGTTGCCGCTGCGTGCGCTGCCGGGAAGTGGGCATCAGCCGCCGGGTCCCCCAAAACGGCTCCGGAGCCGACATCGCGGCGCTGCCCGAGGGCGGTGAACGGTTGCGGCTTACGGACCATCGCTACCGGGCCAGCGGCGGCGAGGAGCGCTTCCTGGCCATCGAAGCGGTGCACGACGGCGCGCTCATGGGGTACCTGCGGCTGCGCCGCCTGGCCGGACCCCATCGGACGGAACTCGCGACCGGCGACGCGATGATCCGCGAACTCAAGGTCCCCGGCACCGTGGTCCCCCTGGGCAACCGCGATGAGACCGCCAGCCAGCACCGCGGGTTCGGCGCCCGCCTGGTCCAGGAAGCCACCCGGATCGCCGCCGGGGAATGGTCTTCCCCGCGGCTGCACGTCATCGCCGGCGTGGGCGTGAAACCCTACTACCGCCGCCTCGGTTTCCGCGACCACGGCGTCTACCTGAGCGCGCCGCCGGACGAAGTGGCCGCCGGGATCGAACGCGTCATCGGCACCGCCGCGCCCATCGAGCGCGCCTGGAGCCACGCCTGGGACCTGGACCGACATCCCCGGCCCGCCAAGGACCGCCAAAGCGAGCCCGTGCCGGCCCGGGCGCCCTGAGCGCCCCGGACGCAGAATCCACCGAGGAATACGGTTATCCGTACCCTGCGCTATCTCCAGACCCCCGGGGTAGAACGAAATGCCCGCTACACTGACCGTCAAGTACAACCAATGGCTCATGGCGAACGCGGAGAAACGCCTGGAAAAGAAGCGGCAGCAGCTCGAAGCGCTCAAAGAGAAGAAAGACAGTCATGAAATCACGCCGGCGAAGCACTCGGTTCGAAAAGCCCGGCTGGACCAGCAGATCCGTTTCCTGGACGCCCGCGTGCGCATGTACCGCGGAATCATCAAGACGGCAAGCAGCTGAGGCAACGGCCGGCGATCCCGCGAGAAACCAAAAGCTCATGACCCAAAAGGCGTTGCTCCGCGTGGGAAGGTGATCTCTTGGGCGCGCTTCGCAGCAAATACAACCGTTGGGTGATGAAACGCACACAGAACAAGCTCGAGCGGCGGCAAAAGCAGCTCGAGGCGCTCAAGGCGCGAAAGAAAGCGAACCAGATCACCCCGGCCAAATACTCCGCCAAGAAGAGCGACCTGGACCACAAGATCCGGTTCCTGGACGCCCGCGTGCGCAAATTCCGCGGCTGGTACAAGGATTGAGCCACAAGGTCCAGCTGGGCCGACCGGGGCGACACGACGCGCGTCAGCGAGGGCGGATGATGGCAGGTTTTTTCTAGGGGTAGTTTCCCTGGACTCTCTATGCGCCTCACCGCTGGGCTTTTGGCCCTTTTTCTTGCGACCGCATTGATCCTCGCCGGATGCCTGCAGGTCCCCGACGAGGACAGCGATACCACGGACGGAGACGACGACTCCGACTTCAATGGGGACCCACAAAACGAAACCGATCTCCCGCGGGACCCAGGGGACGGGAACGGCGACGGGACTGGTGGCCGACCCGGCGGCAACGAGACCCAGGAGGAAGACGAGGACAAGGAGTGTCATGAGTACGAGCCTCCGAAAGCGGTTCCGCCCGAAGAACAGGAAGTCGGTTCCGAGGACGAAATCCGGTGCGCAGGCCAGTACACGATCACGAACGAGGGCTCCGGGGAGACCTGGGCCGTCCCGGTATGGGAGGTGGGCGACTGGTGGCGCTACAAGATCGAAGTCACCTACGGCGCCGAAACCCAGTGCCAAGAGGAAGAGATCACCGTCATCGACGATTCGAAAACAAGCTCCGGCGTCCCGATCTACACCATGGAGATCCAGCGGTACGACTGCGAAGGGGAAGAGCAAGGAGGCCCCAGAGAGGAGAACCGCACGCAAGACTCGCTCATGCGCCTCCAGGACGATGGGTACGTCGATCATCAGGCGATCTTCCCGTTCCAAGACTCGAAGAGTTGGGTCTACATGATGTCAGGAAACGGCAACATGGTGGACATGGGCCCCATCGAATACGACGATTCGCACCCCACCAGCACCACGACGACTGTGGAAGCCTGGCACGTGGAATGGGAACTGGGCGAGAACGGGGAAGTCGAGTTCGAACAGACATGGGCGCCCGACGTGAAGAACATCCTTGAAGAAGAGATGGTCACCAGCGCCGGCGGGGTCACCGTCACCATGACGAAGGACCTTATCGATTCGAACTATGAACTCGACGAGGATAGCCTGTTGCCCGGCACGCTCCCGTAGCTGCCGTAAAGTCCAGGTTTTTCCATCCTTTATCTACCCAGGTCCCTCTCAGGGTCCAATGCGCGGCAAGGCCCTCGCCCTGATGCTCTCGATCACGCTGAGTCTGAGCCTGGCCGGCTGCCTCGAAGCCCCGCTCCCGGAAAATGATGACCTGGATGGAGACCAGGGCGACCCGGAAACGGGCACCGAGGCGAAACCGGGCCCCGATGGACCCCAGGAAAATGGCCTCGAAGGGGACGAGTCGGCGGACCCGGCAGACGCCGAGGGCATGCCCACCGACAATGGCACCGTCCAGGAAGACCTCGCTTGCCATGAACAGGAACGCCCCTCGGCCGTCCACCCGGACGAGCAACGGGTCGCCACGAAGGACGGACTGAAATGCCCGGGTCACTACATGATCCTGGATGAAGGAGACGGCGAAACGTGGGACGCCCCCGTCTGGGAAGTGGGCGACTGGTGGCACTACGAGCACGAAGGCTACGACGGGGTCAGTACGTCGTGCATCTACCAATCAAGAGAACGTGTCGTCACGGACGACGACGAGGTCCTCGGTGTGCCGGTCTACACGCTCGAGATCGAGACGTTCCATTGCGACGGAGAACCCACCGGCTACGAAGCCCGCACCGAGAACCGCTCGCAGGAGTCGCTGACCCTGATCGAGGACGACGGCTTCATCGACCACCGCCTGGTCTTCCCCCTGAAGGAAGGCAAGGATTGGTCGTTCGTGCTCCAGGGATGCCGCGACGGCGAATGCACCCAGGCGGAGACGGACGACGTCTCCTACAACGCCGGCGGAGGGCTGCTGTCCTCCGGGGCGAGCTGGGACATCCAATGGAGTTTCAGCGGCTCGAAAGGAAAGGTCACCTTCGAGCAGTCGTACAGTCTCAACAAGAAGAACCTGCAAGAAGAGACCATGTGGATCGACTCCATCGCCACGCCGATCCAGACGAAGACCTTGATCGATTCGAGCCTGGACGATGAAGGCGAAAAAGACGGACCCTTGGGCCTCCCCTGAGATCACGGTCCGTCCCGCTGCGCAACCAGGTCCCAGCGTTCCCTTGCCAACCGCTGGCCGCCGTATGTGACATGGAACCGCTCGGCTTGCAGGCTCAGCACCGTCGCGCCGCCTTGTTCCACGAGCCCCAGCAGTTCCTCGCGGGTAAAATAATGCGTCTCGATGCCGGTGCCCCGGCGTCGGGTGCCCGGTTCCACTTCAGACCCCTTGGCGCAGCGGAAATCATTCGTGCCGAACTCGCTGACGACGAGGACGCCGCCGGGGCCCAACAACCCGAAAAGCGCAGCGCAGGCACGCCGGCGCCCCGGGGCACGCAGATGCCCGATGAGATGGACCGCGCGCACCGCGTCGAACCCACCGGACAAAGACGGCCGCATCGCGTCCCCCTGGACGAACCGGACCCGCGCCAGGCCGCCCGTCCCATGGATCTCTTGGACCGCGTGGCGGGCATGGGCCAAGGCCGAGCGGGCTGAATCCAAGGCGACCACCGGCGCGGCCTCCCGGTCCAAGTGCGTCAAGAGCGGAACCAATCCCTTGCCGTCCCCGCAGCCCGCATCCAACCATCTGCCCCGCCTCAATGCCGGCATCTCCTCCAAGAGACGCAACGTGTGCGCGTCAAGACGACTCCCGCCCCACAACCGGCCCCGGCGCGAATACTCCCGTTCCCACGAGACTCCCGTCAAAGCCACGCCCCCGGCCGGCCGACCGGGCCCGGCTCACTCCAGCCGCGGCGCCACAAAACAATCCTCCTCCAAGACCAGAAACGGTGCCAACAGGGGCAACGCACCGAACAACACAAACGCATCCGGATCCGTCTCCGGGTCGGGCGTCCCGATCCTTTCGTCCACTGGGACCACGTGGCTCGGCCACAAAACGCCCCCTTCCCCCTCCTGCACCCGGAACCGCGCACTGCGTCGGCCCAGCTCCCCCCGCCACGAACCCGCCCGCTCGACGAACCGGGACCGCGCCGTCTCCACGAGCCCCGCAAGATCCACCTTCTCCTCGTCGCTCTGGGCGTCCTCGTCCGGCGTCACGCCGTGCGTGGCGGCCACGTCGATCAAGCCGAACACCTGACTCAAAAAAAGCGCATCCGCAGCCATCAACTTCGCACCCGCCAAGGTCCCGTCCCGCTGTGCCGTGAACAGGTCCTCGGCGCCCACGGACTCCACCAGGTGGTTCGCGTAATCCAGCGCATCCGCCAGGACGCCGCCCGCCGGCAGATGACCCATCGCCGTGAACGCCCCCGGTTCCAACAGCTCGTCGACGCTCGCCTGTTCCAGTGCGACCATCGCCCGTTTCGGGAGCTGGCAGACGGGGCTCATGACAAGCCGGGATTCGCTCATGAGGCGAGCGACAGGCGGCCCCTTCAATATGATTTCGACGCGTTTGTCGGGGATTTGGTGAGACGGTCGTGCCAAAACCGGATGGTTCCCTCGCTCCACTGCAAAACCTGCGGAAACGGGCCCTTCAGGAGCCCGGAATGACCCCATAATCACTAATACAGCTTCTGCTTTTCTTGCAGAGATTCTCGGCGTCTTGCGCGCGTTTCGTCAAGTCATAGGGTGCCTTTGGTGAGTTGTTCTTTTTGGGGCATCTTGGTGGTTCTTTCTGATTGTACGCTTGCAAAGTCCCTGAGGTGTGACTGAGGTGGAATCTTGCAGGAAAAAAAGAACTCGAAAAAGCTCGTTGTGATGATGATC
>CAYVRY010000086.1:0-8203 GCA_964452895.1 uncultured Halobacteriales archaeon
CCGCCCTCGTAATGGAACGTCTCCTCCCGGGCGCCCCCCTCCGCGCGCTCGTCCTTGAGCACGATCTTCACGCCGCGGTTCAGGTACGCCAACTCGCGCAGCCGGGTCTCCAGGATCTCGTATTCGAACTGCGTGGTCTCGAAGATCTCCGCGTCCGGCGTGAACACCATCAGGGTCCCGCGCTCCTCCATGTCGGAGCGCAGGCTCTTGGAAAGCGGCTGCGTCTGCACCGGCGCCACCGGGATCCCCTTGCGGCATTCCAGGTAGTACTCGTTGCCGTCGCGATGGACCCAGGTCTCCAACTTGTCGGCGAGCGCGTTGACCACGCTCACGCCCACCCCGTGCAGGCCCCCCGAGACCTTGTAGGCCCCATGCTCGAACTTGCCGCCCGCGTGGAGCACGGTCAAGACGATCTCCAGGGTCGGGCGGTTGTACTTCGGATGCATGTCCGACGGGATCCCCCGCCCGTTGTCCTTGACCTCCACGGCGCCGTCGGCACGCAGCACCACCGCGATCTCGTCGCAATGGCCGGCCAGGGCCTCGTCGATGCTGTTGTCGACGATCTCGTAGACACAATGATGCAGGCCGCGCTTGTCCGTGGAACCGATGTACATGGCCGGGCGCTTGCGCACCGCCTGGAGACCTTCCAGGATCTGGATGCTCGCCGCGCCATATTCGGCGTTTTCCTTCTTGCTCGTGGTAGCGACCATGGGTACCCCATTCACCGCCGCCAGTGCGCCTTATACGCCTTCACGGGACTCCACGAACGCCTTTGCATGCGGGGCGGTTCCCGGGGGAGAACGGGCCCCACGAGGTCGCTTGAGAGCGAAAACCGTGTCTTGTCGGACGCCCCGACGGCGCCCCTCAGGGTTTATAAGTGCGCTGGGCTTGAAGCGGGTACTTTCCGTTATAAGGTGAAGGAGATAAACTCATCGCTGGGTCTCTCCTGTTTGCTTATAAGGAGCCGGGGGATGGGCGAACCCGTGGCAGAATCGGGCCCGAAAACGGAGCGCGAAACGGTCTGGATCCTGGACACATCCGCCGTCATGAGTGCGGCGTGGGCCGCACGCGCCCCAACCTGCATCACGGTACCCGGCGTCGAAGCGGAGCTCACACCCGGCGGGCGCACGTACGCGCTCTGGCAGCGCCTCTTGGCCGCCGGTCTGAAGATCCAGAAGCCGGGGGAGAAACACGTCGAACGGGTGCACGAACGCGCACGGCGGCTCGGGGAGACCCGGTTGTCCGCCACGGACCTGGAACTGGCCGCGCTGGCCGACGAAAAGAGCGCGCATGGACACCATGGCGTCGTCGTCACCGACGACTACGCCCTGCAGAACCTGCTCACCGAGCTGAAGCTGGGCTGGCAGGCCGGACGCGAACGCGGCATCCAGGACGTGCGGGTCTACCGGCTGCGCTGCGCCGGCTGTGGCCGCTGGTATGACCCCGATGCGGACCACCGCGAAAGCGGCGAGTGCCCCGTTTGCGGGTCGAAGCTGCGCCGGCGCCGGGTGCAACCCTGAGACACGGTCGCGAGGGCGCGGCCAGGCATTCGGACCCGGCCATGATGACCCCCGCATCAAGGCTCCTTTGCGTTCGGGTGAACCGGGGCAGCGAGAAGATCCGCCGGAACGATCATGAGGCCCGAAACCACCTCGCGCCAAGGCGAGACCCGAGGCCTCGAGCCACGAAAACCCGCCGCCACGCGGCAAAAAAGAACCGCACGCCGATTACCCGGCTTACATATACGGCCCGTGATGGAGCGGCACATATACGGTCCGTGATGAATCGGACAAAGCGTGGGTTCGTCCGATCCGCGTGCCTCACAAGACCCGGCGATCGTGTCGATTCCATCACACATTTTGTCCGACATCTGCACACAGCACAACGAGAACATGCACCTGCTTCAGGCGGCCGAGACAAAAAGCTTTAAGATATTCCCGACTGGGAGGAGACTTGATATGGGTCGTTCGCGCCGTAGGAGAAGGCCACCACGAAGACGCCGGGACCCCGGTGTCCCGAGCCACAACGAGTTGAACCGGGACACCCGTGCCTCCAAGCAGCGCGCGAAAATGCTCGATCTGTCGAAAGAAAGCATCTTCCGCTACGACATGGAAGACATCCTCGAGGAGGCCGAAACCCCGGACGAGCGGATCCCGGCCACGATCGCCTCGATCTGGTCGAAGGCGAGCCGACAAGGCATCGACGACGCCAAGGATTTCATCCGGACAAAACGCGAAGAAGGGTTGTACGACCAAGAGACCGAGACCCGGATCCTGCGGCTGTTGTCCATGCACACCCGCTACCGGTAAACGACCTGGAAGCGGCGGGTCCGGCACCCGCCTGGACCCTGCGCGGGATCGATTTTCCCCATTCATGCCCATCCACGGGGCCCGACGCGTCCCGAGCCGCGGCGCTTACGCAGGCACGCCGCAACCTACTTTCCCCTTGCCGCAATCACCGCGCTCCATGGGACGAGAAGACGGGGACGCCACGACCGCGGAACTCGTGACCGAAGAGCCGCTTCCCGGGGAGAACCACCTTTTCGCGCGGCTCCCGCTGGGTCCCCACAAGAACCTGGTCTACGTGGTCGCCGACCCGGAGACCCGCCTTGCGGCCGTGATCGACCCGGCCTTCGACACCCAGAAGATCCAGGCCGTGCTCGATGAATGGGAGGCGACGCTCGCCCATGCGCTGTTCACCCATCACCACTGGGACCACATCGAGGGCGCCGGCCGGATCCAGGCCGAGACCGATTGCCGCCTGCACATCCATGCCGCGGACGCCGCAAAACTGGAGGAGCAAGGCGTCTCGGCGGACCGGCTGCACGGCGGCGACGCGATCACGCTGGGCGGCAAGACGATGCTCGCCCACCACACCCCGGGCCACACGCAAGGCGGGATCACCTACCAGATCGGAAAGCGCCTTTTCACCGGCGATTTCCTGTTCATCGGGACCGCCGGGCGCACCGATTTCCCCAGCGGCAGCAAACGCACCATGTGGCAGAGTCTGCAACAATTCAAACGGCGGTTCCCCGACGACTACATCATCTGCCCCGGCCACGACTACGGCGAGACCCCGGAAGCCGCCCTCGGCGACCAGAAGAAGACCAACCCTGCGCTGAGTCATACGAGCTACGAGGATTTCGAGAAGGAATGGTTCCTCGAAGAATACTGAAAACCCCGGCGGCGTTCAATGCGCCGCCGGCGGGCCGATCAGTTTCCGGTGCTCCACGGCGACACAGTGGTCCATCACGACCCAGACCCCGTGATCGCGCGCCCACGCGGCGGCTTCCCAATCCACCACGCCCAACTGGCACCATACCGCCGGAAGGTGCAACCGCTGGACCTCCCGCACCAGATCCCGGACCGCCCGCGGACGCCGGAACACCACGACCAGGTCCAGGGCGCGGCCCACGTCCTCGGCGGCCTTTTTCGCCGAGCCCAGGTCCGGGAACGCCTGATGCCCCCGCCACATCCGGATCGAGGGGTTCACCGGCACGATGGCGTAGCCCGCGCTCTCCAGGTACTCTGCGACACCGTACGACTCCCGGTGCGTCTTGTCCGAGAGCCCGACCACGGCCAACGTCCGGGCCTTTTGCAGCCGCTCGGCCATCGCCTTGGGGGACGGGTTCACGAACACGAAGCGTGAATCGGGCTGTTTGGCCGTAAGCTTTGTGACTCAGGCTCAGGGCGTCGGACCGAAAGGCGCGCCGGAACCCGGCTGCAGAACTGTGGAAGAAGCCCGCCGCGGCACCGGCCCCACCCCACGACGGACCCCACCCGTATCCCTTAGGACCCCCTCCCCATGCGGGGCACCGTGCATATCGCGGCGCTCTCCAAGGAACGCACGAACTACAGCCTGCGTCGATTCAAGGAGACCGCCGCCGAGATGGGGATCCGTTGGTCCCGCATCGACCCGTCCAACTGCGACCTCTACCTCGGCAAGAAGGGACGCACGATCCTCACCGGGGGCCGCGCGATCCCCGAACTGGACGCCGCCATGGTGCGGCGCGGCGCCGGCATCGAAGACGTGGAGATCACCATGGTGAACCAACTGGAACACACCGGTGTGCCCGTCTTGAACAGCACGCACGCGCTGCTCGTGTCGCGCGACAAGTATTGGAGCCTGCGCCGATTGGCCGACCAGGGGATCCCCGTCCCACGCACCGTGGTCCTGAACCATGCCAAGAACATCGAACAGGCCTACAAAGTGGTGGGGGAGCCGCCGGTGATCCTGAAGATCCTGCGTGGCATGCGCGGCACCGGCGTCATGATCGCCGAGAGCAAGAAGAGCGTACGCAGCATCCTGGAGACCTTCCAGTCCCAAGGCACCCGCGTCCTGCTGCAGGAATACGTCGCCGAATCGGAAGGCGCCGACACCCGCGTGCTCGTCATCGCCGGGAAGGCCGTGGCCGCCATGCGCCGGGAGGCCGCGGTGGGGGAGTTCCGCTCGAACATCCACCGCGGCGGTACGGGGCGGATCGTGAAGCTCGATGCGAACGCGAAACGGATCGCGTGCGACGCGGCCAAGATCATCGGCCTGGACATCACCGGCGTGGACCTGTTGGACACCCGCGAAGGACCGAAAGTCATGGAAGTGAACTCCAGTCCCGGCTTCGACGGGCTCGAACGGGCCACCGGGCTCGACATCTCGCGCATGATCCTGGAACACGCCGTCGCCATCGCCGAAGGTCGGGCACAGACCATGGTGCAACGCCAAGGGATCCGCCGCCCACCCCGGCCCGAGCGCATCAGGACAAGCCCCTCCGGCCCAAACCCCCACGACGCCCCCGTGTAGACTGCCACCCTCTTATAAGGAAACGGCGGGGTTTGAGGCTCAACCCTTTTCACCCCTCCCGAGGTAGACACCCATGTGGACCCCATGACCAAGGACGAACCCCTGGTGCACAACTACGTCGCCGAAGCACCCCTCAAGCGGAGCCTGCCCAAGGAGGTCGTGTTCTGGGACGAGACCCTGCGCGACGGCGAACAGACCCCCGGCGTCTACTTCACCAAGGACGAGAAACTGGACTTGGCACGGGCGATCAGCGGCATCGGGGTCCAGGTCATGAACGTCGGGATCCCCGCGGTCTCGCAGCGTGAGTTCGACGCCGTCAAGGCGATCGCCAACGAAGGCCTGGAGACCAGCGTGCTCGCCGCCGGGCGCACCGTGGCCAGCGACATCGACGCCTGCCGACGCGCCGACGCCGCCGAATGCGCCGCCTTCATCGCCGCGAGCCCCGTGCACCTGAAATACAAACTGAAGATGAGCGAGGACCAGGCCGTGGAATCCGCCGTGAAGGCGGTGGAACTCGCCGTGGACCACGGCATGAAGACCACCTTCGTCACCGAGGACACCGTGCGCAGCGACTTCGGCCTCGTCGAGCGCATCTACAACGCCGCCATCGAGGCCGGCGCCAAGCGCGTCCTGTACTGCGACACCGTGGGCGTCATGACCCCGAGCACGATGCACTGGTGGATCCAGGAGGTGCGCAAGCGGGTCCCCGCCCAGAAGAAAGGCGTCGAGGAGGGCGTGCACATCCACAACGACTTCGGGCTCGCCACGGCGCTCAATCTCGCTGCCGTGGAGGAAGGCATCGAATGCGTGAACACCACGTTCGGCGGGCTCGGGGAGCGCGCAGGGAACACGCCGTTCGAGGAGGTCGTCATGGCCCTGGAGCTGCTCTACGAGTACGACACCGGGATCGAGCTCAAGAAGATCCACGAGATCTCCCGGAAGGTCGAGGAGTACAGCGGGCTGCCCCTGGGGATCACGAAACCGATCACCGGCTACAACGCCTTCACGCACGAATCCGGCATCCACACGGACGGGGTGATCAAGAACACGTTGACCTACGAACCGATCCAGGTGGAGATGCTCGGGCGCCAGCGCCGGTTCGTCTTCGGCAAGCATACGGGGGCGCACGCCGTGAAGACCCGGTTGCAGGCCCACGACGTGGACTACACCGACGACCAGCTCGGCAAGGTCGTGCAGGCGATCAAGGACAAGACGGAGACCCGCACGAAGGAAGAGGCCGCCGAGTTCATCCGGCACTACCGCGACTGGGACGAAAACCACAAGGGCGTGACCACGCCGGAATTCTGGGAGATCTGCCAGGCGGCGGGGATCGAGGTACCGGACGAACTCTCCGGGAAAGCGAAAGCGTCCGCCCAGGCGTGAAGCACCCCCTGCATCGTGCCTCAGGCACCCCTGCCAGGGGTTCCGCAACCCTTATGAGGGCGCAACACACAGGGGTGTGTGTAAGACATGGATGAACTGTTCCCCCTGCCTGAGCCGGAGACGGAAGCCAAAATCGCCCATTGGCTCCTGGGCCGGGAATCTGACCTGGACCGGCGCGTGCTTGAATCCCTCCTGGGCACGCCAAAGCGCTACGGGGAGCTCCGCCGACTCGTGGCCGGCAGATCAGATACACCGCTGACGCGCTCGCTTCGGCGCCTGGGTGAAAAAGGCCTCGTTCGCCAAGGCATGCACCTGGACGACCCTGAGGAACCGCGTTACTACGCAGCCACGCCCCTGGGCGTGCTTGTCGCTCTCAAAATGCACGAACTCGTCCCCATCGAACGGACCCTTGCAGAAGCAAAACGCGCCGGCATCCTGCGCACATGAGCCGCTTCAGCAACGTGGTCCGGGCACACCACAAAGATTCACAAGGGATCCTCGTCGCCGAACGCGAACCCTGCATCTCCATCGCCTACGATGAAAAACGGAACGTGGCGGGCCGGTCGTTCCGGATCGTGCCCCCCGACAAGCTCAACGATCTCACGCTGAAAGATTCATGGTGCATGGGCATATTGCTTTGTCCTGACGACACGACACTAAAAGTCGCTCGCTGGTTCACCGAGGGGGGTCACGAGGCGCACCGCGTGATCTTCTACCTGCACCACAAAACGGATGCCCGTTCCGCTCTGGCGGCGTGGCATCATGCGGAGTTGTCGATCCATGCTACATGGACCATCAAGAGCTGGCGGGATCTCCACAAACATTTCGGCAACCACTGGAACAACCAGGTGTTCCTCGACCATCGGCATCTGCATGAGGGATAGCACCCCCCGTCGAAACGGCGCCGATGAGGGGAGGCCGATGCCCACCCATGGATCGGCGCGGGTCGGCTTCATGCCAGTTCGTCTGTGGGGTCGTCGTGGTGCGCCAAGGCCGCGTCGCGGACGTCCATCCAAAGAGCCGACACGTCGCCGGGCAAGAAAAGACCCCGGACCCCCTCCAGCAGGCGATCGCATTGTTGCAGGACCTTTACAACAACGACGTGCTCTTCGTGAAGCTCTCCCTGCAGGAACGCAGTGAATACGACAAGCGCATCGCGCGTGTCCTGGACGCCTTCGGCTCCGATTATGACGGCAAACGGTCTGCCGGAGGAGATTGATCCAGAGAAGGGCGAAAGGGGACACAACTGCCCATTCGTCAAGTCATTGCGTGGGCCCTCCGAAGAAACCACCAAACAAATACAGCAAGGTAATAAACACCACTGGGGGATGGCGTTCCCGGTGGAACCTGTGTCTGATGCAACCGCGTTACAACGCCCCAGAACCCGAATCGCTTCCCTGATCGTCGTCGCCGTACTCCTTTTCGCCGGTCTCGCCCTGGGCGCGCAGACCACCGCGGACCCGGACGGCGGGCTTTCCTGGTCGAACGAGAAGAGCCCCGCCGGCGGCCCCGTCGGCGCGATCACCGGCACCTCGGACGTGCTCGTCGCGGGCACGTGGCAGCTCGGCACCTACATCAGCCACGACAACGGGAACCTCTGGGAGGAGATCGACGAGTTCCCGCCGCTCACGGAAGTCCACGACGCGGCCTGGTCCCCGCACAACCCGGACCTGGGATTCGTCTCCGGGTTCGGCGGACTCGCACGCACCACGGACGGCGGGGCGACCTGGCAGCACCTGATCGACGACGTCACCCGCACCGGACCCATCGCGTTCCATCCCGATGAAGAGATCGTGGCGATCAACTACCGACCGGAAGGCACCTTCGACCTGCACATCTGGATCAGCGACGACGACGGAGACACCTGGGAGGACCTGGGCCGGCTCGACGGCGGGACCAACCTGAACGCGATCGCGTTCGGGCCCACCCGGGACCACATCTACGCGATCAAGAGCTTCGGATCCTACGTCACCACGGACGGCGGCGACACCTGGACGCAGTTCTCGGAGGGCGGCTCCTCCCT
>CAYVRY010000087.1:0-8143 GCA_964452895.1 uncultured Halobacteriales archaeon
GACCTGGTCCTGGTGATGAGCGTGAACCCGGGGTTCGGGGGCCAGAAGTTCATCGAGGCGAGCGTCCCGAAGATCCGTCAGGTGCGCGAACTCGCGAAAAAACATCGTCCCGATGAGGCCGATGAACTCGTCGTGGAAGTGGACGGGGGCATCAACGCGCAGACGGCACGCACGGTGGAGCGCGCCGGGGCGACCCTGGCGGTGGCCGGCAGCGCGGTGTTCAACACGGACGATTATCAGGCGGCGATCCGGGGGATCCGTGGCAGCCAGAAACGGTTGACAGCGGCGCTTGACTGATTCTCATCATCACGAGCATCTTGACCAACCGTTCGTCCGACGCGTCCGACCGGTCCGGATCGTTAGGCAATCTGCTCGGTCCGATGGGATCCGACCACCCCCTTGCCCCCCTCCTGGGACGCCGCTGTTGCAATGCAGGGGCCCTGACTTTCTCAGGCGTACCGCGCGTTCCGACGGCCTACGACAAGGATTGATGATTGTATAAAACCTGACACGGGCCTCGCACAAAAAGGTCCGGTACCAAGATTTCTTATACCTGCCTGCGTTTCTTCCCGTTCCCGGTCCTCGACCGGGCTGAGTCGTCTCCAGGTGCTCCTGGGTTCGACTTGGGCACACGCCAACCTTCATGGGGAGGTCATATCGTGAAGGCACAAGACTACGTCTGGGTCCGTCTCGTGACGGACGATTGGGAGTATACGGAACGGGTCTGATCCCGTCCGCGCGATTCCTGATTTTTTCCCATCTCTTCCTTCATCTTTCCACCCATCTACCCTTCGTGGATCGAAACAGGAGACCGAGCGAACCGGCATGGCGTTGAAGTGGATCCCTTGGTTGATCGCGAACGAATTCGTTCACATGCGGTCGTTCCTTGTGCCGCTGATCGATCATGAATCGGTACCGCCGGATCTCCGACGACGCCTACGCAAACGGATCAAGTCCGGCATCCGGTTGGTCAAGATCCGCGCCGTGGTCTATGCGATCATGTTCCCGGCGGTGCTCGCCCTCGCGGCTTCCATGATCTTCATCGCCCTCGAAGAGGTCCTCAGCGCGGGTCTCGTGGAGGGACTGGAGAGCCTGTTCGCCGTGATCCTCCAGGTCGTGGGTTTTCTCTTCGTGATCGCGGCCATCGCGCTGTTCATCGTACAAAGGGCGCTCCAGCTGCTGCGCGTCGACGTCTACATGTTGTCCATGGAAGCGGTCGCGTTGGGTGTGAAGGCCGGCGGGCCGACACCCTCGACGCAGGTCGTGAAGTTGCGCAAAACAAAAACGTCGTCGGACCGGTCGGGACGATGAGTTCCGACGATAGCGGACATGGTTTCTGGTGGATCATTCGACCACCCTAACCGCACGGCCCTGTGTCCTCGGCCCGAGCGTACCGGCCTGCTCCGATGAGGCGCGGTTCCCGGGCCGATGGACTCCATCGGCACCCCCTTGCCTCCATCCTTTGGCAATCTCTGTATCCACCGGATTTTACCGGTACGCGCGTACCGACAAATACCGACACCGAGCCCAGATCTTGGCAGAGGTCGCCGCGGGCCAGACCCGGGTGGCCGATTCCACCGCCGACCCTACTGCAATCCAGAATAACTCGCAAAGTGGACGAAAAAGGCCATTTTCGGGACTGACGGACCACCATATTAAAACTTTACGCGATTCTGCCTCCCTCATGCCGCAACGTCGGTCTACCGACGTTACCGTGGTTGGGTGGTTTTCCCTCCGAGAGGGGGGGGGATTCGGGAGCGATTTTGAGCTCGCTCGAAGGCAAAGGACACAAGTGGCCTTCCCGGTCGTTCCGACGAAATACGACAACCGATTGACCATGATACTCCATAGACGCAGCTCACGCCACCCCGGCGCTTTGAATTCAACGTCTTGCATCCGTCCCCCGGGGCCCTTGATCGACCGGAATCCAGATCAGCCAGAGGAACGGGACCCAAGAGGCCCTCCTTCCCGCCGTCGGATATCGTCGGGACGTCCGGGCCGGTGCAATACGATATCCATCGCTCAATCGATTGACCCGTGCGACCGATCTGCTTGACGAGCGTGGCGCGGAAAAGACACCCAGCCATAGTAAACCCTGTTTCGTCGGTCCGGTCGGACCAAAGGGTCGACCGGTCCGACCGTGCCGCTTTGCGCCGTTTTGGACCATGCTGGGACTTGGCGATTATTCGCGGCTCCGCCGGCGCGGTGCTCCATCGGTCTTTTTCTGGTCCAGTTCGTCGATTTTCTCGCGCTCTTGGCGAGCGGCCGCCTTTTCTGTTTCGCTGCCGATCTTTGCGATGTCCGCCAGACGGCCCGGTCTCCGCGTCAATCTTCGCACGACATCGCTGAAGGATTCGCCGGGCCGCTTGTTCGCTTTCAACCGCGAGTAGGCGTCATCGGCCAACTGGACCATCTTCGTCATATGTCACCAGCTTAGGAAAGGATTACAGGACGGTTTGTCGCACTCAAATGCTTGGTCTTCCCGAAGGGCTTTGCGCGAACCAGACCCACGTCAATAAGTGGTTGGAGGTCGCGCCCCACGCGGGTGGGATCACGCTTTACGCAAGCCGCAAGAGCTGCAACGCTCTCGTGTTCCCCGTGTGACCGTAGCTCTTCAAGAAGCCGCCGACGTGCTTCTGTGAACAGCTTGCCGGCAAGTTCCGATGTCATGGGAATGGCGATGAATTCGTCTGGGTACTGATCGAACTCCTCGACAACGTGCTCAGAAAACCTGAACGCTTCGTCGATGAGGTTTTCATGGTTCTTTTTTTTGGACATGGGACTCACTTCATTCGATTGCGATAGGTCTGCCAGTTTTGCTTGAGGTCTGAAGCAGCACGGGCAAACGCTTCACGGTATGAGGGAAACGGGGTATTGGGATCCTCGAGGTCCTGGGTCTGTTTTGCCAAGGGTTTCCAGAAGCGATGCACGTGCAGAACGCCATGACATGTGTCGTAGCGACAGATTTCGACGGGTTTGCCGTCGATCTCTGCGCAGTAATTGATGCTGAAGAACACGACCTCGCCTCCGTTTTTGTGGACCTCCCAATCAATGAAGGTGTGCAGGCCCTCTAGAAGGGTGCGCCACCTCTTGACTTGAGGCATCCAATACCTATGATGTCAGGTGACATTTAAAGTCAGTGGTCGCGGACTTGGCCTTTTATAAAGCCCCTCCGGCAGCGTCTCTTCGTCCGGTTCCGCCGACGCCGAGGTCACAGCCTGAGTGGAGAACCGCCCTGGTTGTTCGATCTAGCGGCAGCACAGATGGCAAAAAGCAATAACCCTCATAACGAACCGCTCCTTTCCCGGCTCCCATGCGTGTGAAGGTGCCCGGTTCGACAAAGATGCAGACTGCGGTCGCGATCGCCTGCGTGGTCGTTCTCCTCTCGGGAGCCACCGCGGGGACGACGGCAAGCGACGATGGCGTTTCGTCCTTGACGGCCACGGAGTGGGATTTCCCGCACAGCTCGCCCGTACAGATCGCCGCGCTCCCAGACGGAGGGTTGTTGGTGGCAGCGCTAACGGGCCAGATCTATCACTACACCGAAAGCGGCGACCGTTCCCTCGTGACGGTGATCGACGTGCACCCCGTGGTTGGGGAATTCGGTCTGCTGGGGATGACCCTGAACCCGGATTACCCGGAGGACCCTGGTGTTTACCTCTTCCGCACGGAGGACGAGGATCCCCCGACCCAGAGCATCTTGCGTTTCGACTGGACGCCGGGTCAATTGGCCACAGCGCCCGTCCCCGTCGTGGAGGGGCTCACGGCGAACCCGGTGTGTTGCCACAACGGCGGCCGCGTCGCGTTCGGTCCGGACGGGATGCTCTATGCGACCCTTGGCGACAACATGGCCTCCCTGCTGGCCCAGAACCCGCTGGTCGAGCCGGGCAGCGTACTTCGTTATACACCGGACGGCGACGTGCCGATGGACAATCCGTTCTGGCCGAGTCCCGTTTATGTTTCCGGCCTGCGCAACCCGTTCGGGATCACGTTCGACGACGAATGGGGCTTGATCGTAACGGACAACGGCCCTTCCGTGTTCGACGGTCCGCCGGGGTATGACCGGCTTTATGCAGGGCTTGAAGCAGGCGACAACGGAGGCTGGCCATTGGTGTACGGGCTGGAACCCGTTTATCCCCCGGTGCTCGCGGAGCCCATCTGGAACAGCCAGACAACGGCCACAGCACCCAGCGGGGTGACCTTGGTGCGCGACAGCGCGGTTTCTGCATGGGACGACCAGATCGTCTGGTGCAACTACAACCAGGACGAGGCTCGGATCATCGACCCCGCGGACCCGGGTGCCGGTTCCACGGTGATCACCCAGGCGCCGTGCCAGTTCGACGTGGCCCAGGACGCGCAGGGGCGCCTTGTCTTTGCCACAGGCGGCGCGTTGTGGGTTCTCTCATAAGCCGAATCACATGCCGGTCGATGCGGTCTTCGCCGAACGCGCAGCAAGACGCCGTCTCTTGGCGGTCTCGAAGACCGTCTTCGGCAGCACCGCTTCGTGGTCGCCCTTGTAGACGTTGTCTTCCCATTTCAGCTGCCCTGTGTAGACCGGATTGGCGAGGATCTTCGCGACGGTCTGACGGGCCCATTTCCTGCCGCGCTTGGTGGGGATTCCATCCGCGTCAAGCCCTTCCGCGATCGCGTTCGGGCTCGTGCCGTTGTTGTACTGCTCGAAGATCCGTTTGACGACCTCCACCTCCTCGGGGACGGGCACGAGCCGTGAGTCTTCGAACCGGTAGCCGTACGGCGGCTGGAATCCGAGCCGGCCGGCTCCGTCCTGGGCTTTCTGGCTCATGCCCCAGTAGACCCGTTCGCCGATCTGTTCCGATTCCAGTTGCGCGATGCGCTGGATGATGTCCATGACGAAGCGGCCCATGGCGGTGGAGGTGTCCAGGGATTCACTCATGGAGGCGAACTCCTTGCCCCACTTGTTCAGGTCCTCCATCATCTCCATGAAGTTCTTGGAATTGCGGTGGATCCGGTCCATCTTGAGAACGAGAAGGATGTCCCACTCGTCGTTTTGCTCCATCATCCGGGTGTAGGCGGGGCGTTTCGTGGAGCGTCCGCTGTGCCCGTCGTCGATGTATTTCTTCGCGAGGGTCCAACCGCGCGCCTCGGCGTAGGCCTTCAAGCGGGCCAGTTGGTTGGCGAGACTGAATCCCTCCTTGGCCTGGTCTTCTGTGGATACACGGGTGTAGATCGCCACGCGTTTGCCTTCGTCGCCTTCGGGACCCACTCTCCGGGGACGGCCACGGTGGCTAGGAAAAGCTGTCGTTTGGTCCCACGGGACCATGTTCCATTCAAGGAATCCGCATGTCACGCCGACAACGCTTATCAGGCCTCGGGAGTACGGCGGATTCGTGGTGAAGACCGAGCCGCGTTCCCTGGGCCGCATCGTCGGGGAGACCATTTTCATTCTCCTGGCCGCGGCGGCCCTGTTGGCGTGGTTGGGTCTCTTGGTCTGGGCCGGGTTCCTGCGCTGACCTTTTTTCTCCTGGCAGCACCACTCGTTGTCGGATTCGTCGGGACGTGCGGCCAATCGATACGAACATAAGGCAGCAAAGGGAGCTGGGTATCATGCAAAGCCTGGGTCCCCCTTCCACGGCGCACGGCAACGGCGACGAGCACGCGCGCAGCGCCCATGACGCAGTCCATGCGGAGGCTCATGCAGGCTCGGATTCGTCTTCCGGGGCGGCGCGCCAGCGGATGGCCGTCTGGACCGACGGCTCGGGTCGCGTGCATCTCGAGGTCTTCCTGGGCGAGGAGTTGGAGTTCCAGGCCATGCGGCGCGGCGGCCTGCGTGACGGGCTGCGCTTGGCGGAGACGTTCCTGAACGACGGCCCGGACGGGTTCCAGCCACGACCGCGCGGCGCGGAATACATGGAGATCGCCCAGGCGGTGGCGTCCTTGCAACCCGGGGAGCGGTTCACGAGCCACCGGGTGGCGGACCTGGTCCATGAGGAGGGCGTGCACGACCGGGCGCTGGTCTTGAAGAACGTCTCCAGTGCGCTCACGAAGCTGCGCAAGCGCGAAGTCGTGTACTTGCAGGCGGCCGGCAAGCAGGGCAAGAGCATCCTGTACGAACTCGCGGAGCCGGCCAGTGCGGCGTCCGTGATGCGCGATCTCACCGTCGCGTTCGGCGTTCACGCGCCGTAGGATTCGCTGATCTGCCAGAGTTTCGCCTGCAGGTCTTCGTCGAAGGCCGCGCGTCGCGGGGACAGGGGTTTTCGGTCGGCGAAGTATTGCGCCGTGACCTTGCGCGCGATGGGGTCGACGGCGAGGTAGACCATGGTGTCGGAGCCGTCCTCCGGGCTGCGGCCCAGGACCCGGAAGAGCAGGCGGCCGAACCACCAGTTGCGCGCGATCCCGGTGTTCACCACGCCGGGATGGAGCGCGTTCACGGTGATCCCGTCCGTTCGCCAGCGACGTGCCAGTTCGTTCATCAGGAGCAGGTTCATGAGTTTCGTGTTGCAGTACTGCAGCCAGCCGCTGTAGCGGCGGTTATTGAGTTCCACGTCGTCGAGGTCGAGTTTTGCGGACCGGTGGGCTTGACTGGAGACGATGATCGTTCGGGGCCCGTCGCTTTTTTTCAGGGCTTCGTGCATCTTTTTCGCCATGCGCTGTGCACTGAGGTGGTTCACCGCGAAGGCCATCTCCACGCCGTCCTCGCTGAGTGTGCGCTTGGGTTGTGAGAGCCCGGCGTTGAGGATCAAGACGTCGATCCGGTCGGTGTGCCCAAGGGCCTCCTGGGCGGCTTGGCGGACCCCGTGTGCGGTGGAGAGGTCCCCGACGGCGAGCCGGATGTCGGCTTCAGGGACCTTCTGGAGGATCCGTTTCCGGGCGGCCTCGGTCTTCTCGCGGTTGCGCCCGTTGATGATCACGCGCTCGCCCCGTTTCGCGAGTTCCATGGCGCCGTAGAAGCCGATGCCTTGTGTGGCCCCCGTGATGAAGACCCACCGGGCGGTCTCCTTCGGGCCCGGCTCACTCATGGTGTGCACCGCCTGTGCCTGGATGCGGGATCGGTGCGCGTGATGCAGGGGCCATGGTCGGGTCTATTTGTTCATGGTGTGGATCGCGTGTCCTTGGGCATGCTCGGCGGCCTCCATGATCGTTTCGGCGAGCGTGGGGTGGGTGTGGATCGTCAGGGCGATGTCGTCCAGGAAGGCCCCCATCTCGATGGCGAGCGTGCCCTCGGCGATCAGGTCGCTCGCATCGGGGCCGATGATGTGCATGGCGAGCACCTCCTCGGTCTTCTTGTCCGCGAGGATTTTCGTGAACCCTTCGCTTTCTGCGGCGCCCAGGGCGCGCCCGTTGGCCGCGAACGGGAACTTCCCGACGATGTAGTCCACCTTCTGTTCCTTGAGTTCCTCTTCGGTGGGTCCCACGGAGGCGATCTCCGGGTCCGTGAAGACGGCGGCGGGGACCACTTTGTGGTCGAGCCCGCTCTTCTTCCCGGCGATGACCATGGCGGCGACAATGCCCTCCTTGGAGGCTTTGTGCGCCAGCGGGGGCCCGGGGGTGATGTCGCCCAAGGCGTAGATGTGCTTGACGTTCGTGCGCGCCTGGTCGTCGGTCTCGATGATCCCCTTGTCGCTTACTTTCACCCCGGCCTTGTCGAGCCCGAGGTCCTTCGTGTTCGGCTTGCGGCCCACGGCCACCAGGACGTGGTCGCCCTTGATCTCGGTCTCTTTGCCCTGTTTGGTCTCGATGCCCACGGTGACGCCGCTCTTGGTGCGTTCGACGCCCTTGGCTTTGGCCTCCATGTGGAACTTCATGCCGCGTTTCTTGAGCGTGCGATGCAGGGTCTTGGTGAGTTCCCGGTCCATGCCGGTAAGAAGCTGCGGCATCATCTCCACGACCTCCACCTCGGTGCCCAGGTTGTGGTACATGCAGGCGATCTCGAGCCCGATGTAGCCGCCGCCGATCACCACGAGGCGTTTCGGGATCTTCTCCAGCGCGAGCGCACCCGTGGAGTCGAGGACCTTCTTGTTGTCGAACTCGAAACCGGGGATCTGGATCGGGCTGGACCCCGTGGCGAGGATCGCATTCTTGAACTTGACGGTCTCCTTCTTGCCGTCCCCTTTTTTCACTTCCAGGGTGTTCTTGCCGGTGAAGCGGGCTTCGCCGTCCAGGGTCT
>CAYVRY010000088.1:0-8047 GCA_964452895.1 uncultured Halobacteriales archaeon
GCCATCACGTAGGTATGGGTGTTGAAGAAACCGCCGTCCGACGGGGCCCAGGCCGTGGCCGTGACCGTCCCGGCCAGGGGACCGGAGCCGAAGCGGAGCATCCCGAGCCCTGCGAAGAGGACGACCGACGCCCAAGCGGCAGCGTGCAGGGTCCGGCTGACCAGAAGCCAGCGTCGTGGGTCGGCGTCCAAGGGCGCCAGACGGGCGCGCCACGCTTGGACCGCGATGATTACCCCGAGGCTCATGAGGGTCTGCCACCAGGCTCCCGGTTCCGAGTCATGCGCGATCACGGCGAAGTTGTCGTGCAGCAGGGCCAGGTCGAGCTCGGCTGCCACCGCCGCGTCGCCGGGGTTCATGAGCCGGATCGTGTGGGGGGACCAGACGGCATCCCGGCAGCAGGCGATCAGATGGTCCACGCGCAGGGTCTGTCCTGAAGCGACCTCGGTCGTGGAGCCGTCGGGGCCCTCGACGATGAGCGTGAGCGGCCCGTCTGCGTCCACGATTCCGGCCAGGCGGTGCCAATGCACTTCCCGCTCCCAAGCCTTGGATTCGCCGGGCGCCAACGACACAAAGTCCCGCATGGTCGGGGAATCGCCATGGGCCGCCGCGCTCGGTGCCAGCAAGAGCAATACCAGGAGAGCAAGGAGCCCCGGGGTACGCATGATGCTCCCGCTGAGCAAGCCGACGTTTAATCCTACCGTGAACTGAGGCGTCCCACCCAGAGCCCCGCTGGCCCTTGCAGGGCCGGATAGGGACCTGGGTCAAGCTCAGCGCTGACGCAAGACTTTCGACAATTCTACCCCAATGCCGCTATGCGGCGAATAGTGGGCAGATCAGGCCGCTCGCACGTTGTTCGCGCGGGGGCCCTTGTCCGACTGTTCTACGTCGAACTCGACCGTCTGGCCTTCCCTCGGCTCGCCTTCGAAGGCGGTGTGATGGAAGAACACTTCTTGGTCGCTGTCGTCGGGTTTGATGAAACCGAAGCCTTTGTCCTGGATGAACCGGATAACCGTTCCTGTTGCCACGAGGCCCGGCACAGGGCCATCCCCTATAAAAACTGGCCTTGCGGTGCGCCGGAAAGGGCCTTTTTTGGTTTCCTTATGAAACCCCGGTCGGGGTCGTGTCGGGTTCAGCCGCCCTCCAACATCCCCAGATACTGCTTCAGGACCACCGCATTGTTGTGCTCCTCGTCCTGGGCACCGAAGACCAGCGTGACCTGCTGCTTCTTCGCGGTCTCGGCCACATCGCGGAGCTCTTTACGGTGGTCCTTGAGCTCTCTCAGGTAGGCATCGCGGAAATCCGACCAGGTCAACTCGCCTTCATGAACGCCCTTTCGCAAACCGTCCGACGGGGCGGCCTCCTTCAGCCACTCGTCGACCTCCAATTCGTCCTTCGAGACCCCGCGTGGCCAGATCCGATCGACCAGAATCCGAAAGCCATCCTCCGATTCGGGTGGTTCGTAGGCCCGTTTCAATGAAATCGGCATGATGCTTGCCGGTGGCTTCCACAGGACAAGACCTTTTCGACGCCTTCACTTCTTCGGGCGCCGATCGGCCTCGTTTGACGCGGGCTTCAGCTGAAAACCTTGTCCTTGCGTTTCTCCATTTCAGCGGCGATCGCACGACCGTTTTCGCCCCGGTGCTTGAGATTTTCGATGATGTTGAGGTAACTTTCCAGATCCCTGTCCTGGCTCAGTTTGAACACGTTGTCCATTTCCGTCACCTCGATCTCGAAAGCGACAATGTATTCCATCACTTTTTCCTTGAAGCTTGCGGGCAGGTTGTCAAAAACGGTCGGGGACTGCAGGTCATGGTCTTCAAAATGAAGAGAAGTCTTGCGAAGCATCTGCTCCAATCTTGCGTCGTCCAGGAACCGGATGGTGCCTTTCGCATGCACGCTCATGTAGTTCCACGTGGAGGCCGTATGCGGATCGCTGTACCAAGTGCCGCTCACATACGCATGGTCGCCGGTAAAAACCACGAGCACATTCTCGTTGTGAAGGAAAGCCTGATGATGATCCGTGTCCTTCATGATGTGCCCGTACAACAAGCGACGGGCCCCCTGCGCCTCCATGAAGACCGGCACCTGGGTACCCACGGGCCTGTTCTCTGGGTCGCATCCCGTCAAGAAAGCAAATGGATGCTCAGCAACAAATTCTCTTATCGCCTGCTCATCTTGTTCCTTGTGGTAGGGAAGATTGTACATAGGTCGGATTCCTGGTCTTCGTTTACACGGATTCTATTGAGCTTCCAGTCTGCCCCGAGATCGCTACGAATCCTTGTACAATCGGGTATTATTAAAATCTTCCATGTTCATTTCGTAGGTCCACGAGGTCTTCTGGGAAACTGATTCCCCCGCAGGCCCATTTGGGGCGCCCGTGGCGAACACACCTGCAATCACGGCCGCGGTGATCCGGATGAGACATCCAGAGAAAAAGTAAAACTCACCTTCGCCAAAAGCGCCGCGCTCACGGATCCAACGGGCCCCTTCAATGCGGGCGTCGAAGGCAAGGCCCGCATTGACCTCCATGAGGGCGACATTGAAGAGAACGCCGTCCAGCCCCTTGTGCAGGCCGCAGCGCCACAGGAAGCCTACCCCCCGGCGAAGGTCTCATTGCCGGAATCCACCAATCTGCAGATATAGTCCGCCAGGCTCTCGCCTCCTGTCAGCATGGCGTTCTCTTCGGTCACCCTGGTCTTGGTAGGTCTCTTCATGGTCGGCAGCGTGGGTGCCACGGCGCTGATCCCGATGATCGACAATGGTTGTTCCGGCTTCAGCGACGGCATGGGATCGCAGCGACCCATGAGCGGCAGCGCCACCACCAACGGCGATTGCGGCAGCTACCCGGATCCGTGCCCGGGCGGGGAGGTAGTCCCGGAGCCCGATGAATCCACACCCACGGGTACTGTACGTTTCGAGATCCACAACCTGGAGTGGCCGGTGGAAGCCCGGTTCTGCCTTGCTGATGAAGAGGGCAACAAGCGGCACGATGTGACCCGGAAAATCGGAGCGGATGCGACCCTGCTACTGGATCTGGAGGTACCCGTGGGCGTCTACCATGGCGGATTCCGGATCGAAGAAGACCGCATGGTCTCCAGATACCAGAGCCTGGACCTCGGTGCATGTCCCGATCAAGCCATCCTGGTCTCCGCCCGGTTCGGATACGCGTTCTTCGGCGGAGTCACAGCAGGCACCACGAACCCCGAATGCATGGACCGCCCCCAGCAAGACACCGACCACCCCCTGTATCCGTCAGGCACCCAGATCGGCGAACCGCCGTTGATCGGGCCCCCCAATGCACAGACCCTCCAGATGATGGCCACCGTGCTCGCCGTGGCATCCGGAGGGATCCTCGCCGGTGCAGCCCTCCTGCGCCTCGACCGGCTGCGCTGGATACTGGCCTTCTTCTTCACCCGGATCCGAGCGCCCAAGGCCCTCGACCATCGGCTGCGCGAAGAGACCCAAAGGCTCGTGCAGGAACGACCCGGGTTGCGCGCCGAGGACCTCCGCAAGACCCTGGGGCTTGGTCACGGACAGAGTGCCCACCACCTGCGAATCCTGATTCAATCCGGACTCCTGGAGACACTGCGGATCTCCGGTTCCCGTCACTACTACCCGGCCGGGCGCTACGGCCAGCAGGAGAAACGACGCCTTGCCCTCCTCCACCACAAAGCCGCACGACGGTTGTACGACACGATCCTCAAGACCGGCGAAGGCGACGTGTCCACGCTCGCCAGGAAAAGCAGCTTATCCGTGGCGTACGCCTCCCGCCTGGGTGCGCGGCTCGCCGCGGAAGGACTCGTGGAGCGCCGCCGGGAAGGCAACCGGGTCGTGTTGTGTGCCGAGACGGGAGCGTCAACCGATGGGCGCTGAGGTGCGTGACGGCTGGCGGCACTGGCGGCAATAATCCCGTTGACACGACGACGCCCACGCACTATCCGGCGCGCCCGCGCCCGTGGGCCTCCGCCGTGACCCGTGCCCGCACTTCGGCATAGCGCTTACTTGCCGCGTGGGGCGCCGTCGGGCGGGATCACTACCGGTGCAGATTTCGTCATCCGCAGCGCCGCTACGCCACCAAAAAATCAGCAGAACCAGAGACTCCGGAGCCCATGTTTCAAAAACACTAAGTAACCAAACCACTCCTTTCCGAACCGGGAGTCGGTATGGTGGCGAAGAGAATCAGGGGGAAAACCAAGCAGAGAAAACATGGACGGCAGCGTGGAGATGCAGGCTTGCTGGGGCGGCGTGCTGCGCTCGCCGCCCTGGGGGTGCTTGCCCTGCTCAGCGGTTGCCTCGAGGACCCCCAGACGGACACCACCGAAGAAACGACCGAGGACCATTCGGCGATCGTCGAGAAGCTCGAGTATGACGGATGCCGGGAGATGCTCGGCCTGTGGGACATGGACTATGAGGATGTCGTTGAATACCTGCCACCCGGATTTGAACCCGATTCGTTCCTCCTGCCGCCCCAGGACCGCATCGGTCGCAATGCGTCGTTTGAGCTCCTTGGAATCAGCTGCAACGCACCCGCAGAAGGGAACCTGCTGATTCCGTGGTTGTCGGTCACGCCGCCCGACCATCTGGTCCACTCTGAAGCCGAGGTGTACCGCGTGATGCTCCCATGCATCGGCGACGCCGTCATGGTGGAGGCGCTTGAGGCATGGGGGGCACCGTGCACGGCCGGTGATGCTGGTTTCACGACAGACATTGGAACCCCCGCGGTCGACTTATGGGCCTTCGAGGCCCAAACCCCGGAATTCACAATCACGATGGAAGGCGTCGGCGCAGCCACCCAGGAACTTTCGGATGAGCCCGTCTTCCGGCAATTCCATGTAGCCGATCGTACCGTGTGCGCAATCACCCATCTCGAACTGGAGGACCATGTCCATTGGCGCGGGCATGGCTTCAGAGTGGAGGCCAATGGCGACGTGCCTTTCCCCATCCCGGACGAACCCGGCGCCGGCTTGCTCGCGCTGCCCGAGTTCCGCGTGAAAATGACGCCCATGGCGATGGAGGGCCAAGCGACATCCGACGAGTGTCCAGACGAGCCGCACGCCGACACCAAGAAGAACGATCGTCGATGAACGAAGCCCCGCTGTGCGCGAGGCCGCTCAAGGCAGCACGCTTCGGGTCGAGCGACTCCGTTGCAGTTCTGCCGCCCGACATACTCTCTTGTACCCCAAATCCGCCGGTTGCCCTACTGCGGACCACGAAGCGCTTTCACGGAGTCGGATTTCGGCAGATGAAGTGTGAAGGTAGTGCCCTTGCCGAGGCCGGGGCTCTCGGCGCTGAGTCTGCCGCCGTGGGCCTCGATGATCCCCTTGGCGATGTAGAGGCTCATGTCGTTCGTCTCTTCGGAGTCGATGTGGGGATAGGGTTCCAAGAGCCGCTCGATGTCTTCGGGTTCGAGTCCTTCGCCGCTGTCCTGGATATGGATCACGAGTTCGTCGCTGCGGCTCGTGGCGGTCACCCGGACGTATCCCCCGGCGGGCGTGTGGGCGATCGCGTGCGCCATCAGCGAGTGCAGGGCTTGGTCGATCCGGTCCAGGTCGCCGTAGACGCGGGTGTTCGGGTCCACGTCGAGCACGATGCGCACGCTCGCCTTGCGGGCGTCGGACAGGATACGGGTCTTGATCCTGAGAAGCAGTTCTTCCAGGTGGTCGCTTTCCGGGATGAGCTGCATGCTGTGGCGTTCGAGCTTGGAGGCGTCGATGAGTTTCTGGAGCATGTCGCTGACCCGGACCAGGTTGCGGACCATGGAATCGAGATGGCTGCCAACGGCCTCGCGGCTGGGGCCCTCGAGTTTCTTGTCGATCATGTGCAGTTGGAGGTGGAGGGTGGTCAGGGGGTTTTTTGCCTCTTGGATCCCCTCGTGCAGGAGCCGGCTGTACGAGGTGTATTTGCGGCGTAGGTTGTGGCTGGCCGGGGAATCCCGCTTCTTTGTCCAATCACTTTCCCGTTTCTCCAGTTGGTGGGTGATGTCCCTGCACACGACGTAGGACCCGATCGCGGTACGGTCGTGTTGCAGGATCGGGGCACCGTCCAGTTCGGCGAGGAAAAGACCGCCGTCCTTGGTCTGCATTAGGGCTTCCCCGCGGTAGTGGCCCCCGCCACGCAGGCGGCCGGTGATCTCGCGGGCGGTGTGCGGGTCGTCCTCGCTGAACAGAATGCGCAGGGCGTCCTGACCGAGGATCTCATTGCGTTTCCAGCCGAAGAGGCGTTCCGCCCCTTCGTTCCAGAAGAGAAGCGACCCTTGTGTGTCCGTCATGATCACGGCGTCTTTCACTTTGTCGAGTGTGGAACGGAACGCAGCGGCGTCGTCGACCGTGGACGGAGTCTCTTGTTGTTCTCGGATGACGACGAAGAACCCGGATTCGCCGGTCTCTTTGTCTTCTTGAGGGACCACGGTGAGGTCGACGGGGATCGATTCGCCCGCTTTGGTGGTGAGCGTGACCTCGCTGATCACTTCCGCGGTCTCGAAGGTGGATTCGGAAATCACTTGCTGGACCCTTTTCGCGTCCTCCTTGTTCAACAGATGCATGAACGATTTGCCGGTGAGTTGTTCCGGCGTGACACCGAGCATCCGGGGCATGACCGTGTTCACTTGCACAATGTTCGCGTGTTCGTCCAGTTGGCTCGTGGCGTGACCGTTCAACTGAGCATAGGAATGGTGGAATTCGGGGCGTGGCACCCGCCAATGCGGAGGTGGTTGCGCGCGTGCCGGGCCACCCGAACCGGTGCGTGTCGCCCGTACGAAGTGACGGGTGCGCGATGATCCGGCAGGATCCGATTTTTCGGGTTTTGAAGGCTCTTCGCCTCGGGTCGAGTCTGAAGTCATGCTCATATGTTGCTCCCATCTATGGGCTTATCAACCCACTGTGCTGATAACATATGCAACTTCAATCCGACTGGGCATTCATGTTCCTGATTCAGGCGCTTTTCAGAGATCAGACGTCGGTTGCAACGTCATCACTTGAACCCGTTTTGTTCCTGGATATATAAGGTCCACGTCCGCCGAAAATATCTTGCCTGGGGTTCTGAATGGCCGCCCGGCTGGCTCGCCTTGGACCGTCACGCATCGTCCCAGCCCGTCCAGGGCAGGAAAGGGCGCGGTGGGTACTCCAGCGTCGGCGCTTCGCCCCCGAGCGATCCGCCGAGCACGTCGACGACGAGATGGCTCTCCGGATGCACGGTGATGCTGGGCGCGTACTGGCCGTTCCAGTCGCCCGCGCCCGGGAAGACGGTCACCGCGATCTCGTTTCCGGCCTCGACGAGGCGCGTGTTGTCGTAGATGTCGATGCGCACGGGGGTTGGCGTGTCCACGGGGAAAGACTGCGCGACGAAGTTCCCCGCGTGGAAGCGGAGGTCGATCCCGCCGCGTCCGAGGCCTTCACGGGGCAGGTCCTCCAGGTCACCGCAATCCTCGTCGCCGGTGAGCTCGTGGAGCTGCACCTCGAACTGTCCACCCGCGTCCGTGCTGCTGATCTCCAGGTACACAAGGGGTTGACCCGCGAGAAGCACGGGCTCGGGCAAGGGCCCGGTCCGGTAGGTGAGCCGCGTCACGTCCTCGCGTTCTTCACAGGCCGTGTCATCACCCGTGTCATCGCCCTGCTGTGCAACCTGCCCGCCCTGGAACGTACGCGCGGTGTTGCCGGCCTGAGGTGAGAGACTGTCGCCGGCGAGGTAGAGCACTTCCTGGTGGGATTCGTCCGGCGGCCAGTTCGTGCTCTCGTGCCACGTGCCTGCGTCGTCCTGGTGGTCCATCATCCCGACGCGCGGCGGGTCGCCCAGGCCCTTGAGCCAGAAGTCGTACCACGTGGTGAGGATATCGAGCCAGGCGTCGCCATGGGCGTACGCCTCGAGGGTCTCGTCGAAGAAGCGCGTATGGGCCCACTGGCCGTTGAGCGCACGCTTTGGAGCGTTCTCGAGCGCGCGCCAGACATGGTCCTCCTGGAAGCGGTGGCCGGAGTTGTCGTGCTTACCATGGAACACGAAGACCGCGGCGGTGATCTCGCTGAAGCGGTCAATGAGGCGGCGCTCGTCCCAG
>CAYVRY010000089.1:0-7976 GCA_964452895.1 uncultured Halobacteriales archaeon
CAAAGAAAGTCTCCCCGAACGGCCAGGTCTCCGGCCTGAGCGAGTACGCCGAACAGGACGTGCTGATCATCCTGCCAGAAGGGCAACCCAAGGTGCGCTTCGACACGAGCGACTACACCGCCGAACTGGAGAAGGCCGTCAACGAGCACATGAAACTGGCCTTCCGCGAGTACAAGGGACTGAAGACCAAGTTCGCCACCCCCACCGAAGCCTCCCGGAAGTTCATCCGGGAAAGCTCCCCCAAGACGTTCCACGGACTGATCGACAACGTGGACAACTGGGTGAACAAACAAGTCGACAAAGCGGAAGAACGGGTCGAGAAAGCCCTCAACTAGAACCGCCGGCCCCCCTCTTCCTCCTCTTTCCCACCCCCCGTCCGTCATCAAGCGAAGCGCGATCCCAGGCGTGTTCGCGCGAGGTACCGCTGATGATATTCCTCGGCGCGGTAAAACACGCCCGCCGGCTCCACCCGGGTCACGATGTCATCCGAGAACCGGCCCCGGTCCTGCAGACGCCGGATCGCCCCCTCCACGACCTTCTTCTGTTCGTCATCCTGCACAAAGACCGCACTGCGATACTGGCTGCCCACATCCGGGCCTTGCCGGTCCTTCGTCGTCGGGTCATGCATGTCAAAAAAACATTCTACAAGCTGCGCAAACGACACCTTGTCCGGATCGAAACGGACACGCACCGCTTCCGCATGGCCCGTTTGACCCGAACACACCTCCTCGTAACTCGGGTCCTTCTTGTTGCCGCCCGTGTACCCCACCTCCGTCCCGACGACGCCTTCCACATCCGCGAACGCTTGTTCGGGACCCCAGAAACAACCCGCCGCGAAGACGGCGGTGGCCGCGCGATCTTGTGAATCCCCGTCCATGCACCTACAATCGTCCCGTCACCCCAAGAAGCAACCGGAAGCGGCGCGTGCAGACCGCTTTTTCACACCATGATTCCGGCGCCGTGGCGAAAGAGCTCAAGTAAGGACCCCCATTGTGTACTGATTGAGCCTCGGACGGCTTCCCGCACCACAGCGGCCTAACAAGGACCACTGGACCCATACCATACCACGATTCGGGGCCCACCACCCCCATATACCTCTTGGAAGCCGTCCGGGGCTCGGCCCTTCCCCCTCTCCCTCGCAGGATTTTTCGGCCGTGGCCCCCACTGCCCCACGGTGCAGACCCGTCCCCTTAAAAGTCGAGCCTGAGGTGCCCCGGCCATGGACAAGGCGCCAGCCGGACTCGTGGAGCCGCGCGTGGGCACGAACGAGCGCTTCGCCGAGATCCTTCGCATCCTGATCAAGAACGATGCGATCAGCCTCGTACGCCGCGCCATGCTCAAGACGCCGGACGACTCCGACCCGGGCGCCCCCGACCACCCACCCACCCAAGTGCGCGAGATCCTGGAACAACTGGGACCCACATTCATCAAGATCGGTCAACTCCTGGGCACCCGGCCGGACCTGGTGCAACCCGAGTTCCTGCTGGAGTTCAAAAAGCTCTACGACCAGACGATCCCCACCCCCGTGGACGCCGTGCGGCGCCTCGTGGAACACGAACTCCAACAACCCATCGAGCGGGTCTTCTCCAGCTTCGAACCACGCGCCCTGGCCAGCGCAAGCATCGGACAGGTGCACCGAGCCCGGCTCAAGACCGGTGAAGACGTCGTCGTGAAGGTCCAACACCCCGGCATCGAATCGGCCATGCAGACCGACTTCCGGATCCTGGAACGCCTCGCCCGGTTCATGGAACGCGTCTTCGCCAAATCCCGCGTCTGGCAACCCACCGACCACCTGGAAGAACTTCGGGCCATGATCGACAAGGAACTGGACTACCGCACCGAAGCCCGGGCGCTGATCCGCGTGGCCCGCAACTTCCAGGACCTGCCCGAAGTCGTCATCCCCCGGGTCTTCCTCGAGCACACCACGCGCCGCGTGCTCGTCATGGAATACATCCACGGCCACAAGATCGAAGAGGTGGGCCCCGACGCCCCCGCAAGGACCGACACCAAGGGCCGCCCCCGACCCGCCAGCAATCGCCCCGAAGTCGACGCCGACGGACCCCTCATCGCACGCCGCATCACCCACGCCATGGCGAAACAGATCTTCGTGGACCGCTTCTTCCACGCCGACCCCTCCCCCGGGAACGTCCTGATCATGGAAGACGGCGCCATCGCGTTCCTCGACTGGGGCGCCGTCGGCAGCGTCACCCGCCGCCGTTCCCGCACGATCTTCAGCCTGATCTCCACGCTCTCCCGCGGCGACGTGGAAGGCGTCGGACGCAACATCATCGACCTGTGCGACGTGCGCGGGGAAGTGGACCTCAAGACGTTCCACACCGACATCGAGAAACTGCTCGACTACTACGAAAAGGAAGACGCCAGCGTCGCCGACCCCGCTGTCATCGAAATGATCATCCACATCGCGAACGAACACAACATGCTGCTGCCCCCCGACTTCATGCTCATCACCCGGGCCCTCTACCAGTTCGAAGGCATGTGCCGCACCGTGGACCCCGAATACGAACTCGTCACCGTTTTGCGCCCCTACGTGGCGAACGTGATGAAGGAAGTGATGTACGGACCCGACCGCCAACGGGAACTCGTCTCCACCCTCGTAACGGACTATGGCGACCTGCTGCAGACCCTGCCCGGACGGATCGCGAACATCGTGCGCAAGATCGAGAAAGACGAACTCACGATCAAGTACCAGATGACCGGGCTCGCCGACGTCAAGAAAGCGAACGCGAAGAACATCCGGCTCCTCTCCTTCAGCATCATCACCGCCGCCGCCCTCCTGGGACTCGGCGTCGTCCTGACCACCGGGAACATCCAGCTCATCGGCAGCTACTTCTTCCTGACCGCCTTCCTGGTCACGTTGTGGCTGCTCGTGATCGTCGCCACCACGTGGACACTGTGGAAAGGGGATTGACAAACCCCTTGCGGCACGACCATTTTGCCGGAACCGAGCACGAGCGTTGCCGGGATCCGGGAACCCCCGATGACCTTCACCACAAGCACGGATTTTATAAACCCCGACCCACCATGGTCCCTCAGCCATGTATATTGACATGATCACGGTGGACCCAAACGTCCACCATGGGAGACCCGTCATCAAGGGCACCCGAGTCCCCGTCCATGTGCTGGTAGGCTCCGTGGCCGGAGGAATGACCCTCGAGCAGGTAGCAAGTGAATATGGAGTGCAAGTCGCGCAAGTGAAGGCCGCGCTTGAGTACGCATCCCGACTCGTATCCGACGAAGAGTTCCAACCTGCACATGCCTGAACTCTCTTTTCTCATCGACGCCAACATGCCTCGCTCGACCACAACAGTATTTGGTTCGAGAAGATACGAAGTCCACGATGTCCGAGAATTAGGAATGGGACGAGCAACGGATGACGAGATCATCGAGTATGCAAAAATCCATGACACCTTGATTGTGACCCGTGATACTGATTTCGGATCCGTCCTCCGCCATCCGAACCATCCCGGGGCCATCATTCTCCGTCTGCCCCCAACAACAAAAGCACAAGAGATCAATCAACGGTTGGGGAGTTTTCTGGACTCAGTCGACCCCAAACGCCTCCCCAATTCAATCCATATTGTGGAACCCAACCGTACGAGACGCAGAACCATCTCCTGAACCACATTCTGTTCAATCTCGCGTGCACAAGAAGCCTCCAACCACAAGCCGGAGTTACAGAATTCGCCATCCTTATCAACCGACTCGGCTTCGAACCATCATGGCCCGCGCCCTGGTGCTCGCCGAAGGCGCCCTCGGAAAAGACGACGGCAAGACCGCCCACGGGTTGATCCTGCACTCCATGCGCGATGAGATCGTCGGCGTGATCGACAGCCGGCATTCCGGGGAGGACGCCGGGCAGGTCGTGTTCGGCCGAGAGGTCGGGATCCCCGTCGTCGCAGACTACGAAGCGGGCAAGTCGAAGGGCGACGTCCAAGTCCTCTACCTGGGCGCTGCACCCGTGGGCGGCAGACTCCCCGACGCGTTCCGCGCCCCGATCACCCAAGCGCTCCATGACGGGCTCACGGTCTACTCGGGCCTGCACAGTTTCCTCTCGGACGACCCGGAACTCCAAAGGGCGAGCGAGAAAGGCGGCGGGAAGATCATCGACGTGCGCAGGCCCCCCGAGGACCTCGTCGTCGCATCGGGTCGCATCTACGACTGCACCGTCCCCCGGGTTCTTGTGATGGGAACGGACTGCGCGGTGGGCAAGCGCCTGAGTGTCGTGGAACTCGTCAAGGCCGCCCGCTTGCGCGGATTGAAGGCCGGCTTCGTGGCCACGGGCCAGACCGGCTGCATGCTCGGCCCGGACGCCGGGGCCGTGATCGACCGGATCCCCAGCGACTTCTGCGCCGGGCAAGTGGAGAAAATGGTGTGCGACGTCGCCGAGCAAGGCAACGACGTCGTCTTCCTCTCCGGACAAGGCTCCATCCTCCATCCCGCCTTCTCCGGTGTCGCGCTCGCGATCCTGCACGGGTCGCTGCCGCAAGCCGTCATCCTGAACCACAACCCCGGACGCACCCAACGCGCCCTGTTCCACCACCGGGCCTACAAGGTCCAGGATATCCAGGAAGAGATCGCACTGATCGAACGGCTCGGGCGAACCCGCGTCGTGGGCATCGCGGTCAACGGGCAAGGCGTCGACGACATCCCGGCAGCCTGCAAACGACTCACCGGGGAGACCGGGCTTCCCGCCGTGGACCCCCTCACCATGGACGTCTCGCCGCTTCTCGATGCGGCACTCAAAGAAGCCTCCATGCAAGCCGATGCGCCGCGGGCCTCCCCTTCGTGAGTCAGCGAGTCACGACGAGCTCCCGCATCTGTTCAAGCGGTGCGGGGTTCTTCTGGAAGTACCCACGCACAGAATCCAGCACCTCGTTGACCCCCGCCGCCACGGCGGGCTTCAGGTCCGCCGGGTGCAGGTCCCCGTCCGCGAACGCGGTGGCGACCTCGTCGAACGAAGCGTACTCCAGGGGCCCGCCGAACTTCTCCGGGCGGTCCACCACGAAGCGCGGCGGCTCCCCGCCCGCCGTCTCCGCCTGGCGCAGGCGATGCGGGTAGACCACATGCTGCAACAACGCAATCACGGGGTTGTCCTCCACCTGCCCCGCCGGGCATTGCGCCTTCTTCACCTTGCGCACCACGTCTTCCGGCGGGTCGTGCACGAAGATCCCCGAATCCGGACGGCTCTTCGACATCTTCCCTTCAATGGGGTCCATGCGTCCTTGCGCATCCAGCGCAGGAAGAAGCGGCGTGTGGATCGCAACGGGCGCCCTCAGTCCCAGCTTCTTCGCCACGTCCCGCGCGAGCATGTGGGCATGACGCTGGTCCATCCCCCCGAACGCCAGGTCCACGTCCAGATGGAAAATGTCCGCCACCTGCATCCCCGGGTACAAGAACTTCGAGAAATCCCGCTCCCCCTCGTCCGCGCTGCGGCCCATGATGTCCATGGCGCGCTTGACGCGCTTGAGCGACGACGCCTTGGCCACCTGCACGAACGTGCCCCAATACTCTGAGGAATCCACCAGGTCCCCCGCCCACACGTACTCCACGCCCTCATCGGGTACACCCAGCGCAGCAAAACAATGCTTCATGTACTCCCCACAGACCCGGATCTTCTCCAGGTCCCCGTCCAGCTTGTCGTTGATCATCGCGTGCCAATCCGCGAGCAGGATCGAAAAATCCAGACCCGCCTCCACGAGATCACGGATCTTGTGCGCTACCACGACCCATCCCAGATGCACACGCCCCGAAGGCTCGAACCCGATGTACGCCTTGCCGGACTCCCCTCCCGCCAGACGCGCCGCCAGCGCGCCCGCTTCGTCCTGTGTCACAACCTCCTGGGCGTCCCGGGTGATCAACTCCAGAACGCGGTCTTCATCCAAAGCCATGGGCTCAGGCGACGCGAACCCTGGCGGTCTGATAAAGGGAACGGGAAAACGCCCCCGAAACAGCGATCAGGAAGCCACCGAAACGCAGCCAAACGACCAATAACCCTTTGTCTTCGAGAGGAGCATCCCGGACCCGTGCGAGCCACCCCGTCCCTGTTCGCCCTCGCGCTTCTTGCCGCGGCCCTGGGCGGATGCACGGACGCACCCGAATCCGAACCGGAGGACGACACCGCGCCGGACACCGGTCGCGACGACGTTGAATTCCAGGCCGAACTGCCCGACTGGAGGCTCGGTCAGGGATGGCAGTACATCGTGGACCGGCCTGGGACGAAGACGGAGACCATGACCATGATGGTCGCCGAGACGCACGACGACCTCTGGGTGGTCGCCTCCGATGACCGCACGAAAGCACTGGACCACGCGCTTTTTTCCAAGACGCCCGTTCTCGGCCGCGTGGGAAAAGAGACCCTCTCCCCCTTCCAAGACGGCGAAGCGGTGAACATGTACGAGTTCCCCCTCGTCGACGGGAAACGATGGTCCGCGCCGTTTTTCCGGGAGGACATGGAGTTCCATGCCGTCCACGTGGGGGACATCGAGTTGCAGGAAAGGCTCGGGCTCGGTGCGTTCACACAAGGGTTCCAGATCACCGCGACGGGCCCAAGCGGCACGAGCGTCCAATACGACTACGTGGAAGCCGCGGACTGGTTCACGAGCTTCGAAGTGCTCGACCCGGAGGGCGAGCGGGTCGTCCGGTTGGACCTGGTGGACATCCTGGACGACTACCAGGGCCCGTACCATTTCCTGCGCGGCGAGGATCTGCTCATCGACACCCACCACTCGGACATGGACGCGCCCCTGGCGGAAACGATCACCATCCCGGCGCCGCAAAAGTTCCATGACGGGCTCGTACTCGGAATCACCTACCTGGGCCAGAGCTCCCTCTTGCCCGCCCACGCCAACATCACCTTCACGGGACCCCCGGACGACGAGCTGCCATCGACCCCCTATTTCCAAGCAGAGTTCACCGGACTCGGCCAAGAGTTCACCCGCGCGGACCTGCCCATCGAGTCGTCCTGCCTGGACCCGGACGACGGATCATGCACCGGGGAACTGGAGATCGAGGTGCGGCTGACCGGCGAAGTGGACGTGGAGATCCGGGTGGTCGCGTACCAACGATTCGCGGAGGGCGATTTGTGAACCCGAACCGCACGACCTTGATCCTCACCACGCTCCTCCTGTTGCCCGGACTGCTCGCCGGATGCACCCAAAAGGAGCCGGACCCGGAGGACGAAACCCTGACGCCCGAACCGGGAACGATCGAAGGGCAGGTGCTGGATGACGCCGGCCTGCCCGTCCCCGATGCCGCGATCACGCTCCTTCACTCCCCGCACAACGCGACCACCGGAACGGGCGGCGCGTTCCGCATGACCGAGGTGGAACCGGGACCCGCCGTGCTGGTCGCCGCGAAAACCGGTTACAGCACCCAGACCCAACGTGGGAACCTCACCGCGGGCGACCGGATCTTCGTGGAGTTCGTGCTGCAGGCAGGACCCCAATCGAATCCCCGTCACGAGACCCTGGTCTTCGACGGCCTGATGCCCTGTGGCCTCGTCGCCGGCCTCTCGTGCGGACCCTTGGTGGAAGCCGAGATGCCCCGGCACCACTTCGAAGTGGACCCCGGGCTCGCAGGGATCGTGGTTGAACTGCAATGGAGCGCCACCGAACCGGTCGCCCAGACATTGCGCCTGGACGCCACCGCCGCCACACCGCAAGCCTGCGGGGAGGTGTTCGCCACAAGAACCGGACAGAGCGTGTTACGAATCCAGGACACCGAAGGTTTCCCCATCGCCGGCGGTCATCTGTGTGCGCTCGTCTTGCCCGAAGAGGACGCGGCCTTCCAGCAAGAATACACCCTATACGTCACGCTCTTCTATCACGCGGAGCCGGATTCAGACTTCACGGCGATCGCGTGAAATAATCACGCCGCGGCCTGCGCCTCTTCCTCGGCCTCGGAACCGAAGATCCGGTCCAGCATCCAGTCCCGGTCGAACGGGACCTGGTCCTCGT
>CAYVRY010000090.1:0-7974 GCA_964452895.1 uncultured Halobacteriales archaeon
TCGGCGGCTCGATCTACAACACCGTGGGCGACAGCCACGACGCCCCGCTCTTCCACACGGACCACGGCCACGCCCACTTCCTGAAGATCGCCCGCGCCCTGAGCGGCCTCTCCACGGCCGCCGCGCACGAGAGCCTCGACGCCGTGGTGGAACGCAGCCGCGGGTTCCTCACCCGGGAGAAACCCCTCATCGTGCTCGTCACACGCCCCGAAGCGGACTACGAAGGCACCGTGCGCGGCGTGAAGCGGCTGCTCGCCACGATCAGCACCGGCAAACGCACCCCACCGATCCTGCTCATCGCCCCGCGCGTGCAGTCCATCGCCAAGGACAGCCAACGGGTCTCGGACCTCGCACTGCAGCTTGTGGACCGGGAGGTCCGACTCAAACACAAGACCCTGCGCCGCATGGGCGTGATCCTCCTCGACTGGGACCCCCAACAAGGACCCATCGGGGCCCTCATGATGCGGGGGGTGAAGAAACGATGAACGCCGCGGAAACAAAAGAGCGGCCCCGCACCGGTCCGGGCGGTCCCTCCCTGGGCCGCAGCACGAGCGACGCCGAAGGCGACCCCCGGCTCACGCCGCTCTGGCAGAAACAACTGCCGCTGCTTCTCATGGTGGCCGTCGCATTGATCGTCGGCCTCGCCGCATCGGGCATACCGGCCCTGCGCGAGATCCTCACCCCCGTCTTCTGGGAGCATCCGTTCTACCTGAACCCGTTCATCACCTTCACGCTCATGATCTACGTGGGGCTCGGACTCGTGATGGTCACCGGGACCGGCGACCAAGGCTGGCCGTGGTACCTCCTGCTCATCGGGATCTGGGTCTTCATGATCGCCTTCGAATACAGCATCGTGCAATGGTTCGCGATCCAAGGCGGCCTCCTCCTGGGTGGAAGCCACATCAACCCGATCCTGTTCACCGCGGCCGCGGTGGCCGTGGGCGCCGCGGTCCTGCTGCACATGAACCAGCTCAACCGCCGACTGCAAAGCGGCCTCACCCAGCGCGGCGTGGACCCCGAGGAACTCCACGACGTGGAAAGCCACGCCGGCCAACAAGCGCGCGTCATCGTGGCCCAACTCGTCGCCTTGATCTTCGCCGCCACACTGATCCTCTGGGTCGCCGACCTGATCGTCGGCAGCACCGGGCTCGGATTGAACGTCCTGGGGATCCTCGCCGGTCTCATGGTCATGAGCGTCCTGCTCGCCTACAGTTACGCCGTGCTCAAGAAAGGCCCCATCGTCGCGCAACAACAAGCCGGTGCGCACCCCGGGCCTGGTCCCGACCCTGCCTATGAAGGGGGCGCCTACACGACAGGCCACATGCCGCGGTCCCGCCCCACCGGCTCCGGCGCACAAGAACCATCCCGCATGCAAAACGGCCCGGACACAGACACAGACACAGACGACGAACAGGCAGGGGGCACGACATGGATCCGGCGGGACTGAACAACCCGGCAGCGCGCGCTCACAGTTCCGGCGGGGTCTCCAGCGCCTCGAACGTCGCCAGCTCGAGATCCCAGTCTTCGTACAGGTTGACGAACTCCAGGGCATGGGGCAAGGAAGCATACTCCCACCAGGCCCCGTAAGGGATCCCCACCGTGACCGCGGAAAGCACCCCCAACGCTTCGGCTTGTTGGTTGATGAGCGGACTCCCGGAGTCCCCCGGCACCGGCGGCGCCGCCATATGCGTCAGGATCGAGTGGCCCTCGGACCCGTGCACGGTGGATGAATGGGTCCCCACGACGTACCCTTGCTGCGGGTCCAATTGGTCATCGGGGCGCGAACCGGAGTTCCCGTACGCGAACACCCGGTCCGCGAACGACACCTCCTCCCAGGACGCGAGCCCCGTGGGTCCCCCGTAATGGATCAAGGCCGGATGCACAAGCTCGCGCTCTTCGCGCGGCAACTCGATGAGCGCAAAATCATGAGGATGCACATCGTCGCCGGCGGGTCCATCCGACGGCCAGAAGCCGATCGCGCGCCACGACGAATAAGCCACGCTGCCGCGCAACACATGATCCCCGTCCACCCCGTACACGTTCACCTTGGTCCCCAACGAGACCCCGTGCACACAATGCGCGGCCAGACCCAGGAACAACGTGCCGTTCACGAGACTCCGGAAAAGGAAATTCGAAGTGCAATGCTGCGAACCGACCCCGACGCGGACACCGGGGCGCACCTTCGCATCGGCAACCTCCGGCCACGGCGGGTCGTCCCCCGCCCAGGGGTCCACAGGCCCCTCGTCGACCGAATCATTGTCCCCGCCACCGCCGTTGCCATCATCGCCGCCCCCGCTGCCCCCACCGGAACCGTTGCCGCTGCCCTCGCCTCCGGAACCGCCGCTCCCCTCGTCATCCCCTTCATCGTCCCCCTCCCCGTGTGTGGTGTTCCCGTTCCCGTCGTCGCCGCTGCCACCCTGCGAACCGGACCCATCGGAACCGTCGCCGGCCGCCCCTGCCTCGCCCCCGGTGGAGCCGTCGTCGGAACCCGCAGAAGCCGACGGATCCTCATCGGTGGGATCATGAGCGTCCCTGTCCCCGGCACCGGTGGGCCCGCCTCCGATACAGCCCCCCAAAAGGGAGGCCGAAAGAACGAGCAGGCTGACCAGAAGAACCGCAACGGACCGGTACCCAGACGGAACCTCATGGAGGTGCCGTTTGCCGCCACCTGCAGGCATTATTTTCGCAACGGCCTCTTGCGTCTAAAGGGCCCCGAAAGTTCTTGCTGTTGGACGAGTGAAACCGAGTGGAAACCCTTCGAGGAGCGCCCCCACCGAGCGTCTACTCCTCCCCCAAAACCTCAAACCCCCAGCGCCCTCCGGCCCGTGTGCCCTTCCAGGTCTTCGAACACACCGCGGACATCGGGCTCGACGTGGAAGCCGACGACCTGGACGGCCTGTTCGCGGACGCCGGGCGCGGCCTCTTCAGCGTCGTGCGCGGCGACAACCCGGTGGCCCCCGAGAAGCGGTTCCACGTCACCGCCACGGCAGACACCCTGGAACGGTTGTTGGCCCGGTTCCTCAACGAACTCGTGTACCTCATGGACGCCGAAGGCGTCGTCTTCCACGAGGTGGAGGACGTGCGCGTGACCGAGCAGGAAGCCGCATGGGAGGTCCGCGCGGAGGCCACCGGCGAACCGTTCTCGCACGAAAAGCACCCCGGCTGCCTGCACGTGAAAGCGGTGACCCGGCACGGTGCCCGTTTCACGGAGCCCACACACGGGCAGCCCGGAAGCGCGCGGGTGATCCTGGACGTTTGAGACGTGAAGACCGGGCCCCAACTCTTTTCACCCCCATCTCATGTGCGAGCACCTCATGACCTGGGAAGGGCCCTTGGAACGGGTCACGGACAACATCTGGGAGATCCCGGCCGACTACACCGGGGAATCCGGCCGCCTGAAGATGCGTGTGCCCGGACGGATCATCACGGCCCCCGACCTGTTGGACCACATGCGCCAGGACAACGCCGCGGAACAAGTGGCGAACGTAGCCAGCCTGCCCGGGATCGTCGGAGCGAGCCTCGCCATGCCCGACATCCATTGGGGCTACGGGTTTCCCGTCGGCGGTGTGGCCGCCATGGACGCCGATGACGGCGTGATCAGTCCCGGCGGCGTCGGCTTCGACATCAACTGCGGGATGCGCATGATCCGCACCGATCTGACCCGGGAAGACCTGCGCGGGCACGAGAAACAACTCGTGGACACCCTGTTCCGCGACGTGCCGTGCGGACTCGGTTCCAAAGGCCGCGTCCGGCTCAACGTGCGCGAGCTGGACGGACCCATGAACGAAGGGGCCCGATGGGCCATCGAACAAGGCTACGGATGGGACAGCGACGCGCCCCGCATGGAAGAAGGAGGGCGCATCGAAGGCGCCCAGACGGGCAAGATCAGCGACAAGGCGCGCAAACGGGGCGCCCCGCAACTGGGCAGCCTGGGAAGCGGCAACCACTTCCTGGAGATCCAACGCGTCGAACGGATCATGGACGGCGAAGCCGCCCGGGCGTACGGATTCACCGAGCCCGGCCAGATCGCCGTGATGATCCACACCGGCAGCCGCGGTTTCGGCCATCAGGTCTGCTCCGACTACCTGGAGATCTTCGAAGCGAAACAAGACCGCCACGGACTGGAACTCATCGACCCCCAACTCACCTGCGCCCCCATCGGCAGCAAGGAAGCCACGGATTACGACGGCGCCCACCGCGCCGCGATCAACTACGCCTTCGCGAACCGGCAGATGATCACCCACTGGACCCGCAGCGCGTTCAGCGAGGTGCTGCAAGGCGACGCGGAAGACCTCGGCATGGAGACCGTGTACGACCTGGCCCACAACATCGTCAAACGCGAGACGCACACCGTCGACGGCAAGAAACGCGACCTCTTCGTCCACCGAAAAGGCGCCACCCGATCCTTCGGCCCCGGTCACAAGGAGATCCCCGCGGAGTACCGGGACCACGGCCAACCCGTGATCCTGCCCGGCAGCATGGGGACGTCCAGCTACATGCTCAAAGGGACCCAGCGCGCCATGGACCTCACCTTCGGCTCAAGCTGCCACGGCGCGGGCCGGCAGATGTCGCGCACGAAGGCCCGCAAGACCTGGAAAGGGGAACAACTCGTGCTGGAGCTCGCCGGTCAGGACGTCACCGTGAAATCGGACTCCGCACGCGGTGCCGCAGAAGAAGCCCCCGGCGCCTACAAGGACGTGGACGCGGTGGTGCGCGCCGCCGCGAACGCCGGGATCTCGTTGCCCGTGGTGCAACTGAAGCCCGTGGCGGTGATCAAGGGATGACCAGGGGGAAGCAAGACCCGGGACGCCGGACCGCGCGCCGCCTCGGCCTGGGCGAGGACGACCTGGCGGAACCGGACGCGGTCGTGGACCTGAGCCACCGCGTGGAGACCGATCAACGGATCGCGTTCCCCCGCGCCCCCTTCAAGCCCCATCCCGTGGAAGGGCCGCCCGAGTTGGGGCGCGAAACCTGGGAAAGCTACCCACTGGAGCGCGATCCGCCGCCCGCCACCGGAGACGTGCCCCTGGACACGGACGTCGCGCTCGGGCTGGATGAAGACCTGCACGGGCCACGGGGCCCCAAAAGCGATAAACGACGAGACCAGAGGGGTCGCCGTGGCACCGCTTGAAGACGACCCCCTCTTCCATCCGTCGCGCGACAAACCCACCAAGATCCAGCTCGGCGAGCGCGTCTCCTACACGCAGATGAGCCCCGAAGAGCGCCGAGCGGCGTGGGCCGTCGTGCGACAACGGCAACAAAAACGCGCCCAAGGCCATCGCCGCGCCCCTGTGCTCTGGGGCGCCAGCAGCCTCACCGCGTTCATCACCGGCGGCGTCCTGATGTACTACGAAAGCTCCGTCGGATGGCTCTTCCTGTGGGCCGGCATCGCGCTGTTCGCCTTCGCATTGATCGCCGTGGGCCGCAACGCACTCGGCAAACTCAGCGGGTCCAAGGACGACTCCGCGCCGCCGGGGTTCTAGATCACGCGATCTTCGATTCCTTCTCGGGCGGCGCGATCACCTGCCGCAGCGCCACGGCCACCGCGAACGCAAGCGGGGGAGGCACCGCGTTGCCCACGGACTCGTACTGCGTGTACCGGTTCCCGCTGAAGACGAACTTGTCGGGGAACCCCATCAAGCGAGCCGTCTCCCGGACCGTGACGAGGCGCGGCTCGAACGGATGCACGAACCGCGAGAAGCCGTAGATCGGCGGCGCCGTGGCCTCCGGGACCAGACGGAACCAGTTCGGATAGACCTCGCCCTGCTCGCTGGCACCGTTCAGGCTCATGGGCTCCAGGTAATCCCCCGGCTTCATCTTGTCCAGTTCCTTCATCTTCTCCTCGGTGAGCTCCTCCTTCTCGTGGTTCGGCACGCCGTCGCGCACCTCCTCGATCATGTCCCCCACCGCAGGCCCCTCCTCGTTGGGCGGCGGTTCGATGGGGTGACTGGAGATGAACAAAGAGACCCGGTCCGTGGTGGCGCCGTAATCCGCGGCGTTCAGGAAGGCCACGTAGACCTGCGGGAAACCCGCCTTGGAGAGCTCCTCGGCCAGGGACTGCATGATCTCGTCCTCCGCGAAATCCGGGACGAGCTCCAGCACGAACGCCTTGGGTTGGGCACCGGCGATGAAATCCACGAAATCAAGGACCAACGCACCGTGCGGATCCTCGTACAACCGCTTCTTCGGATCCGCCTGGCGGTCCGGGTTCGTCGCCAGGAACGCCTCGTACGGCGGCGCACCCACCACGACGTCCACGACCCCCATGAAACTCTCCGCGTACACGTCCTGGATGTCATGATGCTTGACGGGTACGTCCGGCAGGTTCTGGCTGTAGGTCTCGGTCTGATGCTTGCTCGCTTCCACGGCGGCAAGGATCTTGTAACCGGCCTCCCGGAAACCCAGCGACAATCCACCTGCACCTGCGAAAAGGTCCACTACATTCAGAGTCATCGTACCAGTCCAAACGCCGCCCACTGCCCGTCCCGACGGAACGAGCGACGACAGGCCGGTTTCAGAACTCTCAATCTTTAAGCGTTTCCCTGTGCCGCTCGCTTCTTTGTCCCCGCTTGGACACAACGTTTATGCGAAGTGGGCAGTTCCCGCCGGCTTCCTTTGCTTCCCTATTTTCTTGCGAATTGCCCACAGGTATCCAATGCCAGTGATCCGTTGCGGCACCAGCCCCCCGACAACCGGTCGCTCGACCGGCTTACCCCGGCAGCCGAGGTTGCCCCTGGAACGGCCTGACGGCACCCACCGATGCAACGAAACGGTTATCACCAAAGCCCCTTGTCCCGCGCCCGTCTCGTTATAAGGGGCTCAAATCCGGGCCCTCCATCGCCGCCTTGGCTAAGAGGTATAGCGACTCCTTGGTAAGGAGTAGGTCCGGGGTTCAAATCCCCGAGGCGGCTTTATTCGTCCCGCGGGCAGGTCGGTTCAGACGAACCGCAGGACGTCGAGTCCCCGGTCGATGTCCCCCGCGAACACGTAGCCGTTGTAGTACCACGCATCGCTGGGCTGGCCCGTCGGGACCCACAGGTCCACGAAAAACGGGGCGGACGGGTCCGTGAAGTCGACCAGGCCGACGCCGCCGGAATAATAGGACATCACAAGAAGGTCGCGCTCCTCATCCGGGACCATACGCCCGATGTGTGCTGTGCATGAACCTTGCGGTGTGAACCCATGCGGCGGCGGGTTCTGTGCGAAGTGGGGCCCCGGTGAGATCCAACCCATGAGCTCCGGCTGGGTCTCGTCGCGGATGTCGTAGAACCAGAGATTTCCGAATGGCCCCGAAATGGACCCGTCTTCACCCTCGATGTGCGCATCACACGCAGCCGCGAAGCCGGCACCGGTCTCATCGGCGATCGCAAGCACACTCGCATCCCGGTTCACCACCGCCCAATGGGCCACAGTCGCCCCATATGCACCGGAAGGCAGCGGATCCATCCCGTGTGGCATGGGGAACGTGGAGACGATCCCCGGCTCTCGCGGGTCTTCGATGTCCCAGATCTGGACCGCATCATGCCCCGCGCAGTACGCCCGTTGGCGCTCTTCGGTGATGTGGAACGAGATCGCGTGGCAACCGTAGCCGTTCTCCCACTCCTCCAACAGGACCGGGTTCTCCGGGTCCGTCAGGTCGAAGATCTCCGTCTGCTGTTTCGTCTCCCCACCCCACAACAACTCATGGAACGGGAAGATCGGCATGGAACCCGCCGTGTTCCCGTTGTACAGGATCGGGGTCCCCGGGACCACGTTCACCGTGTGCGAACCGCCTGGGATCTCGATCACGGCGATCTCCTCCGGCTGCGTCGGGTCCGTGATATCGAACACGTAAAGAATCGGACTGAAGGTCGGCAGGACCGCGATGAGCCGGCCGTCCGGATAGGCGATCACGTTCACGTTCAAAAGCGGGACATCGTGCGTGAACGACGAAAGAAGCTCTGGATTCTCCGGGTCGCTGATGTTGTAGATCTC
>CAYVRY010000091.1:0-7904 GCA_964452895.1 uncultured Halobacteriales archaeon
TCACGGGGGCGCCGCCGGGTTCCACTTCGACGCCGCCTTCGAAGAGTTTGCCGCAGGAGGGGCATTTGCGCCGGACGAGCGCGCCTTCCACCAGGTAGGGCATGTAGGCGTCGCATTTCGGGCAGAACACGATTTCATCGTATTTTGTGAGCGGGCTGGTCTCTGGCGCCTCGTGGAAATCCTCTTCCTCGCTCTCCGTCTCGTCGTAGTCGTCCGGCACCATCGCGGGGCCGCAATCCGCGGCCTGTTTTTAAGCGTGCCTTCCCGTGGGGACTCAGCGGTCGCCCAGGATCCCTTCTTTGGGGGGTTTTGTGAGCAAAGTGGCCAGTTTCTCGGTGGCGGAGCCATGGGTGAGCACTTGGGCGGCGCCGGCTTCCCGCGCGGCATGGAGCAGATCGGTCTCCACGTGCGGGCCGATGGCGAATACGACGGGGCCGCCGGGGCTCTGGCTCGCGGCGCGCACGGCGGCCAGGCCCCCGGCCGGGTCTTGCAGGTCCACAAGGATGAAGGCGGCCTGGGGGACGACGGCCCGGACGGCTTCAGGTCCTTCCACTTGCAGGGGCGTATACCCGGCACCTCGGGCCGCGGAGGCGAGGCGGGAATAGGACAGCAGGTCGCGGCATGCGATCGCGCACACCGGCTTGGCGGCTTCGTGCGGATCGTTGCTGGCTTCTGCTTTGTACGGATTACCCGATACGCCGTATGCGAATCCGATGGGTCCGCTCTTTTCGTCGGGCACGATCCAGCGTAGCGCGACGTGCTCTTATGGGTTTTCCGGGCGCTTGTTCACGCGCGACTCGGGTGTGGTGAGGTGGCTGTCCGGGTGGAGCGGTCCCAGGGCGGTCCTTCGGCTCGCCAGGGGGGCAGGATGCATGCGGCGGTGATGGCGAGGAAACCCGCGAAGATCAGGAACCGGAACAGGAGGGAGCTGGCTTGGCTTTCGCCGCCGACGCCGATCAAGGTCCCCAGCAGGAGGACCAGGACGATGACTCCGGCGCCCGCGGCGGCGAGGCCGCGTTCCAGGCCGCCGGCGAGCATGACGATGCCGGCAGGCAGCAGGATTGCTACAAGCATGAACAGCAAGGTGCCGTAGATGCCGATCGCCGCAAGGGCCCAGGAAGGCGGTTCCAGGTTGAACCCTCGGTTCGGGTCTTCGCCGATGTTGACCGGTGTGGTGACCACGAACAAGGCGATGAAGACGACATGCACCGCGATCAGTGCGATGGCGATATTGCGCAGAAGGTTCCTCTGGTCGGGTTTCACATGGCGGGGGAACAGGAATACGATGCCCGCGGCCAAGCCGATCAAAAAGGCGGGGAGCATGGCCAATCCGAAGAATGTGGTCAAGCCCCAGAAGAGGGCGGCGATGGCACAAAGAATGGCTCCTAGGTGCAGCGGATCGCTTGGACGCATGCGTATGGACTGGTTCTTTGGGCTCTAAAGGCTTTTTGGGTCGGCCTGCGGGCCCCTTGGGGGACAAAGGATTGGGTCCGGGACGTTGGTTGCGGGTCTATGCGGCGGCCCGTTCGCGGCCATCCCAGGGGAAGCAGCCTGCCTTCCAGGCGGGAAGTGCACACGCGGTCGCGATGGCGATAAAGGCCAGGGTGAACAGCAGGCGAGCGATCATCGGGTGGCCGTCTTCGGTGTAGTCGAAGCGGGCGGGTGCTGCGCCCCCGATCCCGACCAACCCGAGCATGACGACGAGGATCACGGCGGCGGCTCCGGTCGCGGCGAGGGCGCGTTCGAGTCGGGCCGAGGGCAGGATCAGGACGCTCAAGGGAAGGAACACGGCAAGGAGCATGGGCATCACGATGCTCAAGTAGATCACCATGGCCGGGGCCGCCCATGCGGGTGGTTGCAGGTTGAAGCCGCGCTCCGGGTCCTCACCGAGGTTCACCGGCGTCACGAACACGAACAGGACCACCACCGCCAGGTGCACGAGCAGAAGGAGTACCGCGCCGATGCGTGCCTGGGTCTTGTAGCCGCGTGGGACACCCAGGCCGGTGACCAGGATCAAGGAACCCGCGAGCCCGAAAAGGTATGCTGGAAAGTAGAGGCCCTTGATGAAGACGCTCAGCGCCCACAACAAGGCGGCGGCCGCGATGGCGAGCGCCCCGAGGTGGAGCGGGTTCTTGAGTTGCACGTCCGGACCACGACCATTCGGGTTAAATGGTTTTCAGGGGGCCCGCTTCGGCCTGCTGGGCGTCATTGCGTGGGTGTGGTTTCGCCCCCGAAGCCGAGCACGAAGAAGTCCGCCGTCTCGATGAATCCTTGCCGCTCCGGTTCGTCGAGGGTCCAGACGGTGAATTCCCATGTGCCCTGCCTGGGCTCGTGGACGTCGAGTTCGAGACGGTCCGGGCCGTCGGCGACGGGGATCGCGTCCGCTTCGTAGCGTACGCCTTGGGGGTCCGTGAGCGCCGCGCGCACGTGGGCCGCTTCGGAGATGTTGTAGCTGAGGCCGATCCGTTCGTATTGTTCGTCCACCGGGAACGACGTGGTGTTCGAAAACCCGGGCTCGGCCTCTTCCACGCGCAGCGGGAGAAGCACGCGGCCCGCTTCGGGTTCTTGTGCACCCGGGTACAGGATCAAGGCGAGGATGCCCACCACGGCGACGAAGGCGATCAATAATGCGGTGAGAAGGCGGGAGTCGGTCATTGTCGGGGAGGCCCTTGAGGGTTCACGGGTCGCGCTCGAGAGCAGTCAGTGCATGGAGGTGTCGCGCTCGGGTTCCGGTTGGCCGGTCAAGGCGGCCATGCGCTCCTCGAGTTTGTGGATCTGTTTCACACGGTCTTCTTCGATCCGTTTGTATTCATCCGGTGTGAGGTGCCCTTTTATGACCTTTTGCTGCATCTCGACCAGTTCTTGTTGGATGAGCCGGATTTCATTGATGATGGCTTCAGGGTCGTCTTCCATGCGGGGTCCTCATTCTTCGGGACTCCGGCGCCTCTTATGGTTTTTGCTCTGTGGCAAGGCTCGCCCCTTGGCCGCCCCACGCGGTGATCCGCTCGAGCCCGGATGGTTGTGATGCGGTCCACGGCCCGGTGCCTGTGCAGATCCTCAGGGCCGGAGGTTTCACCCACCGTGGCAGGTCACCGGGCCGTGGACCACGTTGATCGGTCTTCATTGGGCCGATACGGCCCGTACGTGTTGAAAGGAGAAAACACGGCGGGACACTAAAAGGTTCGGTGTGCCAAAAACCGTCAGACCCGCCCCTTTGATGGGGTCCGGGCCGTGCGCGGCGGGGGCTCGCGAGACCTGCAGCGAGGGGAAAGATGATGAATCCCCATGCGCCATCAAGGGTCATGTCGAAGCGGGAGATCGCGCAGCTGCTGCGACGGCTATTCTCGGAGTACAGGAGCCGTTTCCATGAGCAGGCGCCGCAGGTGGATGCTCCGGTCCCGCTTCTTGTGCACAAACGGGTGGATGTGGTCACGGTGAACGGAGGGCGGGCCTTACATTTCTTCTTCTCCGAGCCGAGTGGTGGGCCCGGGGAGGCGACCGCGGAGGCGGTTGCGGGTGCGCGCCAGGTGACCCGGTTGCACGATGTGACGCTCTGGCCGCCCACCACGAGGCAGCAGAAGGAGGTGGCACGGGAGGGTCCTGAAGTGCAGCGGGACCTGGTGCGTCGAACGGCGTGCATCGAAGGGGCGCTCTATGTGCACTTTGTCTTGTATCCGGAGGACGGCGATCTGTTGGACTCCATCGGGGCAGTGGGCAAACGACTGGCCCAGCGGGAGGTGGCCCGTTTCCAGGGGGTCGACCTGCCGCGCGAGGTCCCGGAGGAGTTCGTGGTCGCGCCATCGGGGCGGCCCGACCGGGAACCGTCTTGGGACCCGGACTTGGACCCCGCGCCGTAGGGCGGCATTGCGCGTGCAGGCGGGCGGGGCGCGGTCGCCGGGCGGTGTCGGTCTTGTTCGTTGGTGGCTGGTGCAGGCGGGGCCCGGTCGGGTGGGTCCCGTTCAGGCGAGGAGCATGTGCCCGATCACGCCTGCGAGGAACCCGAGGCTGGCTCCCAACGTGGGCGAGTAGTGGCAGTTGCGTGCCGCTTTGGGCGCCAGGTCGTGGAACACGCCGAACAGGATGCCGCCGGCGGCGAAAAGCGTGATGAAACCGACGATGCCCGCCTTGTCTGCAAGCACGATGAATCCGATCCCCGCCGCGATGGGACCGAGGATGACGAGGGCGCCCAGCAGGGCGAACACCCGGGCGCGTTTCATGCCGTTTTCGGTCAACTCTTTGAACGAATTGAAGCCCTCGATAAGGTTCTGCAGGCCGATCAGAAGCGCCAACAGGGGGCCCGTGGTCCCGCCCACGGCGAACGCGGCGCCCAGCGCCACGGATTCCGGGGTGTAGTCGAGCACGGTGGCCATGACGTTGGATGCGCCGCCGCCGTGCCGGTCGGCCCAGGCGTCGCCAAACAGGAAGAACAGACTCCCTGCCAGCACGGCGCCGGCGCTGGTGAGCGGGTCCAGGTTCGCGATCCCTTCGGGCACGAGGACGATGGCCACGGCGGCGAACAGGATGCCGCCGCCGAACATGAGCACGCCGTCATAGGTGTCCCTGGCGTAGTGGCCGTCACCCAGACGGATCCAGTTCGCGGCGGCGCCTCCGAGGGGGATCGCCGCCCCCGCGGCCCCGCTCAAGGCGAGCGCCATCAGGAGGCTCATGGCGCGGCGACAAGGTGGGGTCCGCTTTCAAGGTGTCCCTCCAGCGAGGTTTGGGGGTCGTTGTGCGGTCTCGTCACCATCCCTGGATCCGTTTCGCATGGATGATCCAGTTCGCGAGGATGTTCTCGAACCCCGCGGGCACGCCCATGGTGTCCAGTTCCGCCAGGATCGCTTCCCGGTATTCTGCACTGTTGACGTCCACGTCGCCGGCACGCTGGATCACGGCTTCGTGGATCCGGTCCAGGAACTCCTTGCTCACGTGGTAGCCGTCTTCGTCTTCGACGAGGATCCCCATCTCCTGGAACCGTTCGTTCATCAGTTCGATGCCCACGTCGTCATCAGGCAGTTCCATGACGGCCCGGCCACCGGGCCGCGCGGGATAAGATTTTGCCTGCTTCAACGGGTTCCGCAGGACGCGCTTTGGAAAGTCTCCCGTTTGTGGGGGATTCTGATTCAGCACATGGTGCGCAAGACCTGCTGAAGCAAGGCCTCCAGTTGTTCGGATTCTTCGTTTTCCATGGCGCGGTGTCCATCGTAACCGGGCAGCGCGTCGTGCCCGGATCGCTCCCGACGGCCTTCCAGCAGCCACTTCAAACGGGACGGCTCGAACGTGGTCGTTGTCGCCTCGGCGGTCTCCTCTTCCATGGCAAGCGCGACACCGCGGCGGGTGACCGAGGTCTGTTCGACAAGGGCGGTCGCGAGCTCGGCGGCGCGGGGTGAGGCGCGCTCCATGAGGATCCGGTACGCGTCGCGAAGGAGCGGGTGCTGCGTGTCTTCGGCCCAGGCGGCGAGCACGTGGGGTTCTGCGGCCATGCGGGCGTTCAACCGCAGGAGATAGGAGTGCGGTGCGGGGGGTTCCAGCCCGCGTTCCATGTCGGCATCCCCTTCGTCGGTCATGGTTTCTCCTCGTGGGCGAGCTCGGCGAGGGCGGTCTGCATGATGCGTGTGAGGAAATGGTGCGATTCGGGGACCTGGTCCCAACGGGCGCGTTCGCGCAGGTCTTTGACGGCTTCGATCGCGCGGCCGTACGGTTCGAGGGCACGTTGCGGGTCGTCTTCGTATTCCACGTCGTATCCAAGACGGGCGAGTCCCCGGGCTTCGTCGGCTCCGAAGATCGGGTAATCGGGAATCTGGGTGTGCAGGAGGGTGGAGACGGCCACGGTGTTCCATTGGGCAAGGACCTGTCCGGCGCTCACGATGGGGGCCGGGTCGGGCCAGACCATGCCGGAGAGCAGGTCGCCGAGGCGGGCCAGCGCGGTACGCTGGGTCGGGATTCCGTTCCCGGTGGTCGCATCGCGTCGTGATTCCTGCAGATGACCGATCAGCGGTTCCAGGGATTCGGGCGTAGGGGGGTTGCCTGCGGCATACATCATTTGTTCGTAGCTGTGGTCCCCGGGCAACCGGGCGCGATGACGCGCGCTCAGTGTGTCCAGAAACGCCAGGGACTCACCGTGGGAAGGCACAGTGCGCGTCAGCGCAGGCGGCAAGAAAAGGGTTGGGGGAAAGGAGCAGAGGGAGAAAGAGAGGGGAAGGTGGCACGCACCGTTTCCGGGGCGTACCCGTCTTGGTTCCGGCCTTTCAGGCGCCGCGTCGCGGGTTCTGGGGCCGGCCCTGCGGCTTGTTGTGGCGGCGCGGGCCGCCGCTGCCTGCTTGCCCGGCGCGTCGCGGGCCGCCTCGTCGGGGGCCGCCGCCGTTGCGGCTTGGGCCGCGCGGGCCGCCACCATATTGGGGGCGCCGGGGCCCGGTGCGTGGCCGTGCGGCCGGCGCGGGGGGTTCGGTGTAGTTGTCGGGTCCACGCGGAGGCTGGTCGGCTTCCTTGGGCAGGTTGTATCCGTTGATCGCCTGGCCGATGTCGCGGTTCATGCGTTTGAAGTCGCGCACTTCGTCGGATTGCACCATGGTGAAGGCGCGGCCGGTGCGGCCCATGCGTGCGGTGCGACCGATCCGGTGCACGTAGTCGTCGCTGGCTCCGGGCATGTCGTGGTTCACGATGAGTGATACGTCCGGAACGTCGATGCCGCGTGCGGCGACGTCGGTTGCGACGAGGATCCGGGCGTGTCCGTTGCGGAAGGAGCCCATGGCGCGTTCGCGTTGCGGCTGCGACATGTTCCCTTCCAGTGCTTGTGCGCCCCAGCCGTACTTGCGCAGGCGCTCTGCGAGGCGTCGGGCCTGGTGCTTGGTGCGCGTGAAGACGATGGCCCGGTCGGGGAGTTCTGCGTGCAGCAGGTGCAGGAGGGTGGTCTGCTTGTCGGCCTTCTCGGCGCGCAGGTGGTACTGTTCGGTGAGTTCCACGGTGGGGGTCCGGTTCTCCACGCGTACGGTCTCGGGGTTTTGCAGGAAGCGCTGTGAGAGGCGCAGGATCTGCGGGGACAGCGTCGCGCTGAAGAGCGCGGTCTGACGGTCCCGGGGGGCGGCGGACAGGATCTTTTCCACGTCGCGCACGAAACCCATGTCGAGCATGCGGTCTGCTTCATCGAGGACCACGGTCTTCACGCCGTCCAGGCGGGCGGTGCCGCGCTGCATGTGGTCGAGCAGTCGGCCGGGTGTGGCCACGAGGATCGTCGCTTCGCGGCGGCGCAGCGCTTCGTTCTGTTTTCCGAAGCCGACGCCGCCGTAGATCGCGGCCACGCGCACGCGGGCGCCGCGTGCCAGTTCGGTGATCTCGTCGCACACCTGGAGGGCGAGTTCCCGGGTCGGGACGAGCACGAGGGCGATCACGCCGGTCCCTTGTCCTTTGCCGTGGTTCTCCACGAGGGGGATGCCGAACGCGGCGGTCTTCCCGGTCCCGGTCTGCGCCTGCGCGATCAGGTCCCTTCCTTCGACGAGGGGGGCGATCGCCAGGGATTGGATCTCGCTGGGGTGTTCGTAGCCTTTGGCGGCGATCGCGTCGAGGGTGCCTGGGCTAAGTCTGAACGATTTGAATTCTTGCATAGTGATTGGCTCGCTGGCCAGAGAGAAAACAGCCTGTCGCCGGTCCCGCCATGTGGCGCTAAGATGGGTGGCGCGAGGGCGACCACACCCATGGACGCGGATGAATCTGATCTGGTGATTCTCCCTCACGGGTCCCAGTAGAAGAACTTATGGGCCGGGGGCCGAGGCGGCCCATGGAGCGCGAGGTTTCGCAGGCGGGCCCGGGCAAAGGGAGCTCTGGATCGGTCCGAACCTGTCAGGGTGGACCCCGCGTCGACCAACAGTTTTATAGGGGTCTTGGTTTCGAGCGGCCCTGAGCCCGGAGTG
>CAYVRY010000092.1:0-7872 GCA_964452895.1 uncultured Halobacteriales archaeon
AGGTCGATCCCGATCGCGTAGGGCGGGTAGAGCCGCAGGTTTTGGCTTTCATCGCCGATGCACAAGGCGCTCACGCAGTTTCGCCATTGATAGTGTTCTTCCGGGAAACTCATGGTCCACGTGCCTGTGGCCCCCCCGATCACCCAGTCCTCGTGCTCGTTCCCGTCGAGTTGCCAATGCGCCTCGGTGTACCGTCCGAATCCGAAATAGCCGTACAATCCCCCGGTGACGTCAAGCTCCACGTCCGCTCCGGAGTAGTACCATTCATGGTAGTCTGCCTGGGCCAGGCCCCATTGCGAGAGTGCGCGGATGTCGTAACCCACTGCGCTTTCGTCCAATCCGCGGGCCCAGGCCGCTTCCCCGCGCTCCTGGTCGAGGACGATCGCGTCTTCCGGCACCTCGAGGAAGATCGTGGCTTCTCCGTCGGCGGGTCCGGTGAGACCGACCATGTTGTAGGTCCCGGCGGGCATGTGGAAGTAGAGGCCGGGAAAGGGCGAGTCGCCGACCGTCTTCTGGTGCGTGTGCACGTTGTGGTTGCCGAGGCCTTCCTCGTTGATCGTCACGTCCACGGCGCCGATCTCGTCCCTGAAGTCGTCGTAATAGAAACCGGCGGTGGCCGCGAAGGCGTCTTCTTCCCGGTCCAGGAAGTTCACGATCGGCAAGACGGATTGATCGGATGCCGCGTCCAGGAACTCGCCGCCTGCGAACACCCAGCCCGAGGAGGGCATCTCCACCCGGTAGGCCATGTATTCCCCGGCGTCCACCGTGACACTGAGGTCCTGGTAGGGCTCGTGCAGGTCCCCTTGCACGGGGGTCGTCATCATGACGATAAGGGCGAAGGCCGCCACGGCGAGCAGCCCGGTACGTTCTGTTTGCTTCCTGGCGCTTCGCGAGTGTTGGTTTTGTGTCCGCATCCGCTCCACCACGTTCAGGGAGGGGGCAGTTGCGGCGCGCTGATATAGGTTCTGGCGCAGCGTCCGGAGAAAGACACTTTAAGGAGGCCGAAGAATTGGTGATTGGAGGTTGTCATGACCCACTTGAAGAGCGGTGGACAAGCACCGGAGTTCCGTTTGAGGGACCAAAACGGCAACGGCTGGGGCCTGGGCGATTTCGCGGGTCACTTTCTGGTCCTGTTTTTCTACAAGGGGGACGGGACGAAGCATTGCACCGAGCAGGTGGCAGCGTTCCGGGATCTGCACGACGAGTTCAGGAAGCACGGCGCGAAGATCGTCGGCGTCTCGGCGGATCATGCGGCTTCCCATCGCGAGTTTGCTGCGAAATCCCGGCTTCCGTTCAACCTGCTTTCAGACCCGGACCTGGAGGTGGCGGGGCTCTTCGGGATCGACCAGGCGGAGCCGGACGATCCGGTCTCGCCGGTGAGCCGGGACACGTTCCTGCTCGGTCCGGACGGCGCGGTCCTTCAGGTCTTCAAGGCCGTCAGGAACACGACGGAGCACGCCGCGGAGGTCCTGGAGTCGTTGAAGCGGTTCGTGAAGGTACCCGCGGGGTGAGCGCCCCCTGCGAGGGGTTCTTTTGAAATACCGCGGCGTACGCAACAAACCTTTTACACCATTCACCGAATCCGCCCCCCGATGTCCTTGAGCCCGCCCCGCAGACTGACGCTTCGCATTGGGCTCGTCGTGCTCGTGGCGATGGTTTTTGCCTTGCCTGTGGCCCCCAGTGTGACCGCCCAGAACCCGGTGTACGGGGTGGACGACCGGGTGTTCCCGGAGCCCATGGAGGCGACGTCGTTCCTGCAGTGGCCGGATTTCATCGCGGGGATCGAGACGCTCGAGTCGGAGCATGCCCAGTACATGGACGTGCGGATCATCGGGGAGTCCCTCGAGGGGCGGCCGATCTATTTCATCGAGCTCACGAACGAGGAAAGCGAGAAGTCCCGGGAAGAGAAACTGCAGATCGGGTACTCCGCGTCGATCCATGCCAACGAGGCCGCCGGGCGCGAAGGCATGGTGCGCGTGATCGAGGATCTGGTGAGCGGCACCGGGGAGTTGGGGGACAAGCGGTCGGCATTGGACGACGTGATCGTGAACATCTGGTTCCCGAACCCGGACTCCTGGGCGAGCGGGGACTGGTTCACGGTGGACCCGGAACGGATCTTCGAGGGCCCGCCGGGGTATTACCGGGAGAACGCGGCGGGACTCGACCTGAACCGCCAGTTCCCGAACCCGGGCACGAAGATGGAGCGGCATACGCCCATGTCGGAGCCGGAGTCCCGCAGCGTGGTCCAGGAACTGCGTTACTCGGGGCGTCACGACAACCTCGTCGCGGGAACGGACCTGCACGGCATGATCAACAGCCCGAACATGATGCGGGCGATCATCCCGAACCAGGACATGGATTTCCACCGCATGATGCATGCGATCCGGTTCCTGAACGACCTGGAGGACCGCGTGGACAACAACGCGCATTTCGCCGAGTGGAAAGTGCTCGCGGAGGCGCTTTGCATGGTGCCCGTGGAAGAGCCGGACGTCCCGGAACCCCCCGAAGAAGGATCCGGGGCCCATGGTCACGAACATGCGGATGAGGACCCGCTGGCGGACTTGAGCCCGGAGGCCCGCGCGCAGCTCGACCTGATCGACGACGGGGACGGCGTCTGGACGATGGAGGAGGCCCAGGCGGCCGAGGGGATCTTGTGCGGCAACATCGTGGACGGAGCAACAGGCGGCGTGGGCCACGACAAGCCGTTCCTGTGGGGTGCACGCTGGGACCAGATCGGCTACACGGATTCGGGTTTCACGTCGGATTATCTGATGCTCTCGCCGCGTTCGCCCACCGGGGGGATGGGTGCGGTGGGGACGATCACGGAGTTCGCGTACAGCCACATGGTCCCGAACAACCACTACGTGCCCAAGCTCAACGACATGCACGTGGCGGGGGTGCGCGAGACCGTGGCCACGCAGATCGAGTACACGTTGCTGTTGGAGCAGCCCCGGTTGACCGGGACGGGGCCGGTTCTTTACGTGGAGAACCCGGAGCGCGTGACGAGCGAGACCGATCCGAACCCGTACGAGTCGGAAAACGGCAAGCCGTTCAATCTGGAGGATGAGTCCACCTGGTTCGATTTCAATCAGGTGCAGCACGACGTGGCGAACACGGACTTCTGGGCGGACCTGGCCGCCTTCAGCGACGACGCCGTGGACAATGCCGTGGGGGAGGACGTGACGCTGGAGCTTCTGGCCGGGTACGACCACCTCGTGATCACGGACGAGACCATCGGTTCCGTCAACGCCTCACTGGTTCGCGACTGGGTGGAGGGCGGGGGCAACCTGATCGTGACCGATGCGGCGCTCGGGTTCTTCGACGACGCGGGGTTGACCTCGGGCGCGGCGTTCATGGAGACCCATTACCTGGGGCACAGCGATCTCGTGGAGGAGGAGCATCCGCTTCTGCGGGACGTGGTGTGGAACGCGCGCCAGACCGGCGAGGCGATCCCCATCGGGTACGAGATGAACGAGTACCCGCAATGGCATCTCGATGCGGACAAGGCCGGGGGGTTGGACCTCGATCTGGCTGGGACCACGGGCGGGGACCCGAGCCTGGGCACGGTGAAGCTCGGTGACGGCCAAGTGCATTTCATCGGCGGGGCGCTTCCCCAGCCCACACAGCAAAACGACCACCGCTACGGGCTCGCTCCGTACGCCCTGACTGCCTTGTCGTACTACGTGTTCGTCAACGCGCTGGGCGGGGACGTGGATTGGCAGCCGCGCGACGAACCGTTCGTCCCGGAATACCCGGCCGACCCCTTGTACGGGACGCAGACCCATGAAGAGGAGCCGGAACCGGACACGGAGGAATCCGGCGGGCCCGGGCTCGCCTTCGCGTTCGTCATGTTCGCGCTCCTCGGCGCGGCGGGGGTCGCACTGCGGCGGCGGGGTGGGGTCTGAGCGGTCAAGAGGCACGAACGCGTGGTTGCGGGTGAAGGGCCCACTGTTTCAACAGACGAAACAGAACAACCAAACCGGTAAGACCCAGACATTACTGCTGGTGTCGTAGGTGTCCCGCGTGAGCACGATCCGGAGGACGTTTTCGTGCGCAAGGTCGATTCGTTCAAGAGCGCGGGTGGCCGTGGTCGGCCGATGGGTGTACTTGACCTCAAGGGCGAGCCAACCACCCGGCGTATCGGCGACGAGGTCGATCTCAGGACGGCTGAGATACCCCAATCGGTTGTTGCGGCTCGTGAACAGGTTGAATTGGAGCCGGCGTACGTGGTCGTGGACGATTCCTTCAACGACTTGACCGATCCATCCCGAGAGTTCCAATGCATCCAGTGTCCGCTGTGAGGAGAGGTAAGCGCGGATTCCCGGGTCGATGATGTACGCTTTGTCGTTCTTTGCAGGAAGCGGGTTGAAGTGGTGATTCAACGCCGGCAATTGTTGGACGATGAAGAGTTCTTCCGCGATCTGCTTCCAGGACGAGGTCGTCGACCGGTCGAGGTCCAGTTGGTTGGCGATCTGGGCCGGCACGAACTTCCCGCTGTGCTGTCGCGCCAAGACGGCGAGGAACGTGCGGAATGCGTGGGCTTTACGCACACGTGGATGGCTCGCCAGGTCGCGGGAGAGAACAAGGTCTACGGTCTGTTCGAGGAACAGGAAGGCGTCATCATCCTGTTCGGCGGTCAAGGCCGCAGGGAACCCCCCACGGATGAGATACCGCTCGAGCACGGTCTGCAGCTGGGCCTGATGAGGCAGAAGGGTGCCGTGCAGCTTGTCAAAGCCTTTACGCAAGGTCTCAAGTCCATCTGCATCCAAGGGAAGACGAAGGGTCTCGCGCACGGATCGTCCCTGGTCATAGGCGGTCGACCCCACGTCGACGAACGCCTCGACGGCCTCGTTGAATTTCAATGGATAAATCTGGCTGGTTCGTACCCGTCCGGCGAGGTCGGCGGTCGGGGGGTTCAGGAGCGAGACACTGCTCGAGCCGGTCGCAAAAACGCGAAGCCAGGGGTGGTATGTGTCGTATAGCGCTTTCAGTTGTCGGGACCAATCGTCAAGCTCGTGTACTTCATCGAGAAAGAGGAAAGCCGGAGTGTCAAGGGTAGACAGTTGAGAATGTAAGATGCGTTCTTCAAGGAGGCGGATGAACGGTTCGGCTTGGCCTGCGGTCTCGAGGGCGACGGCCGGGAGATCGCAGGGGATGAAGAGGATCCGCTGCGGGAGAACGTCCCTTTGGAGCAGGTCGTCGATCAGGTTCCCCACGAGGGTGGTCTTGCCGACCTGACGGGGTCCCGCCAAAACCTCGTACGGAGGCTCATGGATCCGCTTTCTGATATGGCGGAAGCTGCGGCGTGCGGTCGGATGCTTGCGCACCAAGGGGGATGCCTTCCCGGTCTGCCAATGGGTGTTGTGCGGCAGGATGGCCTGATGGAGGCCGACAAGGGTCAACGAGGACGATATGGTGGGCCACACTTATATAGGTGTGGGTATAACCACATATTCTAGATTAAAAAGTAGGGTATAACCATCCATTCGCTAATGGAAATCGTGGTCGTAGCCGCATGCCCGTACTTGGAAACCGTGAGCAGTGTATAACTGTCCTCTCGTTGCGGAGACTTGTCAACCGGGAGGAGAATCAATCACGGTGCGGGTCTCTTTTCACTGCTTGCATCCCTTTGGGAGTACATCGCCTTGAGCGTTCGATCCGCTTCATCCTGGGTCATTGGCCAGGTCCCCGCACAGTCCCTGATTGGCCGGCGATGTGGCCGTTTGCCGACGAGCCGATGGATCACGCTGGAGAAGCTTTCGCCGGGTTGTTGTATTGCGACCAATGATTCCTAGGCATCATCTGAGAGGAGGACAGTCTTTGTCATCTGGGCGCCTGTGTCTGTATTTGTGTCATTGTATTTTGTCAGTGGGTCACGCGGTCATGGCGCGATCCCCGATCGGCGGCTCTCTTGACCTGCGTCTCTCGTCTCCATTTTCTTCGATGCGGCCGGCAACAGCTTCATGAAGCCGATGCCGATTGGTCCATCGTGCAGCGCGTCGTCGTCTACTTCGACTACGGGAGCCCCTACGCGTACCTGGCCTGGCAGCGGATCACGCGCGTGTACCCGGAACGCTACGAAGGCGCCCAGGTGGTCTGGGAGCCGGCGAGCGCGGGGCATCTTTTCAAACGCGACGGCTCCCGCTCCAACGTGACCATGGTGAACCAGAAGCGGCACCTGCTGGCCGACGTGTCGCGATACGCAGCACTTTGGGGCGTCCCGTTCAATCCTCCAGCCGACGGAAGCCCAGGGCAGATGCCGGTCTACTCGGTGGACGCGCTGCGGCTTCATTTCGTGGCGGCCGCGCAAGGCGGGGATGCGGCGCAGCGTTGGATGCAGACCGTTTATCTCGGTTACTTCCGCGACGGGCGCGACATCTCGGATCGCACTGTCCTGGACGCCCTGCTGCGCGAGGCAGGAATCGATGCGGGTGTGGAATTTGCCCAGCTGGACGAATGGAAGAAGCGACTCATCGAGAGCACGGCGGCCGCTTATGATGCCGGGGCGCCGGGGGTCCCCTACATTGTTTTTGGTGGGGAGGGGTATTGGGGCAACGACCGGTTGGATTGGGTCGAGTCGGAGTTGGCGGGGCAGAAGCCGAGGGGGGCTTGAATCCCTTCCTTGCGGTGGTGCAGCGCTGATGGGGAGCTTTCACTTCCCCACGACGTACCAGTTGTTCTGGAAGTCGTGCTCCAGTCGATTCGTCTCCACGTTTTGGAACCCGGCCTTCTTGAGGTACTCGCGGGTCTTCTCTTCGCCCCACATCGCTCCGAGGCCTTCGCCGCCCTGGGCGAGGGAGACCGTCATGCAGTGCATGCAGGAGAGGGTGTAGAGGAGGGTCCCGATGGGGTGGTCGAGGTCCTTGTGGACGTGGCTGGTCCCGCTGATGTCCTGCATCAGGTAGACGCCGTCCGGCTTGAGCGCTTTGTGGATCCCCTTGAGCGCCTCGAGGGGCCGGGCCTGGTCGTGCACCGCGTCGAACGTGGTCACCAGGTCGTATTCGCCCGGTTTCGTGGTCTCGTGCAACTTTGCGGCGTCGGCGACGGTGAACTCCACGTTCTCGCTCCCGTTCTTCGCGGCCACGTTGCGGGCGTACGCGATCGCGTCCTGGGAGAGGTCCAGGCCGACGAACCGGCTTTTCGGGTAGCGCTCGGCGAGCCGGTTCAGGATGCGCCCCCGGCCGCAGCCCACGTCGAGCACGCGGATCCCTTCTTCAAGCCGCTTGGTGAGTCCAGGAACGAGGGGCAGGATGTGCTCTTCGAGTCCCGACAGGACGGATTGCGTGCTGTCTTCCTCCATGACGTCATGAAACCTCGGGAACTTCTCGTAGAGCACCCCGCCGCCGTTTTTGAAGCACTCCACGATGTCGCTCTCGACCCCGCCGAGCACGGCGATGTATTGCGCGAAGACGGCGACGTTGTCCTCGGGGGCGGTGCGCGCCAGGAACGCCGCGTGTTCCGGGGGCAGGTAGAACTTGGGTCCATCCGGGTCCACTTCGACGACTTTCGCGGTGCTCATCGCGCCGAGCCATTCGCGCACATAGCGCTCCTGCAGTCCCGCTTCGTCGGCGATCTGTTTCGACGTGGCGGGTTGGAGTTCGCGCATCGCGTCGAAGAGTCCGGTGCGATGCCCGATGGACATCATCAGGCAGAGGGCGCCGTCGTTGAGCGCACCCACGAGTCGGTCGGCGAACGCGTCGGCTTTCTCCTCGTCGAATCGATTTTGCGTCTCTTGGAGGGTCATGGGTCCCCCTGCAGGCGCGCCTGGATATCTGGGCTTGGGGCGCATCAGGCCTGGATTCGGACCGCTCTTTCGTCTTGTGTCCGGATTCGGGGTTCCTGGGCCTTCAAGCGGACACGGTGGGTTTCGTC
>CAYVRY010000093.1:0-7770 GCA_964452895.1 uncultured Halobacteriales archaeon
CCAGTCATTGGTCTCCACCCACCCCACAGGATCGTCCGGTTCATGCCCGGGATGGCCCGCGGCGGCCAAAAGGGGCGTGACGATCATCACGGCGAGCACGACGAGCGGGACGAATCTTTTCAACGACATACCAATCAAGACCCAAAAGAGCTGAGGCGGGTTAATACTTTATGGTCAAAACCTCAAATTCGTCGACCGGCCGCCTTCAACCATGCCGGAACCGCTCGGTCCCGCGCTCGATCACCTCGTCCTCGTCAAGGTCTTCGTCCTCACCCGGGCGCATGCGAAAATCCTCGTCGTCCTCATCCGTGCGCACCTGCTTGTCCTGGCGGGCGTTGTACCAGAACGCGACGACGATCATCGCGAACGCGAACAGCACGAAGAAGACCGCCAGGACGATCACCCACACAGGGGCTCGCGGCAGGAGATTCACAAGGAGCATGAGCACAGGGGCCAGGAGCGAAGGCCTACTTGTGTCCTTCTGCCGCGACCGCATCGCCGGCGCCCGGGTGCGCCTCAATCCCTGTATGCACGCAGGCGACGCGCCGCGAGCAGGCCCGCCAGGACGACCACGAGCACGATGCCGGCCGGAGCCGGCGTCTTTTCGTCCTCGAAGAACCGCTCCATGTTCCGGGAGTGGTTCCCGTCACCGGCCAGCTGCACCCGGCCCCCTGTGCCGTCTTCCTCGGGCAGTTCCCCCGCGTTGCCGTCATACGCGTACATGCGCAACTGCTGCTTCTGGTAGTCGTAGAGCCCGATCTCGTCCCGGTCGTCGTCGTTGAGGTCCACGCGGGTCTGCAACCAGCCGTCGTTGGGCACCACGGCGAGGATCGTCCCCGTGGTCGATGAACGGACCACCGCATGGTCGTTCTCCATGAGCACCAGGTCGTCCAGGCCGCTTCCCGACCAGTCCCCCGGCGAACCCATGAAATGACTCAGGCTCCCCGAGATCACCAGCCGCTCGTCGCCATCATGGTCTTCCTCGACATCGAACCCTTCGTCCTTCGTGGCAAAATCCACCGACGCCTGCCCACCTTCGGCGCGGGTGACCCGGACCCGTTGCTGGGCCTGGGGATCGTCCTCCTTCGCGTCCGCGATCTTCGTGCCGTACGAATAGACCACGTGCACGTCGGAGTCATCGAGCGCGATCAGGGAGAAACCCACCAGGGGCCGCTCCTCGTCGAACTCGAGCCGGTTCACCCGGGACCGGTCCTCGGTGCGGTGCACGTCCACGGTGTACGCCCGCTCGCCGTCCTGCTCGTCCTCATCCTGGGTCAGCAACACGATGTAGCCTTCGAACAGCCCCTCGACCATCTGCTCGCCCAGGTCCCATGTCCAGCGGGGCGACTTCTCCCCCACCACCTGCAGACGCAGCGTCGTCGACTCCTCGTCGTCGTAGCGGTCCCCGTAGATCATCAAGAGCTCGGCGCCTTCGCGCTCCGGCAGGAGGTCGTCGTACCACACGACCCCATACAGCTCCTCGTCCTGGACCTCCCACAACCATTTCTTGCTGTGCGGCGAGAACACCTGCCATTTCTCGGGCTCCTCCTCTTCCGGCGGCTGGGACGGCCCATCGGGCTCTTCCATCTCCATGTAGACCGCGTAATGGTGCACCAACAACTCCATGCGCCCGTCGCCCGTGAAATCCGCGATCCCGCGCACGGAACCGTCCTCCAGGAGCTCTTCCGGGAACGACCAATCCGGCTCGTCGGCCTCCAGGCCGCCGTACGTGTAGTTTCCGCCTTGAAGACCCAGCATGGTGACACGACCGTCGTCGTCCTGCCCCACCGCCCGGTAGTTCCAACCGGGCTCCAGGTCCACGTCCCGGATCGGCGAACCGTCCTGCCCGCTCAACCAGAGATACCCGGACGTCTTCCGGGTCAGCATGTCCGGCACGTCGTCCCCGTCGACGTCATGCCACATCATCGGCGACACGCTCAGAAGCAGGCGTTGCCCCGACCCCGCCGGCGCGTAGGCGTCGTCCAACGGGACCAGACGGTCCTGCGTGTACAACCAACCGGTGAACTCCCCGGTCTCCGGGTTCAGAAAGAGGTTCGTCAGGTCATCATCCAGCGCATGCTCCTGGACGGAAGCCATCCCCACCTGGTAGACCTTCGTCGACACACCGGGCTGCATGTTCATCATGCGGTGACCGCGGTCCGCGCGCGAAAACGGCGTGACAAGCACCTGCGGCTCGCCGTCGGGACCCACCGATCCATACACCGCGCCCTCGAAATCATACCAGTTCGGCGCCGGCAAATCCACGGGCGACCCGGCCTCCCACTGGGAAGCGAGCCCCGGGACCTCCGGCATGCTGCGCACCACGAGACCCGTCGGCCGCTCGAACAAGGCGCCCTCCAGTCCCACCAAGCGGCCGGGGGCGCCGCCCTGCGCCAGGACCGCGACGGGCTGATAATCCTCCTCGATGCAGACTTGGTCCAACGGCGGCTCATGGACCACGCAGTCCACCGAGCCCTTGTCATGGAAAAGCACCGAGCCGTCCGCCGCGGCGACCCCCGTGATGACCCGTGGAAAGAACGAGTCGGTGTTCCAGGAGTAACGGAACTCATTGAACACCAGGTCCTCCCGGCCGTCCCCGTCCAGGTCCCCCACGATAGCCTCACCGGGCAGGATCAACGGGTTTTCCGCCTGCAGCTCCGCCACGGATTCCCAGACCAACGACCCGTCGGTCCCGTCATAGAGCGACACCACGCGCGAATCCGGCGTGCTCTGGCCGTTGATCGAGATCCCGCCGTCCTCATAGGAACGCACGATGTAGAGATCCTGCACCGAATCGCTCGTGGCATCCGCCAGCGCCACGGAATGGATCTGTGACGGCGAGCTCAAGGAGAGCGCCGTCGCGACGACGCCCTGCTCGGACGCCGCGTCCACCAGGCGGTCCTCGCTGCCATCGCGAAGATCGACCCGGCTCAACACCCCTTGCTGGTCCACCACCAGGATCTGCGGCGTACCATCCCCGGAAAGCGCCCACGAACGCGCCGCATGGAGCCCCATGAACCCCGAATAGGCCACGGAACCATCAGAAAGATCGATCGCCGCGATGGTATCCCACTCCCCGAACCCCCAGCGGTCCGGATACTCCACGACCAACAGACCCGAGTCCTCCTCTTCGCCCTCGACCACCAGGCTCTTGCCCACCGGCGCCCACCCGCGCAGCGGACGCTCGAACTGGACCATCCAATCGGCGGGCTCGTCCCACGACGCGAAATGGAACGCGCCCAGGTCCGTGATCACGAGATGCCCCGAAGCCCCCCACGGATGCACCGCCATGGGCACACCATGCGCCTGCAGCCGCCAAAGCGACATCAGATTGCGCGGCTTGCCCACCGCCGGCACATCCTCCTCTTGTTCGTCCCCGTTGTCGCCCCCGTAACCGGACCCTTGCTGGTCGTCGCCGGCATCCATGGGCAACGCCGCCGGTGAAAACGGTGTCACCGATCCGGATTGCGCGCGGGCCACCAAGAGCCACCAATCCAGCCACGCCGCACGCTGTGCCTCTTCACCCGCCGCCTGGTAGCCGGGATACGCATCGGGCGCCCAGACCGCCGGGTCGGCCCCCGCATCCATCAGCTCATGGGACGCCGCGACCAGTTCCTGCATGGTGGCTTCATGACCCCACTTGAACCATCGGGCGCCATCGGTCCACGGGCACGCCGGCAGCGACGGCGGGCACTCCGGGAACCCCCGGTGCGCCGTCTCTTCCACATGGTCCCATTCCAGCAGGTCGGGCTGCAGGGAAGAACCTAGACCCGGGAACCGCGTGGCCTCGGCGCCGTGCGGGTGACCCCGCGCCGGCATCAGGTCGTCAAGCCCGTCGGGGGCAGGCCCAGCGACCGGGTTCGAGCCCCCCGCGGACCGATCCGGCCCGGGCTCATCGACCATGGAATCGACCGGTCCCGGTGCGGCCACCAGACCCGCAACGGGCAGTGCGAGCAATAACATGGCGGCAGACAAAACCAGGAACCCTGCACCGAACGTCCTCGTCGCAGGAAGCGTTCCTGTCGCCCGCGACGGACCACCATTTTGGACCATTGAAAGAAAGAAAGAGCCGGTTTTGAAATAGTTTATGGCAAGGGGTCGCGCTTCCTGTTCGCCATCATCGCGACGGAACCCGCGCGGTCGCCTCTTAAAGGCCCAGTGCGCCCCCCGGTGCCCGGGAGACGGCCTGGCCGCTTGACCCCTCCCCGGAACGTTCAAGGCGTGCACCGGGAGCGCCGAAAGCGGCCCGGTGGCATCCGGTGCGCCCGCCGGTGACGGACGCCGGGGGTGCCGCGGGGCAGGCCAGCGGGGACCCCTGCATCAGTTCTGTTCAACACTTCAACCAGAAAGGTTTTAGAGGGAACGAGCCGGTGGATTTCTCCTATGGGTCTGCCCGGTGCGCTCGGAAGATCGGTCATGGTGCTGCTTCTCACGGGAGCCCTCGTCGCCACGGGCTCCGCCGGTGCCTTGATCGGCGAACCGGTCGACGCCGCCGGGCTCACCCCGGACGCCGCCGGCCTGGACCCCGGGACCGGCCCCCTCGGCGGCGAGCCGCTGCGCTTCGGAGGCCTGCTCGCCGACCCGGAAGGGCTTGACCAATGGCTCGAATGGAGCGCCCATGCACCGCTTGGAGCCGTCGAAGCAGAAGCCCGCGAGGGTGCCCCGCAAAGCGGACAAGGCATCCTCCCGAGCCCGGACCGGTTCCCCGGTCACGAACACGCCGATGAAAGCGAGCAACGTGAAGCCTGGCGCGCCTGGCGACTGGCCACGGAGATCGCCGCGCTGCGCGTGCCCAACGCACCGCTGGCCTCCGGCAACAACGAAGCGATGCAGGAAAACGGCGACGGCAACGGCAGCGGCGACGCGGAACCCCCGTCCGGGAGCCCCGTCGGGAAACCGCACAGCCTGGACCGCCTCTGGCGGCTGCAGACGCACGGAGAACCCCGCATCCTGCTGCCCGCCGACGACAACGAAGCGACCTACCTGGTCACCCAACGAGGCGTGCTCTTTCTCCCGGAAGCCGACTCGGACCCGGAATGGATGCTCCACCTGGAAGGGGTCGCCGGACACGCCGCGACCACGAAAGGCGAAGGCCGCAAAGACCTGGTCATCGGCATGCACGACATCTACCGCGACGCCGTGACCCCGTCGATCTGGGTGGTCAGCGGCGACGAGGAAAAAATCCAGTTCAGCGGCCTGCGCGGCGAACGCGCGCTGCTCTACTGGGACCTCACGGACGTGGACGGCGACGGTGAAGACGACATCCTCGGCGTGGACAAAAGCGGCAACATCACCGCGATCCGCCTCGACGGCGAAGAGATCTACCGCGAACCGATCCCAAAAGCCGACCTGCCCGAAGAAGAAGGCGACGAAGTGCCCGAAGACCCCTTCGGCCTGTTCGGGGAGTTCGCCCTGCTCGCGCTGGCGCGAACGGGCGGCCAAGCGCTGGGCGACGGCAACGACGACGGCGTGCTGGACGTCTTCACCACCTCCTGGTACGGCCTCCTGGAGGCCCCGCAAGTCATCGTCGTGAGCATGATCGACGGCGAGACCGGCAAGATCGAATGGTCGCAACCCATCGAACCCGACCCGGACCCGTTCAAGTCCCGGTTCACCATGCCGGTTTTGACCGGGGACGTCAACGGCGACGGATACGACGACGTGGACGTCTTCGAAGCGGGATGGGGCTGGCTGGGGAACTACGCGAAGAACCACTACCTCTCCGGCGACGACGGGCGACTGCTCGCACGCGACGGGGAACAGTTCCCCATGTGCTGCGACCCGTTCACCGGCGAACCGCTCACCCCCGCGCCCTACATGCCCCTCGCGCTCGTGGACCTCAACGGGGACGGCGAACAGCAGATCCTGGGCATCGACGTGGTCTGGGCGGACTACTGGGAGAACCAGTGGTACATCGAAGTGAACCTGAACCTGCAATTGCGCAGCGTGCTGGACATCGCCGGCGCACCCACGGTCCTGGATGAGTCGTACGCGATCAACCAGTACTACGGATGGCGGGTCGCGCTGCGTACCCTGCAGTACGGCGTGCACACGCAGGACGGCAAAGACCAGTTCGTGCTCCTGATCCCCGACCACGCCACGCCCACCGACGAAGGCCCCAAACTCGTCACCCTCGACGAAAACGGCCTGGACACCAAGAATCCCTCCCAACCCGTGGGGCACTACACCGTGAACCCGCAGACCGGGCAAGGCTACGCCTGGACGTTGAACGACGACCGCTGGCGGCCCGTGGACGCCGACCTCGCGCCCACCGGCAACGGCACCCGGCTCATCATGGGCGCCTACCCAATCGCGCGCAACGACCACGACAAAGACGGCACCCCCGACTTCCTGATCCAGCGCAGCATGGGCTACTTCTGGATCTCCGGGCGCACCGGCGAAGTCATCGACAGCCTCAGCCGCCCCCTGGGCGCCCGGCTCGTCGCCTCGTCCACCAGCGACGACCGCTATGTCCTGGAACGCGACGACGACCACTACATCCTCTACGACACGCACGAAGGGACCACCCGCTGGACCGTGAACCGCGACGCAGGCGGCGAAAGCGCCAGCGTGCGCGGCCTGGCAGACTACACCGCGGACGGCGAGAACGAGATCCTCTTCCGCGCCTTCGACTACGACGACAACTGGAACCCCGTCGAGACATGGAGCGTGTACTCCGGGACCCTCCCTGGCAAAGTCTGGGACACCACCACGGAGTACGGCAGCAGTCGCGTGGACGACATCCTGCCCGCACGCAACGGGACCGAAATCCTGCTCATCGACGACGCGGACAGCGCGACCGAGGTGGCGCTCTGGGCCGTGGGCGACGAAGACGGGAGCGCCCGCGCCTGGAGCGCCGAGTACGGCTACATCGACGCCGTGGCGACCGGCAAAGGGACCGTGGCCCTGCTCGAGGACGGCAACGAAGGACTGCGACTGATCGCCCTGGCCGCCGAGGACGGCGAGACGGTGCACACCCAGGGCATCGACAGCGACCAGGACGTCCGGTGGATCCGCGTCGTGGAGACCCCCAGGGGCCACAACCTGCTCGTCTACTCCTTCACCACGGACAACCCCGATGAAGAACACGGCAAGCACCAGTACGTGAGCGTCATCGACCTCCAGAAAGGCGAACAGACCACCACCTTCCAGATCTCCGACCCCATCGTGCACGTCATCGTCCACGACTTCGGGCTCGGGGGAGGCTACCAGGAGGTCCGCGTGCAGGTGAGCTGGCCCGGGCCCGACATGGGCGACTGGACCGGCGACCGGGTCCCCGAACTCGCGCTCAGCGAACGCAACTGGCCCGTGATCCGCTCCCTCAAGGACGGCGACATCGTCGCCGTGGGGCCCACGCACGGCAGCTTCACCTTCACCGAAGACCTCAACGGGGACGGCCGCGAGGAAGTCGGCCTCAACACCGGCGGCTCGCTCCGCATGTACGCCTTCGACACCACGGGCGGCCTGCTTGACGCCGAAGACCCGCTCGCGCGCATCCAGACCAACGACACCCACGGAGCCGACAACGAGAGCCTGGAACGCTTCTTCGGCGGGGACGAAAAGAAGAGCCCCGGACCCGGCGTGCTCGTCGTCGTGCTCCTCACGTTGCTGGGCGCACTGGCGGCCCGGGCAAGGTCGCCGCGCGGGGACCGGCCATGAGACGACGACGCCTGCCGGACTGGCGGCTTCTGACCGCCGTGATCCTCGGCGTGATGCTCGTGAGCGTACCGCTTGTGACGATCATCCTCGGCGTGCAAGGAAGCTGAGACC
>CAYVRY010000094.1:0-7718 GCA_964452895.1 uncultured Halobacteriales archaeon
GGGAAGCCGAGGGCCGCGGGAGTTGAAGACCGACTGCCACACTCCGGTCGGGGGGCGGAGGGTTGCCGAATGCCCGCCGCAGACATGAGAACGCGCTCGCGCCCCGCAGACCACGACGGGCAAGGATTCGTCCGCTCTCCGGTTTATTTCCGTTTTCAATGCACGGGAGCAAACTATAACATCTTGTTTGGTATGTGTTCGCCCCGGGTCGTCCCTTGGGGGCTTGTTGAGGGGGGTCCGGCGGCCCGTACCAGGCGGTGGAACATGACGAACACCAAAAAAACGATCGTGCTGATCGCGGCTCTCGTGTCGATCTCGGCGAGTGCCCTGCCCGCGTATGCCGAGGGGGAATCAACCGACGAAGAACCCTATACGATCGAGAACGACATCCACGGACGCACCCATGGCTACAGCTACTGCGCCGAACCCATGGAGCTCACGCTGGCTTGTGGCTCAAGCACCATCCCGTTCGTGCCCTGGGAGAACATGACAGGGACCGTAACGGGGGTCAACGGGAACACAGAGACGACCCTCATGGAGATGGCATGGGACCCCCAAGGACCCCTGGGGGAACACCTGCGGTTGCGGGTTTGGTGCAGCGAAGGCAGTTCGCCAGAACACCCCTGCTTCAACGAGGTCCGGGGCACCAGCCCGTTGATCATCCGCGTCGACAAGGAACACGCCGACGAACACGGCTACGCCATGGACCAACGATGGTCCTGGTCCGTCGCCACAAGCCACGGCCTCCTGGGGACCCATTCCCTTCTCGGGGTGGACGCCGGCGCTTCCTACGAACAGACCTACACGATCTATAAGACCGTCTTCCAGCACGAGCCCGCTCCGACCGGCTACAGCCGCCTGCCATGAACCGACCATTTCATCAACCGGTCCCGTGAACCTTTAAGCCCCACCCGCTTCGCCCCGTTCGTGCCCCTCCTGGTGACCGCTTGGCATGGCAGCCACCTGCTCGAGCGCGACGGCGACGGCTACCGGCTGCTCGAGCGCGTCGCCGCACAGCAGAGCGCACAAGAGATCGCCGGCCGGCTGGCGGCGGTGCGACGCGGGGAGATCCTGGAGCCCGAGCGTCGCCTGGCCGGGAAAGCCGACGGCCCCGTGCAGGTCTTTGAACGGCGCTTGTCGGAGCTCGGCGATCTGGCGACGCAGACCCTGGTGCCTGAACTGCCGGTGGACGCCGGCGCCGAAGGCTACACGAGGCGCCTCCTGCACGAGGCGCTGCTGGTCCTCGCGGTGGAGGAAGCCCACGGCGCATTGGGCGGGCCCGACCTGCTCATCGTGCACGAGGTGCGGGCCCTGGACGACGTGGTGCGCACCATGAACCTGCTCAGTGAACGGCTGCGGGAATGGTACGCCGTGCATGCCCCCGAGGTCAACGCGCGCGTGAAGGACCACGGCGAGCTCGCGAAACTCGTGGCAACCACGCCCGACCCGCTCAAGGCGGCCGACCAGATCGGCGTCCAGATCAGCGGCCTCGGAGTGGACGCCCCGCCGGCGGACGCCGCGCTCGTCGCCCGCTTCGCCCAAGGCTACGTGGACCTCATGGGCCTGCGCAGCGACCTGGAGACCCGACTGGAAAGCGCCGTGAAAGAGGTCGCCCCCGCGCTGGCGCAACTGCTCCCGCCGATCGTGGCCGCACGGCTCATCGCCCAGGCAGGCGGCCTGGAACGACTCGCCTACATGCCGGCCGGGACCGTGCAGACCCTGGGCGCCGAGAACGCCCTGTTCCGCCATCTGCGCGAAGGGGCCGCGCCCCCCAAGCACGGCATCCTGTTCCAGCACGAATCGGTCTACACGGCACCCTGGTGGGTGCGCGGCCGGATCGCGCGTGCCCTCTCCGGCAAGGTCGCCCAGGGCGCCCGCCTGGACGCGTTCAAGGCGGACCCCGCAGCCGGCAGACGGTTGCGCCTCGAATTCGACGAACGTGTCAAGGAAGTGCACAAGCGCGTCCCGAAACCACCGGCACGCGGCAAACGACGACACGACACCGCGCGAAAAACCGCCCCCGGGAGGCGGCCCCGATGACTCCGGACGGGAAAACAGGCAAAGCGCGCCCGCACAAACAGGGAACCGGCCCGCGCAAAGAGAAAAAACACAAGGACACGCGCAAGCAGCCAGGCAAAGGCAAATACAAGGGAGGCAGACCGAGCGGACCGGGCAACGGACAGGGGCCGCGGCGTGGTGGGCTCGCGCCCCCGCAAAACGCCCCACGCAGCGTCGTGCCCCTCGGATGGCCGCACGCCTACCGGGGACCCAAAGGCGTGCTGACGAAGAACCCGAAACCCGGCGTCCGCGTCTACGGGGAACGGTTGATCCCCCACAAACACGGCGAACTGCGCGCCTGGAACCCCCGCCGCTCCAAACTCGCCGCCCTGCTGCTCGCCACGGGGACCGCGCCGTTCCCCATGGAAGGCGACGAACGCGCGCTCTACCTGGGCGCAGCGAGCGGGACCACGGTGAGCCACCTCGCCGACATCCTGGAGCGGGGCCGGGTGGTCGCCGTGGAGAAATCCCCGCGCAGCTTCCGCGACCTGATGGGCCTGGCGCGCTCGCGCGACAACGTGGACCCCGTCTTGTCCGATGCGCGCGACCCCGACGCGCTCGTCGCGCTTGCAGGGGGCCCCATGGACATCCTCTACCAGGACGTGGCACAACGGGACCAGGACCTGATCTTCATCAACATGGCCAACCGGTTCCTGCGCCCCGGCGGATGGGGCGTGATCATGGTCAAGGCGCGCAGCGTGAGCGTGGCGCGCGAACCGGATGAAGTCTACGACGACGTGACCAAGCGACTGCAGGAGAACGGGTTCCGGGTGACCGCCCGCGTGCCCCTGGAACCCTGGGAGAAAGACCACGCCGCGATCCTCGTGCAACGAGGTGACTGAGCGTGGCGCGCAACCCCTTCCAGATGGCGGAAGACCTGCTTGAACGGTTCCCGATACCGCGTCCCGGGCCGTACAAGATCGCGGGGCGGCTTCTTTTGGCCCCGGCGATCTACGTCGTGTTGATGCTCGTCGTGTTCCTGGTCTACCCGGACCGGTTCAACGTGACCCTGACATGGACCCTGATGGACTTCGTGGTCGGCAAGTTCGCCGCGGTGGGCGCCGTGGCTTCCGGAAAAGGCGATTTTCTCTACTGGGTGTTCATGATCGGCTCCGTGGACGTGCTCACCGGTCTGTTCCTCGTGTGGAACTTCGACTTGCTCTACCGCGTGCCCGGACTGGGGCCCATGCTGCGCGTGATGGAGGCCAAGGGACTCCTGTTCCTGGACAAGAACCCCTGGGTGCGCCGCGTCGCGTTCATCGGGGTCATCCTGATCGTGCTCGTCCCCTTCCAAGGCACCGGGGCCGTCATGGGGTCCATCGTGGGCCGGTTGATCGGCCTGGGCCCATGGCGGGCCCTCGGAGCCATCGCGATCGGAGGCTACACCGGGGTCATGCTCGTGCTCTCCGCTTCGATCCTTGTGGCATTCCTGAGCGGCCTGAGCCTTTGGTACGCCGTCGGGACCGTGGCGGTCCTCGTGACCGCCGGGGCCGCCGTCTGGTGGAAATGGTTCCACATACGTCGTGTCAAGAAAAGCGACCTGGAGCCAGTGGAAAACGTGGAAAGCGGGCAGAGCTAGCCCGGCGAGCGAAAAACGCGTCCTCTTATCAGGACGGGGCGTATGCGCGCAACCATGGCTTCCAACGCGGCCCGTGTGGCCGTCACCGGCGGCGGCGGCTTCATCGGGCGCCACCTGACCCGCGCCCTGCTCGACCAGGGCGCCCACGTGGTCTGCGTGGAGGATTTCTCCGCCTGCAGCCCCGATGACCTGACCGAGTTCGATGAAAACCCCCGCTTCACCCTCGTGGAAGGAGACGCCGCCGACGTCGCCCTCTGCCGCGAGGCGTTCCCGGGATGCAGCGCGGTCTTCCATCTCGCCGCGAACCCCGAGGTCCGCGTCGGGGAGAAAGAACCCATGGCGCACATCACGGGCAATATCGACCCCAGTGTGGGCGTGCTTGAGGCCATGCGCGCCGAAGAGGTCCCGGAGATCCTCTTCACCTCCACGTCCACCGTCTACGGCAACGCGGAGACCGTCCCCACCCCGGAAGATTACGGACCCCTGCTGCCGATCTCCATCTACGGCGGCGCAAAACTCGCCTCGGAAGGCCTCATCGCCGCCTACTGCGGGACGTTCGGCATGCGCGCCGCCTTCTTCCGCTTCGCCAACGTGGTCGGGCCCGAAGCGTCACACGGCGTCAGCGTCGACTTCGTGCGCAAGCTGCGCGCCGACGCGGACAAGATGGAGATCCTCGGCGACGGGCGTCAAAACAAGAGTTACGTCCACGTCCAGGACACCGTCGCCGCCATGCTCCACGCATGGAAAAACGGCATGCCCCCACCGGGTCAAGCGGCCCCCTACAACATCGGCAGCCTGGACCGGATCCCCGTGACCGAAGTGGCCGAAACCATCGCCGAGGTCCTCGGCGTCACGCCCCGGTTCGAATTCACCGGGGCCGCCCCCGGCGGCGGTGGCTGGCGCGGCGACGTGCCGCTCATGCAGCTCTCCGTGGAGAGACTCCTCGGGCTCGGCTGGAAACCTGCTTACTCGAGCCGGGAGGCGATCGCCGACACGGCGCGGTGGCTCAATGGGCAGAAATAACGTTTTTTCGCATGTTTTTGTACACTATCCGTCCCGCCCACCCCCACGCCTTCAAAGGTCATTTGCACACCTCGCACACAAGCATTTTATACGAGATTCAAGTACGAGCGGAATGTCATGGGGAAATCCCGCCGTCGACTCATCCTCGGGGCCACGGCCTTGTCCAGCGTGGCGTTCCTGCTCGCGCTGGGCGCCGTGGCACAGATCGCGGACGACCCCCGCAACACGTCGGACGAATACTTCGACGCGGTGAACGACGCACAGTGCTATGAACATCACCTTGAAGACGGCTTCATCCCCTTCGGCTACCGCTTCACCCCGGCGTACAGCCAGCTCCCCGTGGGCGAGGTGGTCCCCGTCGAAGTGCAGATCCGCCACGTCACCCAGTACACGGTGCACGAAGTGTGGGACATGACCGTCACGGTGAACACGGAGGAGGCCCCGGCCGTGGACATCATCACGCCGGACCTGCCCGAAGACATCGAAGACAGGTGGGAGGACACCCTCCAGCACAACGACGAGATCAGTTCCGGCGAGATCTACATCGGCGCAGGCGCTTCCGGAGGACGCTTCGAGGCGCGGGTCGTGGAGACCGACCCGCCCCTGCATACCATTGGCGTGCCGGGCACGCTGGAACTGAACGCCGACGGGCGCACGGAAGAAGGGGCCGGCGAAGTCGCCATGGACCTGGACCGCGATTTCTTCCAATCGAGAGGACTGGGCAATTACACCTTCGCGACCGCCTGGCGCTCCCCGGAATCCCAGGCCCCCATCAGCGCCACGGTGGAGATGAACCTCACGGTGACCTTCACACCGGAAGCCAAAGAGGTCACCTTCGCGAGCGAGGACCTGGTCTTGAGGGACGTGCCACCGCCCGGCGAACGCACGGTGGTCGTCATCCCACTGCGGATCAGCGAACAGACGGACGAACCGCAACTGCTCGATTTCGACATCCGGGCGACCGCGCGATGGGAGCATCAAGCCGAAGACGACGCCCCCTTGGACGACGGGATATACCACCGGTTCCTCACCATGCAGGTCATCGGGGGGGACGAGTTGATCGAAGCCCGGCAACTGGAAGCCCCATCGCCCGTCGGCGCGACGATCAACCTCTACAACATGCTCACGCGACTGCTGGGCTTCATCGGACTGTTCCTGATCGTTGCCGCCATGTTCACCGGCGGCGTGTTCGGGAAAAAGAGCCGACGATGGATGAACCGGTTCACCGGAGGAGCCAAGAAACGGGTGCTCTGGCACAGCTCCATGGGGTTCCTGATCGTCCTCGTGGCGACGGTCCATTTCTCCCTCGCGCTCATCGAGACCCGCCACGACATCTCCCGGGGTCTGTTCTGGGGCGGGCTCGCCTGGGGGCTCCTGATCTCGCTGGGTTTCACGGGGTATTACCAGGTGCGCATGATCAAGAAATGGAACTACCGGGTCTGGCGCCACGTCCACTTGTGGAGCGCCGTCGCCGTGGTCCTGTTCGTCCTGGTGCACCTGATCGTCGAAGGGACCGACCTGAGCGCCGTTCGCGACCTGATCCCCGGCACGGACCGGCTGCTCTGGCCCCGCGGGAGCTGAGGGAGCGGCAGCCGCTGTCGGATCATGAACATCAGGTACGCCTTCAGTCGCACTGGCGCCATCCTGGGCGGCCGGGCGCATTTCAACATACGCTCATAAACCCTTAATACAGGTGAGGCAGGTTTCCCCGCGTCATGGGCCGATCCCGCCGCCGCCTCGTCCTCGCTGCCTTCGCGTTGTCCAGCGTCGCAGCCCTCATCGCCTTGGGCGCCGTGGCGCAGGTGGGCGACGACCCCCGCAACACATCGGACGAATACTTCGACGCCGTGAACGACGCCGCCTGCTACGACCACCACCTGGACGACGGCTTCATCCCGTTCGGCTACGGCTTCACCCAGGCCTACAGCGAACTCCCCGTCAGGGAGACCGTACTCCTCGGGGTCGATATCCGTCACATCACCCAGTACACCGCCCACGAGCTCCAGGAGATGAGCGTCACCGTGAACACCCACGATGCGCCCGCCGTGCGAATCGTCACGGCCGACATGCCGGAAGACATCGAAGAGAGTTGGGATCAAACCGTGGACCACAACGAGGCGATCCGCTCCGGCGAGGTCTACATCGGCGTGGGCGCCTTCGAAGGACACCTGGAAGCGCGGGTCCTCGAGACCGATCCCGCTCTTGACACGCTGGCCCCGGGCGAGCTGGAACTGAACGCAGCCGGCCAGACGAAAAAAGGCGGGGGACACGTCGGCATGGACCTGGACCGGGATTTCTTCCAGCAGATCGGCGTGGGGAACCACACGTTCTCGGCCACATGGTCCGCACCGGACCAGGTGATCCCCGCTTCATCGCTGTTCCAGGCCACGATCGAGATGAATCTCTGGGTCAATTTCACGCCGGAAGCCAAAGAGGTCAAGTTCCCGGCCGAGGCCCGGGTCCTGAAGAACATCGGCGACTCCACGGTGGCCACCATCCCCATCCAGGTCATCGAACACACGGACGAACCCCAACTGCTCGACTTCAACATCCAGGCGACCGCGTTCTGGGAACACAAGCCCATAAACGATGCGGACCTGGACGACGGGGTCTTCCACCGTTTCCTCACCATGGAGGTCGCCGCCGGGGACGAATTGGTCGAAGCCCGGCAGTTCACCGCCGGTCCGTTGGCCCCGACCCTGAACCTGTACAACATGCTCACACGGCTCGTCGGGTTCATCGCGCTCTTCTTGATCGTAGCCGCCCTGTTCACGGGGGGCGTGTTCGGGAAGAAAAGCCGCCGGTTCATGAACGACTTCACCGGCGGCGCCAAGAAACGGGTGCTCTGGCACAGCTCCATGGGATTCCTGATCATCGTCGTGGCGACCCTCCACTTCGCCCTGGCACTCGTGGAGACCCGCAACGACGTCTCGCGCGGCCTGTTGTGGGGCGGGCTCGCCTGGGCGCTGTTGGTCTCGCTGGGCTTCACCGGGTACTACCAGGTGCGCATGATCAAGAAATGGAACTACCGGGTCTGGCGCCACGTCCACTTGTGGAG
>CAYVRY010000095.1:0-6335 GCA_964452895.1 uncultured Halobacteriales archaeon
CCTGGACGATCGTGTGGTCGCGCTCGATCTGGATCACCTCCCCCATGAGGCCTTCGTCGCCTACTTTCACGATGTCGAACATTCGGGCTTGGATGCCCTTGGCGGTGACTACGGGTCCGGAGACCCGATGGATCGTTCCTATTCTTCCTTCCATAGGTCTACACCTACTGCTTGTTTGATCTGTTCGCGCAGCGCGGAGTCCTCGGTGAGCCCGATCGCCACGAGGGTGGGCCGGATCCGGCCTCGCAGATCCTCTTTGGTCTCTTCCGTGAGCCGGTCGAAGTCTCCTTGGTCCATGACGAGGATGCCGATGTCCTCGCGTCGGACCATGGTCGAGACCGCGTCTTCCAGTTCCCGGGGCTCGCTGGCCTCCACGGTGGACCGTACGCCGACAAGGCGGAATCCGAGTGTGAATTCGGGGGTCCCGATCACTGCGATCTCTTGCATGGTTCCTCTTCTAGATGATGAGCATCTGCTGGATGGTCTCTTCCTTCAGGCCCGCTTCCTTGCCCCGTGCGATGGCGCGCAGGTTGCGGACCTCCGTGTTCTTCCTGAGCAGGAAGTCGATGATGGGGAGGATGGAGAGGGGGATCATGTGGCTGAATCCACTGGCGAACTTCATGAGGCGTTTGCGTGCGTCGATCTCGACGCGTGTGAGGCTGTCGGCGTCCAACCCTTCGTCGAGCGTCTGCGCGAACTTGGACCCGGAGAGCTCCTTCTTGATGTCTTCGGTGTGCTCGGCGCCGTGGATCCGTTGCAGGGCATCCACGGGGAGTTCGCTCCCCCCGGGGACCAGTTGCGCCCGCACGGAGTCCCAGTCCAGGCCGCTTTTGCGGTAGCGCAAGACGGCGAGCAGGTTCACGATGTCGATCTCCAGTCGCACGTATCGTTCAAGCAGATTGCGCGCGGCGGCTTGCCCGGCTTTCCCGGCGGCGTCCAGGGTCGCCAGCAGTTCCGCGTAGTAGGCGCGGTCCAGCGCGTCTTCGTATTCCGACAAGCCGGGCTCGGAGGTGATGTTCTCGGCTTGCTTCAATGCGATCGCGTAGGTCCGTCCTTTTCCCTTGGAGGCCCTCAGGGTGTCGATGACGCCTTGGATCCCTTCCACATCGTCGGTCATGAGCGTGCTCAGGAATTCGTAGTCTTCCTTGTCTTCGATGAGCAGTTCCCGCAGCATCTCTTCGCGCGGTGCGCCGTAGTGCTTGCCCCGCAGGATCACCTTGATGCCGTGGTAGTCGTGGCGGCGCAGGAACGCGGAGACGAGGTCGTGGGCCTCGCCTCCCGTGAAGTGCCGTACCTGCGCGTTGGTCTGTTCTTCGTTCAGGTTCAACGCGCCTTCGACGAGGTCGATCCCCGAGAACCTCTTGGCGAGCTCGTCCACTTGTTCCTGGTAGACGGTCTCGCTGATCTGCTGGGTGATCTCGGGGATGCTCATCTTGAGCATCTTCAGGTACGCCTCGGGGGGCAGGAGCTTCGCCTTCTTGGCACGCACCCGCGCTGTGGCGTACGGGTAGTTCGTGCGGGATGCGGTGCTTTTCTGCATCGAGGCCGTTACCATGGTTCACCCGAAGAGTCTCTTGCTTTCTTCTTTCAACACGCTCGGCCAGAGGTCGTCCAGGAGGGTCTCGAACCGGAGATCGAGGCTCACGGCACCCGCCGGGTCTTCCACCACGGCGCCACCGAGCGCCTCCAGGTCCGCTTTCACGTCGTATCCGCTGTCGCGGGGGACCAGTTTTTCGTCCTCCTTGCGCACGTGGACCACGCCCTGTGGGATCTCCTGCTGGGCGTTCTCGATCAGGGTCTGCAGGTAGCCCTTGCGGGTCTGCTCATCGAGTCCGGAGAGGGTTTCCAGGGTCTCCTTTTTCAGCCGCTGCCAGAGGTCCCGTTTCATGGTGAGGACCCGCCGTTTCGCTTCGAACTCCATGCGGGCTGTCTCTTGTTCCTGGAGCCGCTGGGCCTCGCGCCGTGCGAGAGCGTCCCGCTCGTCGAGGATCGCTTCCGCTTTGGAGCGGGCGTCCTCGAGGACCGCTTTCGCCTCTTGGAGGCCTTCGCGTTCGATCCGGTCGGCTTCCTTGCGGCCTTCCTCTATGATTTCGTTGACGACGACTTCGAGTCCCATGGTTTTCCTCCGGGTCCTGTTCCGTCTAGAAGACGAAGATCAGCAGGATGGCGATGACGAGCCCGAAGATCACGATGGTCTCCGGAATCACCGTCAAGATCAGGCCCCGGCCGAACAGGGCTTCGTTCTCGGCGATCGCGCCCATGGCGGCTGCGCCGATGGATGCCTCACCCCAGCCTGTGCCGATGCCGGTGAGTCCCACGGCGATGCCGGCGCCGATGGCGATGAAGCCCCGGGCCTGGGCGGCGGCCGCTTCTTCACTGATGCTGTCCTGGGCCGAAACGTGGGGCACGAACGACAATAGCCACATCAGGGCGAGCATCGCGAGCAAGATCTTGGGTACGATATTCTTACGCATGGTTGTTTTCCTCCGTGTTGTTTCGTGTTGTTGCTTGTGCAGGAGCGAGAGGGCAGAGGGAAGGGGAGAGTTGGAGCAGGAGGGGGAAGGTCATTGTCGCAGGTGCGGGTCGCCGAAGGCCTTGAACGGCCGGCCGCCGCCTTCGTAGAACCAGTTGAAGAACTCCACGAGCTGCAGACGCAGGGAGTGCAGGCCGCCGGCGATGATCCCCAGGGCCAATACGACCAGGTGGCCGAGGACGATGATGACCCAGCCGCCGACCCCGTTGACCGCCATGGTCGTGTCCGTGAGCATGACGAACCCGAAGGTGTTCACGGCGAGCGCCATGCCCGCCTTGGACATGGCGACCGCGGCGAGCCGGAAGTAGGAGAGGGCGTTGGAGAAGAGTTTCGGGAGTTCGAGGATCGCGATCGCGCCCTCCCCGCCGATGAGCATGATCACGGAGAGCGCCAGTCCGGCCCAACCGGCGGCGGTGATGCCGGTGTCCCCGCTGTGGGCGCCCCAGGCGATCCCGGCGACGCCGAGTTCCATGATGAGCCAGGAGACCCGGCCCAGGATCGCGTGCTTCGGTCCGTGCAGGATCCATTGGTTGTAGATGCCGATGAAGATCGCCAGGTTCAGGTGCACGAGCGCCAGTCCCATGGACAGGATGAGGAGTTCCACGACGTTCTCGAGTTTCGCGAGGTGGCCCAGTTGCCCGAGTTGGATGCCGGCGACGCTGAGGTCGAAGATCTGCAGGTGCGGCGTCCCGCCCGCGGCCACGTAGGCGGCACCGCTCGCGTAGCCTGCCGGGGCGTGGTACCAAGCGCTCCAGTCTGCGCCGAACAACCATTCCCAGCTCATGTGGCCGGGCGTCTCGACGAAGTGCATCCCGAACGCTTCCGCGTAGACGAACACCCCGAAGAGGGTGGTCCAGAACCCGGCGAGCATGAGCATCCGGGAGACCTTGGGTCCCCCGATGCCCAGCGGGTAATGGTTCCTGAGAAACCAGGCGACGAGCATGATCAACACGCCGAAGGCGAGGTCGCCGATCATGACGGCGAAGAAGATCGGGAAGACGATGTACATGAGGACCGTCGGGTCGATCTCCTTGTACTTCGGGTAGCTGTGCATGGTGAGCATGTGGGTGAAGGCGGACGGGCCCTTGCGTTTGTGGGCGAACCGGCTGGGGGGTTCCATGGGCGCATCGGGGGCGTGCCCGGCCGGGTGGGCGCTCTCCTCGGCGGGTTTGGGATCGTGATGCCCGTGCTCGGGGGCCGTGGGGGTCTGCCATTCAATATACAGGGAGTGGGAGGTGGCTTCCTGCAGCGCGCGTTCGGTCTCCTGGACGCTGCCGACAGGAACGAATCCGGTGACGACGAAGCCGTTTGTGCTCGTTGCGAACCGCAAGGGGGCGTTGGCGCGTTCCGCGGCGGCGGTGAGGGCCTTCTCTGCGGCCAACAGGCGGGCGCCGTGCGTGGTGCGCGCCGTCTCCAGGCGAGCGTCTTGTTCTTCCAGGTGAGCGCGGATCCGGCGCGCTTCGGAGATCGCCCGGCCGGCGGCGCTGTCCACGGGGCCGTGGCCGGTGGGGATCTCCACGGGCGCGAACCCGCTCTGGGCGAGCAGGTTGTCGGCTTCTTCGGCCTGGCTCTTGGGCACGAAGAGCGCCACGAGGAACCCGTTCTCATCCGGCGTCTTGGCCAGGTGATGGGTCTCCAGTTTCTCCGAGAGAAGCGGTTCCGGGTCGCTGGTCGTGGTGCCCAGGAATACCTTGAGGTTCTGATAGCCGCTCAATTCTTCCAGGCGCAGGCCGAGCCCGGAGAGCCGTCGCAGCCGGGCGGCCTCCTGCTCCTTTTCCCGCAGGGCGCTTTGCGTCGCTTCGCGCTCCTTGATCAGCCCGGTGACCGCCTGGTCGACCTCCTCGACCGCCTGTACGGCGTCTTCCCAGCCGGTGATCGGCTCCGTGCGCTCGCGGGGGGGTTTCTCTTCGAGACCGAGGCTCTTGACGAGTCCGCGGGCGCTCAACCGGGCTTCAGCGACGCGTTCGCCTTCCGGCAGGGGGTCCCCGTAGGTGAAGAAATCGTCCGGGCGGTGTTCCTCGATGTGCAGCACCTGCAGGCGTTGCAGGGTGTGGATCACGGGCACGAGCTGGGGTTTCGCGCCGGCGACCACGACTTGTTTCATCCGTTCGGTCTTAAGCATCGAGGGCCCTCTCGAACATGGCGAGGATCCTTTTCTTGGACTCTTCCAGGCGCGATTCGAAGGTCTTCTCCATCGCGGCGGCTTGCTGCTCCGCGTCCTTTTCGAGGCGCTCGGCGACCTGGCGCGATTTCTCCGTCGCTTTCTGGATCCGTTCTTGGTGCGATTGCCGGGCGGATTCCTCGGCGTTGCGGATGTGACGCAGGGCGTCCTGGCGCGCCTTCTGGACCGTGGCGTCACGGTTCTCGTGCGCCTTTTTCAGGATCGCTTCCACTTCCGCTTCCGCGCTCTTGATGCGCTCCAGCACCTGGGTCGTCGTAGCTGTTCCCTCCCTGTGCCCACCGCGGCAACGAGGTTTCCCCGACACGGTGGCGGGGACCGTTTTGCAGGCGATGGGGGGCAGGGGCGCGTAACGGCAACCCCTATTTGTAGGGTTCGACGTCTTTCTCCTGTTGGCGCATTGGGTGTGTGTTCTGGCTCTACGCGTGTTTCGCCCCCGGCCCGCCCGCTGCTTCGGCGTGGCTTGTAGGACTGGTGAGAAAATGGGAGGACTTCGGGCGGCATGGTTCGCAAGGCACACCGAGACGCCCGGCGTTCCGGGTCCTGGGACTAAGAATGGGACTAAGAAGCCGCGGCCTCTTGGACCGGAGCGTGCAGGCGGTAATCTTGGCTGGGGGCCTGGGCACTCGTCTTTGGCCCTTGACGAGCACGACCCCGAAACCCCTTCTTCCGGTGATGGGGCGCGCCTTGGTGGGGCGGTTGATCGCGAACCTGCCCGAGCAGGTGGATACGGTCCATCTGGCGGTCTCGTTCAAGGCCCAGAAGGTGCAGCAGTGGGTGGAGACCAGCGGGGATCCGGCGCTGGTCGGTCGGCGGGTCCATGTGGTCAAGGAGGACCCGCCCCTGGGCACGGGGGGCGCCCTGGCCAATCTGGCGGACACCGCGGGTCTGGCGGATGATGGGGGTCCGGTCTTGGTGCTCAACGGGGACCTGGTGGCGGACATGGACCTGACCGGGCTGGTCGCGGTGCATGAAGAGCACGCGCCGCTCGCCACGCTGGCCCTGGTGGCGGTCCAGGATCCGTCGCGTTACGGGATCATGGAGTTCGGCGGATCGTGGCGCATCCGCCGGTTCATCGAGAAGCCTTCGCGCGAAGAGGCTCCGTCCGAGTGGGCGAACGCGGGGGCTTATGTGTTGGAGCCGGAGGTGATCGAACGGATCCCCCGTGGCCGGGTGGTCTCGCTGGAGCGCGAAGTGTTCCCGGCGACCGCGTCTGCTCCGGCCGGCATGCGGGGGCATCCCCATCGCGGGCTGTGGATCGATTGCGGAACACGTGAGAGTTACCTGCAGGCGCACCGGGCGCTGTTGGAGCAGACAGGTCCGTCGCCGGCAGCGGGGCACGACGGGGTGCCGGAGACGGCGGACCGTGGCGGATGTTTCTTCGCAAAAGGGGCGCGTGTGGCCCCGGATGCGCACGTGGAAGGCTGTGTCTTGCAGGAGGACGTGGTGGTGGGCCGGGGTGCGCGGGTGGTGGATTCGATCCTGGGGGCCGGTTGTGTGGTTCCCGACGGGGCTGTGGTCGAGCAATGTGTGATCGCTGCGGGGGTCGTCTTGCACGAGGGTGCACGGGTCGTGGGGGCGCGCGTGGTGCATGAGGCGACCGGTCGTGCATGAGGCGACCGG
>CAYVRY010000095.1:6435-7653 GCA_964452895.1 uncultured Halobacteriales archaeon
GCCCGTCCCTGGAAGCCCGCGCGATGGCTCACGGGGCCCAGGGGCACCACAGGTTTCCTTTCGCCTGCCGCAGGGCTTATTGCCCCGGCGCCCATCCGGTTTTTAAAATGGCCAGACTGTTCGGGACGAACGGGGTCCGCGGCGTCGTCGGGGAGTCCATGACGCAGGAGCTCGCTCTCCGGTTGGGGCGGGCGATGGGGACCTGGCTGCGTGTGGATGACCCTTGGCCGCTTGCGGGCAAGCGTCCCTGCGTGCTCGTTGCGCGGGACGCGCGGGATTCCGGTCAGATGCTGCAGTCGGCCACCACGGCGGGGTTGTTGTCTGTGGGGTGCGATGTGCTTGATGCGGGTCTGGCGCCGACGCCGGCGGTCCAGTACGCGGTGAAGACCCATGCGTACGCGGATGCGGGCGTGATCATCACGGCGTCCCACAACCCTTCCGAGTTCAACGGGATCAAGGTGTGCCGTCATGACGGACGCGAGGCGGAACCGGATCTCGAAGAGCGGATCGAGGCGCATTATTTCGACGCTTCTGCGGTGGACGCGCCGTGGGACGAGAACGGGACGCTTCATCGGCTTCCGGGCGTGCTGGAGAAGTACGAACTGGCCATCATGGAACAGGTCGACGTGGAGAGGATCCGGACGGCGCGTCCGGTCGTCGTGGTGGACACGGCGAACGGCGCGGCTGCGGTGAGCCTGCCGCGGCTTTTGGGCCGGATCGGTTGCCAGGTCGTGTCCCTGAACGCGCATCCGGACGGATCGTTCCCGGGTCATCCCAGCGAACCGACGCCGGAGTACGCGGGGGACGCGGCGGCGCTCGTCAAGCGACGCGATGCGCTTTGCGCCGTGATGGTGGACGGCGACGGGGACCGGGCCGTGTTCCTGGATGAGACGGGGCGTTTTGTGCCGGGGGAGAAGTCGTTGGCGTTGTTGGCGGCGGACGCGGTGAAGAAGCAGGGGGGCGGGACGGTGTGTACGCCGGTCTCTTCGTCCAGTGTGGTCGAGTTGGCGGTGCGCCGGGCCGGGGGTGTGACCCAGTACACGGTGGTGGGTTCCCCGAAGGTGGCGCGGGCCATGGTGGATTCAGAGGCCGTGATGGGGGGCGAGGAGAACGGCGGGATCATTTTCCCGGAGCATCAGTACACGCGGGATGCGGGGATCGCAGCGGCGCGCATGATCGAGGCCTTGGTCCTCTCGGGCACCCCGCTTTCCAAGTGGG
>CAYVRY010000096.1:0-7567 GCA_964452895.1 uncultured Halobacteriales archaeon
GGTGTTTATGGCCGTTGCGGTGCCATCACGGGTTGTCCGTGGAGGTGTCGCCGCCAGCGCTCACGATCTCCCGTTGCAGCTGGTCCAGGTCCTTGCCCTTGGTCTCGATCCCGAGCGCTTCGGCCTTCTTCTGCATCCGCTCCAGCGGGTCCGGCTCCCCGGGCGCGCCCTCGGTGGATTTCACCTCGCGCTCGAACTCCTTCTTCGCATGCAGATACTCGCCCTGGGCACGACCCAGGCTCCGCATGAGCTCCGGGATCTTCTTCGCCCCGAAAAGCAGGAAGATGAAGAATATGATGAAAATGATCTCCGTGGTGCCGATGTTGAAGAATCCAAGCACGCGCGGGGGGTCTACGAAGTCGGTCGTCCAGGTCATGGGATCACCAGGGGTCGTCGTCATTGGGAGGAGACGGTTCGGGGAACGGGAGGAGGGTCATGAACATGCGGGTCAGATCACGGGCAACCCGGTCTTGTATTCCGGGAGCCCGGCGAAGTAGGCCTGCTCGTCGTGGATCACGACGCGCAGGGTACGGATGGACAGGTCGTACTGGAAGTCCGGGGGCAGCCGCAACTCGTGCGTCTTGTTGGAGATCGGGTCCAGGACGAGGGCCTCGTCGTGGACCACCGAGACCACGATCATCTCCTTCGCGTCCGATTTCTTGGCGACCACGTCCTTGGCGAGGACCTGGTCCCTCGGCACCGTGGTGGGCCGGCCCGTGGTCAGCGCGGTCATGGAGAGCGTGCGCGGGTTGACGTCCTCCACGCGGTAGAGGTCTTTCTTGAGCGCCACGAAGTCCCCGCTGCGATACGGCGGGATCCTTACCAGGAACGTCACCCGGTACACGTCCTTGCCTTCGCTGCGCCCGACGAGTTTCGGCGATTCCTTGACACTGGCGTCAAACCGTTTCGCCACGCGCTTGGCGACCACCTTCCCCACGTCCACTTCGCTGAGGAAGAAATCATGGCCGCCGCGCACCTTCCCTTGCTTCGTGATGAAGGAGTTCGCGTTGCCGTTCTCCTTGAGCTCGTCGATGGTGCGCAGGACGACGCCGCCGGCCTCTTCGCGTTCCTCGTCCGTCGGATCGCGGTCCGTGGCGCGGACCTGCAGGACCGCATTGTAATAACCACCCGCCTGGCGGGAACAGGCCGTGCACGCGCCCTGCTTGATCCGTGCCACCGTCTCGAAGAGCGCATCCAGGCGAACGTCGCCGATGACCCCCTCCACCATCACGTCGAAGGCGAGGTTCTTGTCGTCCTGGGGACTCGAAGCGACCTCCACATGGGTGTCCGAGAGGGCTTTATGGATCTGGACGTGGTCCACCACGGCGCGTTCGACCATCTCGTCGCGGCTGCGGCCTTGGGGTTCCTCCCAGTTCTTGCCGCGCTTGGCGGCGTTGCACGAGGCACAAAGCAGGACATCCACCGTGGGCGGCACCCGGGCCAGATCATGACGCCTGGGGAAGCACCGGGGACAGGAGCCCTCCACGAGCTCTTCGACCTGCGTGCCACAGTCCGGACACTGCATCCAAGCGACCCTATTCGGACCCTGATAAGAATGTTTTCACACCGGCGAGCCGGTCCGGCGGGGCCCCCGGGCGGCGGCCGAAGGTGAAGCGCGAAGGGAGGAAAAGAGAAGAACCCGCACGCTTTGAGTCGCGATCATGGCTTCAGGCCGCATCGAGATCGGCAGCGGTACCACCTGGGAACGCGAAGTGGGCTATTCCCGCGTCGTGCGCACGGGTCCCCACGTCTGGGTCTCCGGGACCATCGGGATCGACCCGGAGGGCCGGATCCATGCGCCCGGGGACATGGGCGAACAGGCGCGACGTGCCCTGGAACGGATCCGCCTGGACCTGGAGCAGGTGGGCGGCCGGCTGGAGCACGTCGTGCGCACCCGGATCTTCGTCACCGACATGGAGAAATGGCCGGAGGCGGCCCGCGCCCACAAAGAGGCGTTCGGCGAAAAACGGCCCGCATCCACCCTGATGGAGGTCTCGCGGTTGGTGAGCGAGGACGCCATCGTGGAGATCGAAGCGGACGCCTACATCCCGTAGGCCGTGGGCCGGGCTCGCGTGGTTTCAGAACAGGATCGCCCATTGTGCATGAGGCACGCCGTCGATCCGGATCACGTTGCCCTGCTCGATGAACCCCAGCTCCATGGCCAACGCCACCGTGCGTTCCCCCACGAAGTTCGCCACCGTCGCACGCTGGATCATCGCCTCGAACGTCCCCCGCTCGATCCGGTCGCCGTCATAGAACCCCGGGTCCACCTGGAGCTTCAGCTCGCCTTCACGGTACGTCTCCCCGAGGCACTCCTCATCGCAGACCGCAAGCAGGACCTCCTTGCCCTGACGGTACTCCTTGGCTGCGAACTTGTCACTCAACGGGCGCGCCGAGCCGGTCCCCCTTAAAATGGCTTGCCCGCGGCGCCACGCGCGTCAAGTGAGCCGGTAGTTTCCAGCACGCGGCTCGTACACCTGCCCCTTCGCCTTCAACTGCTGCAGGGCGGCATCCGCCTTTTCCGCTTCGATCCCCTCGGCGGCGGCCCTCTCCAGGATCTGCTCCCGGTCGGCCACTTTGTGCTTCGAATCCTTGCCCAGATCCCGGATGATCTGGATCATCGTGGTCATCCGGTCGCGCTGCGTGTGGCTCGTTCCTGTGACGATCATGTCGATGTCGAACGTGCCCGACTCCGGGTCCATGCCGACCCCCTTCAGGTAATACTCCACGATGCCGATCGCTCGTTTCGCATCATCCATCGTGGCCACCTCGGAAAGCCGCACCCGCGCGCTCGCCTCCGAAAGCCGTACGAAAGCCTCCAACTGACGCGCCGTGAACGCAATCCCTTCCGCCTGGGCGTTGCGAAGGTCCACATAATAATCCTTGATCAACGTAATCGCATCGTCGTCCAGGACCGGGAAGATGTTGCGTTTCGCGTACGCTACGTATTTCCGCAGGAACTCCGGGACCAGCTCCGGCGTGATCTTCTCGAACAGGAACCGCTCCTCCTCCGCGGAATACTGCCCGTCCGGACGGTGCTCGCGGTGCATCGCCACCTGACCCGCACGGTGGTTCCTCAGGATGTAGCTCGCCAGCTTCTCGTCCATCTCCTTGTGTGGTTCGTCCTTCATGCTGAAGATCAGGTCGAAACGCGACAAGAGCGCCGGGGGCATGTTGATCTGTTCATGGATGGGCGCATAGCTGTCGAACCGGCCCATCTTCGGGTTCGCTCCCCCGATCACGGCGCACCGGGAGCGCAAGGTCGCCTGGATCCCCGCCTTCGCGACACTGATCTCCTGCTGCTCCATGGCCTGGTGCATCGCGGACTGGTCCTCCTTGCTCATCTTGTCCAACTCGTCCACGCAGGCGATCCCCTGATCCGCGAGCACCAGGGCACCCGCTTCCAGGGTCCACTGACCCTCGCCGAACTCATCGCGAACTGCAGCCGCCGTGTTGTGCGCCAGCAGTCCGTTGGCGACGAAATTGTGCGTGCCGTCCACCGTCAGGTCGTAGATGTAATCCCCGCTTTTGGGCACCGGGCGGACCGCCACGATGGGATCCCAATGGACGTCACTGCGCGCCAGTTCGCGCAGGCGCTCCAGACGCAACGGCACCGCGGCCAGTTCGGCCTGGTAACCGACCAGGTCCGCCTCCTTGACGACACGCCCGGCCAGCTCCTTGTGACCTTGTTCGCGGAGCAGGGAGACCAGGCGAAGCAGGACTTTAGCGGGGATTCGTGTACGTCGACCGCTGCGGGTCGTCCACTCCTTGAGACGGGAAGGCGTGGTTCCAAGCGCCTCGGCCAGTTCGTTCCAGGTACGCGTTCGGCGCACGGCGTTCATGCTGGAGCGCCTTGTCTCACCGCCGATCAAAAGGGGCGTTCCGGGGAAGTCCCCCGTCTCGACAGCCGCCTGAAGCCGTCCCACGGCTTGATCCAGGTATTCCCGACTTGCCTGGAAGACACCCGCCTCCAGGTTCCGGCTCACCCCTAAGTTGGTCTGGGACAATCCGAGCACTTCGCGGACCGCACGGATCCCAGAGCCCACATCGGGCACTGCATCCCGGTTCGAATGGGCGGCACGCGGCGTCGCCGTGATCGCGTCCAGTTTCAACCGCTTGGCCGGATGGGTGAAACCGATGGCGTCACGGAAAGCGATCAGGTTGCGCGAACCCGTTATCGTCAGGACCTGGACATCATGTCGGGAAATGATTGTGCCATTCTTGTAAGGAGTCGTTCTGCCCGCATGGTTGCGTGAGCGAAGGTTGCTCTGGATGCCGAAGCGAAGCAGCAGCACCTGCAATTTGCGCACCAGGGGCAGGCTCGTGGAGTAGAGTGCCACGCTCGATCCGCCGGTCTCGTGATGATTGCAAGATCCATCGCCGTCGAAGAGTCCTCTTAGATAGGCAGCAAGATGATTGTTGGGGAGCCGTTGCAGTACGGCTGGGATGTCCACCCGGTGCGATTTCGGCGAGCGCGGGACGCCGAGACGATTGAGGACATCCGCTAAAACCCGGGAATGGAACCGCGCATCCGCCGGTCGTTTTGACGAACCCCGGGTCACCCGCGGCGTGATGGCGAACAAGTCACGAGATCGTCGTACGAACTCCGCCATCAGGTCCTCATTGCCCGAAGAGAACCGGATCGCCACTCCCCCGTTCTCCTGCTTGAAGACCGAGCCGTCCGCCGCGATCAAGCCGACCAGGTAAAGAAAATCCTTGTTCAAAGAGGTAGGCAACGAGATCCTGTGGCCCCGCCGTTTCGAATACCAAGCAATGGATCTCGCCACTTCCTCCAGGTCGATCCTTGTCCTCTCTGCAAGCCGCAGCAACACGGCAAGGCTCGGCCGACCCCGTACATCCCCCCTCACCCAATTGCGATAAAGCGATCCCTCCGGGACGTCAAGACAGCGCGCAGCCTCCCGGATGCTGCCATACTGCTCGATCAACCTGGACACGATCTTGCGCATCAGTTCCTCGGTGCCCCCCACCGTGCATTCCTGGGCATCCTCCAACAGCTCGAGGATACACGGCACTTCACCCGGAGGCTCCGGCAGAGTGCGGGGGGTCGCCAGGTGCGTGCCGGTGCCCAGTTGTTTCGCCGGCACCCAACGGATCCCCACCTCCGGGTCCCGTACGGGAAGCGGCGTCGCCTCCGAGACCGTCAACCGCCGCCCGCTTTGCGCCTCGATCTCAAGCAGCGTCTTCGGACTGCGAAGCCGCCAGACCGCCTCCAACTGACGGGGTTTCAGCTTCAGCCCCCCATCCACGGTCTCCACGCCCACACCGTTCGTCCACTGCCGCCACACCCCATCCTCTACCTTCTCAGGCTCCGCCATCCGCGACTCCGTGAACGGACCGATCTCCACGAGTTCACCGTTCGACAGCGTCACCAACGTATCCGGGGCCACGCAAAGACCCGCCGCGGAAGCGGACTTACCACTTGTGTATATCGAACGCGGGGCGAGCTTGGACATATATCGAAGCAGCTGGCTGTTGTGGTTCACAATGCCGTTTGCCAGGAAATTGTGGGTATCCGGAACCTCAAGATCATAGACATGACCCTCCTCCGGTTCAACCGACTCGATCGACTCCACCCGGTCCCAAAAGACGTCGCTCGAAGCCAGCGTCACCATCCGGCCCACAGCCTCCCGATATTTCGGATCCAATCCGGGAATTTCGGAGGCGACCGATTCGAGGTGGTCGGTGATCTTCGAGAACGTCGCCCGCGTTGGATGTTTTTCCCCCCGCTCAATCCCCAGGATCGTACCGCTGGGCACACCCATGTCGTTTTCACCAAGTCCGAGTCCCTGTCTGAGGTTTTGCAGGAACCTGGGTTCGACCGGGACAAGGTCCATGTCGGTGCCTCGAATGGTCTCGTAGTTCTGCAACGCGGCCTGCAGGGCGTTTCCGTTTTCCCGCCTCACGGATCGATCCTGCGACGAAGAATCTTGATACGGAAGCAAGATCGGGCGTCGTCGAGGCAATGCGATGTGATCCCCGGTCTTCAAAAGGGAAGCCTTGCGCGAATGGATCAAAAGTCCATCCGTCATGAACAGCGGATGCGTGGGGGTCACATCGATCTCGCGCCCTGTGCTCGTTCGCACCCGCAGCAGATTCTCCGGCGCCTGTCGTTTCCACGCCCGCGAGGTGTATTTGGGCACGATCCGACCCCGGGCGTCCATGCTCAGAACAGGGACCCGAAGCGGAGCCCACCAGCCGTCATCCACCTCATGCCTCTCGCCACGCAGGGCCTCCTCGACGAGATCGCGAATCGGCGTGACGCCGCCCGTGGCAAGGGGGATCCGTGTGTCCCCCCGCATGCATTTCCCCGTCCCCGGGTCTCCGATCATCAACACATGGATGTCGCCTCTTGTGCGTGAACCGTCGGGATAGGATTTTCCGACGCCGCCGAAGAGCGCCAGGATCAGGGCGTCCTTCTCGCGTTCGAGCCCGAAGATCGTCGGCGAGAAGCTCTTTCGGAGCACTTCGTAGATGTGCGGGTTCTGCGCGAGCTCGATGATCCGCTCTTCGTCCTCGGGTTCGATCTCCACCTCGTCGAAGTCGTGCTGTTCGTGCTGCACGGAGACCAGGTCGCCCACCTTCGCGAACTCGGTGAGCTTCAGGTTCCCCTGCCGCCGTGCCTGGCTGCGCATGACGATGTTCAAGATCACCCGGTTGCCCGGCGTCAGGTGGCCCACCAGGTCGTCTTCGACGTAAACGGACAGGCGTTCCGGCTGCGAGCCTCCCTTCAAGGCCTCGGGGGACTCCTGGATCTCCACTTTCTGGTGGTCGATGAAGGCGCTCTGCTCGGAGATCACCTTGAAGCGCGAGTTGCGTCCGCAGCCGCCGCGTTCCTCCGGGCAGACCTCGGGTTCCTCCAGGACCTGCTCGCCTTGTTGCGGATGGCGGAACACGCACCCGCACAGCGAGCATCGGAAGGCGGCGTCCTCGAGTTTCGGGCGCACCTCCGTGACCTTCTTGATCAGCCCTTGGACCGCGACGAGTTTCCCCAGGTGCGCAGCACGCAGCTTGCGGATCGGGATGTGGGCGCTCTCCGGCAGCCCCGTGACCCGGAAACGCAGGCGCGGGCGGGGCTCCACGGGCACATCGATCTGACGGAGTGCCCGCTCCGCGGTGACGAAGGCGGCCACCGGGTTCTCCAGGACGTGCTCGGCGAGCGTGATGTCGCGCAGGTCGATGTCCTTGTAATCGACCACCAGGCTGCGTTCCTCGGGCCACGCCAGGGCCGTCTCCTCGATCCGGTCCTTGTAGTAATCGCGGAAGAAGTTCTCCCACTGCTGTACGAGTTCTTCCTGGGAGAGTGCGATCGCCATCACGTTCACCTGCACTTGGGGGATTGAAAGGCTCCACGACCCCTCGAGGTGGACCCTTTCGCTCTGCCGCACAAGCGCGCAGCGCACCGACGCACACTTACGGCTTTAAGCGTAGGGGGCGGACTTCGAGTGTGGGGGCAGCTTCCTGTTTCTTCTGGTTCGACTGGAACCGGTGCAAAAGTGGGCAGGGTGCATCTAAAGCATTGCAGGGGGGGTCACCGAAAGTATTCGCC
>CAYVRY010000097.1:0-7512 GCA_964452895.1 uncultured Halobacteriales archaeon
CCGGCCGGTGCGGCCGGCGAGTTCACCGGACTCCTCATCGCCCGCGCGCATCATGCCGAGAACGGGGACGCCGACGTGCGCGACGAGGTGTTGATCCCGGACACGGCGCATGGCACGAACCCCGCGACGGCGGGCATGTGCGGTTACAAGGTCGTGGAGATCCCGTCCACGGAGGAGGGCGAGATGGACCTGGAGGCGCTCAAGGCGGCGCTGTCCGAGCGCACCGCGGCGCTCATGCTCACGAACCCGTCCACGCTGGGGATCTTCGAGTCCCAGATCCTGGAGGTCGCACGCCTCGTGCATGAGGCGGGTGCGCTCTTGTATTATGACGGGGCGAACCTGAACGCGATCCTCGGCCGGGCGCGTCCCGGCGACATGGGCTTCGACATCGTCCACTTGAACCTGCACAAGACGTTCGCCACGCCGCACGGCGGCGGCGGGCCGGGAGCGGGACCGGTGGGTGTCCGGAAGGGGCTCGCCCGGTATCTGCCCACCCCGCGCGTGGCGCGCGAGGAGACCGGTCAAGGACCCCGCTTCGATTGGCAGGAGGTCGGCGACAGGAGCATCGGCAAGGTGCATGGCCACAACGGGAACTTCGGGATGCTTGTGCGTGCCCATGCCTACATCCGGCGCTTCGGGGCCCAAGGGCTGCGCGCGATCGCGGACACCGCGGTGTTGAACGCGAACTGGTTGAAGGCCCGTTTGGCGCCCCATTTCGACGCGCCGCACCGGCAGCTCGTCAAGCACGAGTTCGTGCTCAGTGCCTCGAACCTGAAACGCGAGCGCGGTGTGCGCACCATGGACGTCGCGAAGCGGTTGTTGGACCACGACATGCATGCACCCACGGTCTATTTCCCGCTCGTCGTGGACGAGGCGATGATGATCGAGCCCACGGAGAGCGAACCCCTTGCGGAGCTGGAGCGCTTCGTCAGCGTGATGGAGAAGATCGTCGGCGAGGAGCCGCACGTGGTCACCGGGGCGCCGCACAAGACCCCCGTGGGTCGTCTCGACGAGGCGTGGGCGGCGCGCAAGCGCGTGCTTTCCTGGCAGGACGCGGCCCGCCGGATCGACGAGGTCGCGCCTGATCCCGTGGAGTAGACCATGGTGCTCCGGTTCGGTTTCGTGGTGAACCCTGTGGCCGGGATCGGGGGCCCGGCGGGTCTCAAGGGGAGCGACGACGTGGCTTCGCAGGCCGCCGAGCAGGGTTACGAGCCCACGGCCCACAAACAGGCACAGCGGTTCCTCGTCCGTTTGAAGAGACAGGCGCGCGGGGGTTCGCTGCGGATCTTCGCGGCTCCGGGTGTGCTCGGGGAGAGCGTGACGAAGAACGCGGGATGGAAGACCGGGTCGTTGGGGGCCGAGAGTTTCGACGAGGATCCGTTCGCCACGGATGCCGAGGACACGAAGCGGGCCGCGGTGGCGGCGGTGGAACTGGAGATGGACCTGCTGGTCTTCGTCGGCGGGGACGGGACCGCGCGTGACGTGGCCCAGGCAGTGGGCGAGAAGATCCCCGTGCTCGGCGTGCCGGCGGGGGTGAAGATGTTCAGTGAATGCTTCACCGAGGCGCCGGAGCATGCGGCGGACCTGCTGGCGGAGCTCGCAGCGGGGTTCCAGGAGGGGGACGTACTGGAGACCGTGGGAGGCGATCTGTTGGACCTGGATGAACAGGCGTACCGCGAGGGCCGGGTGCAGCCGAGGCCCACGGGGGTGTTGCGCGTGCCACGCTCACCGCGGATCATGGCCGCCAAATGTCCGGTGACGGCGGCGGGCAGCGACGTGGCCGGTGCGGCGGGAGCTGTGGTCCAGCAGATGGAAGAGAACGCGGACGCTTTGTTCGTGCTGGGTTCCGGTTCCACGCTGATGGCCGTCAAGAACGCGCTCGGCGTGGAAGGGAGCCTGATCGGGATCGACGTGGTGAAGCGGGATGAAACGCTGGAGAAGTGGCAGACAGTGGCGCGCGATTTGGACGCGCATGGGTTGGAATCCATCGTGGCAGAGCACCCCCGGGTCGTGCTGGTGCTGGCGCCCATGGGCGGGCAGGGGTTTGTGATCGGACGCGGCACGGGGCCGCTCTCGTCCACGGTCGTGCGCGCGGCGATTCCCGATGATGTCTGGGTCGTGGCGACGCGCGAGAAGCTCGCTTCCCTGCGCGACGGCGTGTTGTACGTGGACACGGGGGACCCCCGGTTGGACCAGGAGTTCCCGCGGCATCTGCGCGTGACCACGACGCCGGGGCAGCAGAAGCTCATGCGCGTGGCGAAAGGTTGAACGGGGTCGAGCATCAGACCTTGTGGTCCCACGGCGGTTGCAGAGCGACACAATCATGCAGGAAGCGTTCATGCGCGTGATTGCTTGTGCGCATGTCTTGGATTCTGGTCTACAAAAAAAGGGAGAGATCCCCCCGATCATCAAACGGATTCGTCTTCACGGGGTTTACCAGAGGTCAAGGTCATGCATGGGTGTGCTGGCGGTTGGTGGCTAGGTGGAGGTATGGTGGTGGTGGGGTCTGTTCGGGCATGACCTTGCCTCATGGCACCGGTTTGGGTGTTAATCGTGATCGATCCTCCACCGCTGCCGTATATGGGCCCATACATGGAGCGTATTTAGAAGGTGGTCCGCACGAACATGTTGGACCTGCTGGGTCGGATGTTGACGTCATAAAGGGACGTTTGCCACATCCGAGGCCCTTGGGGCCATGGAGATTCCGGGAACGGCCAGCCACCGTTTCGTTTGTCGAATCGCTGTAGGGCTCTACTTTGGAGGTCCCTCGGTCTCAAATCGGCCCCTTTTGCCGTGGACTTTCTCGTCCTGGACCCATAAGTGGATGAGCCGATCCGTGCCAGAAGTATGCCGATGTTCGGCTTGAAGAAGCGCACCCCTGAGGAGCTGGGGGCACGGCTCCTGGAAGCCCAACGAGGTCTGCTGGAGTTCGAGGCGCAGAACCTGGCCGCCGCGAAGAGGTCGCGGGAGGATGCATTGGCGTCGCTCAGGCTGGGCGACGACACGGGGTATGGTCATGCGGTTCGACGTTACTCGTTGGCGGATCGTCAGGCCCGGACGGCGAAGGGGATGCTCGAGATGATCCATGGGCTGTTGGACGTCCTGGCGGTACAGGCGGGATTGAAGCAAGTGGTCTCCATAGGGGAGGAGATGATGCGCGTCCAGGGGGAGTTGGATGTGAAGGCGTCAGCTTTGGACCATGCGTTGAAGCGATTGCGCACGGGGATGTACATGACGGACCATGCCGCGATGCAGGTCAAGAACGTGATCAAGTCGGTCTGCCTGGGCGAGGCGAACGACGAGGAGTTGCGGGTCGTCCACGAGGAGCTCTTGGCGCAACTCGAGAAGGAGACCACGTTGGGCCGGCGCGTCAAACAGGAGCTGCACCATGAGGCGACGTCCGCTGGGAAGGATGTGGGCAACGGTCCTTGATGCGCGGGCAAAACGTTCATCTGCACCACGAGTCCTCTTCGTCCCATGCGCTGGCTCCTCCTCGCTTGCACGCTCGTTTCCCTCTTGCTTGCAGGTTGTTCCCATGAAGACGGCGCGGGCCCCGACACGTATCGCCTGAGCGGAACGTTGACGGATGGTTTCGACGCGGATGACGAGACGGACCTGAGGCTTCGAGCCGGTCAGCGCGACGCAGAGGTCGTGATCCGGGAGTCGTCCCCGCCCGGGTTCGACGTCGAGCCGTTGGACATCACGCAGTGCGAGAACCTGTCGTTGGAGCTCGAGCAGACGGACTACGTGCAGCAGGTCGAAGAGTGCCGCATGTTGCCGTAAGCCGCAGGATCCGGCGATGCCGTTAACCCCTTGGCCGTGTTCGCCCGGCCTGATGACGGACGTGGAAACCGTGGACCTGGAACTGGAGACGCCGGCCTCCACGAAGTGCGTGGCGAGGACCGACGGGACGGCGCGCGAAGTGGTGTTCTTCACGGACAAGCCGGAGGAGAAAGGGGGCTCGGACCGGGGCCCCATGTCTTCGGAGTTGTTTGCAGCTGCGATCGCGTCTTGCCACATGACGACGGCGAAAAAGATCGCGGACAAGCGCAACGTGGCGTTCACGGCGCTGCGTTGCCGGGCGATCGTGCATTTCGAGGGGGAGGACATCGAGCGCGTGCAGCTTCGCTTCCGGGTGAGTTCGGCTGCGTCCACGAAGGATTGGCAGACCGTGGTCCGGTTGGCGGGACGCGCCTGCACGGTGGGGCGGGCCGTGAAGGTCCCCGTGGAGCATGAGGTGGAAGTCGCCGCTTGACGCACACTCCACGATTTCTGCCGGTCAAGACCGCAGGCCTCAAGTACAATCAAGGAGAAGAGGGGTATGAGGGTCCGGGTTGCCCCTGCACCAGACCTTGTCTGCCGCAGCCACCCACCGCACCACGCCACCACCACCTTTGTGCAGCCCGGACCCCTCCCTTTTGCCCAGCGAAGCTGTAATTCGTCGTTTTCCGGTTATTGTGTTCAGCGACTGTATGCCATGAAAGGGGCCGGGAGGCTGCTTTCCCGATAGACGTAGGGCGTTTTTCTCCAGTTATTTCCGGGCCGCCCCCCGTTTGGGTTCGACGCTCGTACGAGAGCGATTAATAGGCGCACACGGTTCATGAGCACTTGGGCCGAAGCGCGCTCCAGGAATTTTCCTGCACGCGACACCCACCATGCCAACCAGCCACCCCACACACCTCCCTTTGCCCGGCGCGGTTTGGCCCCCTCCCAAGATGCCCGGGACCCTTTCGGGTCCCGGGCCCTTCCTTTTCTCCGCGCCCATGGCGCGTCTTCTACGAGGGTCGAGAGGATTCGTTTTCGAGCCGTTTGTGCACGCGTTCGGCGAGTGCCTGGAACCGGGGTGCGAGCTCGGGGGGTCCGTGCGCGGCGAGCCGGCGCAGGATCAGTTCCGGGGTGGAGCGGGCGAGATGGTTCAGCCGCGGGCTGCGTGTGACCTGCAGGCGGCCGTCCGGGTCGAGTCCGTGCGCTTCGATGCCGTCGATCCGGGTGCGTGCGCGCGCGTCGTCGTTCAGGGCAGGCAGCAGGTGCGGCGCCAGGTGCGTTGCAAGAACGGCGTGGGTCCCTTGTTCGATGAGTCCTTCGAGCAGGGCGCCGAGAATCTCACTGGCGGCTTCCAGTTCGGTCATCGCTTCCAGTTCATCGGCGAACACGAGGCGTCGCCCGGGCTGTTCAATGAGCGGGAACAGGTCGAGAAGGAGTGATTCCAGCGCGCCGGCGCCCCGATCGCGGCTGGGTGCGTAGAGATGGACCGAGTCCAGTGGGGGGACGATGGCGCGTTCGGCGGGTACGAAAAGTCCGGCGTGGGCGAGGGCCACGAGCAAGGTCAATCCACCCAGCAGGGTCGTCTTCCCGCCGGAGTTCGCGCCGGTCAGCAGCGCGACCCGGGTGGGATCCGGTGTGCCGTCGTCGTCCAGTCCGAGGCGGTAATCCACCGCTTCCACGTCGCCGTCGATGTGCAGCGGCCGCAGGCCTTCGACGAGGATCCCACCGCCGTGGCCCCATTGCGGTTCGGTGAGGCCGTGGTCGTGGATCATGGACCCCATAGCCTGGCGCGCGTCGAACGCTTCGTGCTCGTCGAGTTCCTGCGCGATCCCCGGTTCGAGTTCGAGCAGCCGAGCCGCGAGTCTCAGGTCGCTTTCCATGTGGTCCCGGGCGTCGTTTTTCGTGGCGCTTGCGATCGCGGCGGCGATGGCGTGTTCCTGCACGCGCGGCGGCGTGGTCTCGGTGTAGGCGTCGATGGACATGCCGGTCTCTTGTTCAAGCCGGGTGTTCGCCCGTTTGGCGGCTTCCTGGTAGACGCGGGTCACTGAAACCGGGAGATCCTGATTCATGGCGCGCACAAGATCGCTGCCGGTCATGGTGAGCGCGGCGAGGTCTTTCTCGGCGCTTTGCAGTTCTTCTTCCAGGAGCACCTGGGCGCGGGTCTCCACGTCGTCCGGTGCGGGGGCGTTGGGCCGCTCGGGATGCATGTTGAGAAGGGCGAGCGCCTTTTCGCAGGCCGAGTCGTGTCCACGCAGCCGGGAGAGTGTGGCGGCGGCTTCCAGGATCGGTCGTGCCTTGCGGTGGCGCTCGAGGGTGCCCCATGGCGCCAGGCGCGCCGGCTGTGTGGTGAACGGGATCGTGAGCAGGTGTTCTGCTTGGTCCAGTTGATGGGGGCGGGAGGCGGGGTCGCGGCTTGCGTGCACCACCACGCCCGCTTCCTGGACGCGCTCCAGCCGGTCGCCGCTGCGCACGTGTGCCAGGCTCGCCCACCGATGCGCACCGGCGTCCCGGGCGGCTTGCAGGTCGGCTGCGTTGTCGAACAGCAGCAGCACCTCGGCTTCGAAGGATGCAGACAGGGGCGGCAGGGGGGCGAGCCGGCCCAGCGCCTGTCGGGCCGCGTCCAGGTCCAGGTGGGCGGCTTCCTCGGCGGCTTGCCGGCACCACTCCAGTCGGCGTGCGCGTTCGTGGGTCTCGGGATGGGGGACCAGGCGCCGCAGGTGGTTCTTGCCGCCGCGCGTGCGGGCGCGGTCCATGAGCTGTTTCTGGAAGGCCTCGAAGCCGTGCGCGGCTTGTGGTGTGGCGAAGAAGGCGTCGGGGTCGGTGCCTTGGACCGCGTGCATGAGGCGCAATGCAAGACGTGGGCCGATGCCGGGAATCTGGGCGATGGGGTCCACGTCGCCTTCTTGCAGGCATCGCAGGATCGCTTCCGGGGAGCCCAGTGCGGCCACGGCGCGTTCCACCAGGCGGGGGCCGAAGCCGGGGAGGGCGGCCAATCGGGCGGCTGCCGCGCCTTCCCCAAGCGCCTCCCGTGTCCTCTCGGAGTCTTGCCGATTACTGGTTTCCTGGGGGTGTGCCGAGGCGGCTTTTCGGGTCATGGATCGGGCTTTCGTGGTGGGGGGAGGGGGCATGGGTATGGGTCGTTTGCAGCCGCGTGGGGGTGATAGCGTTTGCGCGGCGGGGGGTCATTGCCGCGCCTTTGATAAGGGAGGAGCGGGGGCCTGCCCCGGATTCGGGGCCACAACATTCGTCATGGGGTTCCAAAGGGTACCCCTTGATCGTCCTTGATCGCGCCCTTCCGGTTTCACACCTACTTATATACTAAGGGCGAAAGCAACCGTTATAAGAACAGGAGGACCATCGTGAGCATGGTCTTACTGATGCCATTTGAATATGACAACTACGTGTTGTTCTGCCGGGAAGTCGAGTTGAAGGGCGGCCGCCGTCAGCGGATCTACTTCTTCACGAAGAAGGGGAACACCCCGAAAAGCGGCGAGCCCTCTGAGAAGCCGGACGGCTATGAGGTCGGCAAGAACCCACGAACTGGTCTCCCTTACCTGAAGAAATCAGGTTGATCGGGACTTCCGACGAGGATTGCCCAGCGTAGCGGCCTTCACGCGCTTGTGGCGATCTCCACCTCGACTTCGGCTTCATCGGTGGTCTTGCGGGCGAAATAGCTGTCCAAGGCCTCGTTGACCATGGAGCTGATCGTTTTCCCGGTCAGGACCTTGTAGCCGTGGAGTTTTTTGT
>CAYVRY010000098.1:0-7475 GCA_964452895.1 uncultured Halobacteriales archaeon
TGTTCGTCAGCCGGGACAGGGAGCGCCACAGTAAGCACCAACGCCGCCACAGCCACTATCATCGTTGTTCGCACAAGCATCATGTGGAGCACCACAGGAAAGAGACAATCCCGACAGCTATATAATGATTTCGAATTTCTTCCAGTAGCCTCTAATTTAAAGTGCATAATAGGCAAGTCAACGAGGGGTTGAATACCCTCGAAGGCCACTCTCCGAGACACGTGTTTTGGGGTTTTTGGGCATTTTCCGGGAGGTGGTTTCCGCTCGTGGGCCGCCACGCCCGTCAATAAAAAAGGCAGCCGGGGCGCGTCGGCCGGTCTCTCGGGATCGTCTGGGCTTTCCCGGTGGCGGCCCGGTGGGCGCTCCATGCGGCCGCCGTGGCCGCGAGGACGTCTTCAGGGTTCGCGCGTCCCACGCCGCCGAAGCTGCGCATGGGGCGCAGGCCCGCCACGTGCAAAAGCGAGAGCCGCTCGTACTGGCCGGGCCATGATCTGGGCCGGCGCTTCAAGTGCGCCTGGGGGCCTTGCAGTTGCCGGAGGATCGATGTGAACGAGACCTCGGAATGGACCTCGACGAAGCGGGGGTCGTCCGCGACGGCCTGGTTGAGTTCCAGGATGCGCTTTCGCGCCGCCCAATGGCTCTGCGACGGCGGGGGCCAACCGTTTTCTGTGGCCTGCTGGCGCGCTGCGTCCAAGTCGTCGAGCTCGAACAAGGCCAGCGGCGGGACCCGCTCCACGAGGTCCGCGTGAGGACCCAGGATCTCGCGCGCCTCCAGGTCGCATGCTCGCTGACCCCCGTTGTGACTGCCGTCCGGATCATCGTGGCCCAGTGGCAGGTTCACGCCGATCTTGTCGGCGTCCTTCTGCTCTTTGAGCAGCGAGTCCAGGTCCGGCATGAGCCGGATCGCCTGCAACTGGTCGTCCCGGAGGACCACGGTGACCCAGCCTTTGGGTGTCAGCAGACCATCGACGCCGACGACGCGCACGCGGCGCGCGAAGCGGGTCCCGGATATGAGGGTGGGGGTCGTCCACCTGGCTTCATAAGAAAATGAGGGAAAAGGAAGGGGAAGATTGTCGGCTTGAGGCTTCTAGAGGCCGTCTTGGTAGGTCCAGTCGCCCGGAACCGGCACGGCGGGGTAGTTGTCCACGACGGTCGTGCAGATCGCAGCGGCCGTCGCCCCGGAGGGGACGGTCCCGGTCACTTCACCGGCACCGCCGAAGTACTCGCCGCTGTCGAAGTCGATGTACATGAAGTCGGCGTCCGAGGTCGCCACGAACTCGGTCCCGGGGTCGACGGCGATGCCGTCCGTGTTCGCACCGACCAGGTAGAGCACGTTGTACTCGAGGCAGTGCACCGAGGTCCCGGTCTGCTCGTCGTTTCCGCCTCCGGCGACCGCGATGCCCGGCAATGCGAGCAGGGCAGCCACGAGCGTCGTCAATACTAGGGTTGTTTGTTTCATTTTGATGTACCTCCACATTGGAAAAGACAGTTTCACGGGATGGTTATCTGCTATAAGATTCTTGCTTAGCTGAAAAGGCCAAAAACGGGAATTGGTTTCATAATCGGGGAGTCTTCGGGAGAAGAGTGCGGGGCTGCGCAGGGTTTTTTGTGGACCCCGTCACGCAGGCATCGAGGCACGCACAGCCGCGTTTGGTCCTGCGCCTGGGCGGGTCCGGGCAGGGGGACTCGCCGGGCGTGAGCGAATCCTTCATGAGCAGCTCGGGTTCGACACGCTTGTGTCCTTCGCGGCTGCGACACGCCGGCTTCCGGGCTTGGTCCTGGTCTCTGGCCTGACGATCCTGGCGTTCGTCGTCGCCCGTTTCACCGCTTCTTTCGGTGTGGGTGCCGTGGCCTTGGGGGTCGCATTGGGTCTGGTGGCGGGCAACCTGCGGCCGCCGGGCGCACTGTGGCGAACCGGTGTGGATTTCGCGGGCAAGCGCCTGCTCGCGTTCGCGGTGGTCCTGTTGGGGCTGCGTGTCATGTTCGATGAATTCGCCCGCTTCGGCGTGCCGCTCTCCGCGGCGGTGCTCGTGGTGGTGGGGGCCCTGGTGGTGGCGCTCCTGATGGGGAAGTGGTTCGCCGTGGATGCGCGCTTTGCCGCGCTCATCGGCGTGGGCACGGGGGTGTGCGGGGTGGCGGCGATCGCCGCGCTGCGGGGTGTGGTCGGTGCCCGGCAAGCGGAGACCACCTATGCGGTGGCAGCGATCACGCTGTTGGGTTCCATCGGGCTGGTCGTGTTCCCGCTCGTACAGATCCTGTGGCACCCGCTGCACCCGGAGGCGTTCGGGGTGCTGACCGGCGCCACCTTGCACAGCGTACCGCAAGCGGTGGGGGCCGGCTTCGCGGGGGCCGGCGAGGCGGGCGGGACCCTGGCCACGGTCGTGAAGTTGACACGGGTCGCCTTGTTGGGCCCGCTCGTTCTCGTCGTCGCGATGGCCTGGCGGGCGGTGGCGGCGGGAGAAGAAGGGCACGAGGCCCGACGCCGCCTTCCACGGCTCCCCGTGGAGGTGTGGGGGTTCCTCCTCGTGGTGCTTCTGGGCAACCTGTTGCCCGTTCCGGAGGCGATCCGGTCCCATGCCCTGGCGGCCAGTGAGGTGCTGCTCGTGATGGCGTTGACGGCACTGGGGCTCTCGACGCGTTTTCTCGACCTGCGGGCCGTCGGGTTGCGGCCGCTCGCGATCGCAGTACTCGTGTGGGCCGCCATCGTGGCGATCGTCTTCATGGTCGTGAAGGCGACCGGTTTTGTCGGCTGAACAAACGCTCCCCAGGGCCGGGGCTCAGGGGAGCGTGATGCCCACCTGCTGGGTGTGCGTGTCGTTCATGGCGAACGCGTTGCCGCCCCCGTCATGGAAGTTCGCCACGGCGGTGCTTCGGTAGTCTCCTGGGCTCGTTCCGGCCAGGTTCGTCGTGAACCGGAAGCTTTCGCCCACCTCCAGGACATCCAGATCCCAGACCAGGGTCACCCGGTCGAAGTCCGGGTTCTGTTCAACGCGATCCGGGCTCGGGTCCGCGTAGCGGGAATCCGGGTCCGTCGCGTTCCAGTTCTCGCCGGGGATGAACTCGTACCGGTCCGGGACGGTGAACTCGAAACGCACCTGCTCTCCGGGATGGTTGCCGGTGTTCTCCACGACCACGGTCGCTTCCTGCCACACAAGGGGCAGAGCCTCGTCCTGCAGGCCGTCGATGGAGACCTCCAGGATCGGCCGGTACACATGGAAATCCGCGCTGCGCAGGATCTCTTCGTGGATCACTTCCCCGCTGCTCTGGTTCGTCCAGGTGTAGACGTAGGACGCGTCGAACGTGTACGTGCCAAGAAGCGTATCCGGGTCCACCTGGAACGTGTCCACGAAGTCGTGTCCCTCCAGGGCGCCCAGTTCTACCTCTTGTTCTTCGAGCACTTCCACCGTCCCATCGGGCTTGGTGAGGCTCGTGCGGAAGGTGCCATCAGCGAAGACGCTGCCCAGGTTCATCACGCCGAAGTGCATGCGGGTCTCTTCGTTCAGGTACAGATCGGTGCGTGAGACGCCGAAGCTGGGGACCACGACGGCTTCATCGGTCTCGTCCAGGAACGCGTGGATGTTCACCAGTTGGGGCAACCCGTGGCCGTACACGTCGTCCGCGCCTTCAGCGCCGAGGTCCTTGGACGTCATCTCGAGAAGGAGCTTCTCGGCCCGGTCCTGGGTGTCCCATCCGGCGCCCGTGTAGTGGCGTTTCATCTGTTCAGACAGCGCGAGCGCGCCGGCGACATGAGGGGTCGCCATGCTCGTGCCGTCCCAGGTCTGGTACCCGCTCGGGTCGGCGAAGGATGCGTCTTCGCGGGGGATCGCACTGCGCACGTTTTGGCCCTTGGCCACCACGTCGGGGCAGATCCGGTAGTCGCCGTCGGTCTCGGGGTCCTGGCAGGGTCCCCGGCTGCTGAACGAGGCGATGTTCTCGTTGCCGTCGACGGCGCCCACACTGATCGCGGATTCACTGCACGCCGGGCCCAGGATCGTGTACGAGCTCGGTCCGGAGTTGCCCGCTGCGAACACGCTCACCATGCCGAGGTCGGTGAACGTGCGCACGGCGGCGTTCACCGGGACCGTGTTGCTGCCACAGGATGATCCCCACGAGTTGCTTGTGATGTCCGCGTCCTGGTTGAACGACCAGTTCAACGCGTCGATGCCGCCTTGCAGGGAACCGCTGCCGCCGGAGTTCAGGAACTTCGCGCCGAGGATCGTGGCCTTCGGGGCCACGCCGGTCTCTTCGAACGTGCCGTGCTGCGGGTCCGAATAGACGTTGGAGCCGGCGGCGCTGCCGGTCACGTGCGTGCCGTGGCCATGGTCGTCGTAGGCGGGTGTCTCCACGCAGTCGTCGGATAGGCACTCGGCGAACGATGCGATCCGTGAGGAGCCGTCCGCGTTCTTGAAGGCCTCGTGGTTGCCGTCGATCCCCGTGTCGATCACGGACAATCGGATGTCTTCGCCTCGGAACCCGAGCGCCCACATCTCTTCGGCCTGCACTTGGTCGCGGCCTTCCGTGTTCTGTGCCCCGACTCCTCCCGCTTGCTCGGCTTCCATCGGGTGGACCAGTTCCACGGCCCGGTCGTGGTCCAGGCTCATGTGGGTCACGCTTTCTTCCCCGGCCACGGCGAGCAGCACGTCCACCGGGGCTTCGATCTTGACGGCGGGGACCGCACTCCAGCTCGTGACCACCTCGGCTCCCAGCAGGCGCGTCAGGTCCTTCACCCAATCCATGAAGGGAGCGGCGCGGCGGTCCAGTTCCGCCATGGCGTCGGCGCGGTGCGCAAACATCTCGGCGTCCAGGCCTTCATGGGGCGCGCCGGTGACGATCACGCCCAGGGGGCCTTGTTCCCCGCCGTTCAAGGCTTCGATAAGGCCGCCGTCGGCTTTCTCTTGCAGGAGCTTCATGGCGTCGTCATCATGCGGCTCCGGTCCGGAGGAAGAGGGTCCACTGGGCACGCCCAGGCCGACGTTCTGGGTGTGCGACGTGCCGTTGGCGAACATGTTGCCGCCGTGGTCGCCGAATCGCGCACTGGCCACGGACCGGTATTCACCCGGCGTCGTGCCGGCGAGCCGCGTGGTGATGTCGAACCCTTGACCGACCTCCAGCGTATCGAGCCCATAGACCAGGGTGATCCTTCCCTGCTCGCTGTTTTCGTGCACTTGGTCCGGTGCAGGGTCTGCATAGAGTGAGTCCGGCTGCCAGGGTTGCCACTCTTCTCCCGGCAGGAATTGGTAGCGGTCCGGCACGGTGAATTCGAACACCACGTCGGTCCCGGGTGCGTTGCCGAAATTCTCGACGCGCACGGTCGCTTCCTGGGGCAATATCGGCGCGGCATGGTCCTCGAGGCCTTCGATGGCGAGTCCCAGATCCACCCGGAAGACAATGAATTCTTCGCTGAACTCGAGCCGCTCCTGCTCCAGCTCGCCGGTGGTCTGGTTCGTCCATGTGTAGTCATAGGAGGCCGTGAACGTGTAGGTCCCCATGAGGGTGTCACCGTCCACGACGAACGTGTCGCTCACTTCGTGGCCTTCCAGCAGGCCGAGGGTCAGCTCATGGTCGGCCAGCACATCCGTGGAGCCGTCCGGAGCGGTCAGTTCCACGCGGTAATCCCCGCTGGCGGGGGTCCCGCCGATGTTGTGCACGCCGAAATGCATGCGCGTCTGGTCGCCATGGTAGAGCTCCAGGTTCGAGACGCCGAAATCCGCGATCACGTCGGCGCCGTCCGAGCCGTTGAGGAGCGCGTAGATGTTCATCAGCTGCACGAGCCCGTGGCCGTACGTGTTGTCCGGCCCTTCGTCCCCGAGGTCCTTGGAGGTCATCTCCAACAGCGCCAGTTCCGCGCGGGCGCTCGTGTTCCAGGGCGTCCCCGTGGTCTCCTGTTTGATCTGTTCGGCCAACGCGATGGCGCCGGCGGCGTGCGGCGTCGCCATGCTCGTGCCGGACCAGGTCTTGTAACCGCTCGCGGCGGCGTTCGACGCGCCGTCGCGGGGGATCGCGCTGCGCACGTCCTTGCCCTTGGCGACGACGTCCGGGCAGATGCGGGATTCGCCGTCCACTTCCGGGTCACGGCATGGGCCGCGGCTGCTGAACGAGGCGATCTCTTCGTCGTCGTCCACGGCGCCCACGCTGATCGCGGATTCGCTGCACGCGGGACTGCCGATCGTTCCCGAGCTGGGCCCGGAGTTCCCGGCGGCGGCCACGCTGAGCATGCCCAGGTCCGTGAGCGTGCGGATCGATTCCAGCACGGGGGAGGCCCCGGAGGAGCATCCGCTTCCCCAGGAGTTGCTGGTGATGTCCGCTCCCTGGTCGAAGGACCATTCCAACGCGTCGATGGCGCCTTCCAGGGATCCGCTGCCGCCGGAGTTCAGGAATTTTGCGCCCAGGATCGTGGCGTTCGGCGCGACTCCGGTCTCTTGGAACGTGCCGTGGTCGGGGTCGTCGTACACGCTGGAGCCGGCGGCACTGCCGGCGACATGCGTGCCGTGGCCGTGGTCGTCGTAGGCCTCCACTTCGTCGCATCCGTCCGATTGGCAGTCCGCGAACGCGGCGATCCGTGAGGAACCGTCCGCGTTCTTGAACGCCTCGTGACGGCCGTCGATCCCGGTGTCGATGATCGAGATCGTGACGCCGTCGCCGCGGTAGCCGAGCGCCCACATCGCCTCGGCCTGCAGTTGGTTGCGGCCCTCGGTGTTCTGCGTGCCCACTTCGTCGCTTTCGATGGGTTCGATGAGCCCGATGTCGGTGCCGGCGTCATGGTTCATGCGCTCATCATGGTCGTACGTGATCGTGGTCACGTCGTCCCAGTCCGCCAGGCTTGCAAGAAGAGACCAGGAGCCTTCGATCTTTACCGCGGGCACGGAGCTCCATGAGGCGATGACGTTCCCGCCGAGGCCCGCGCTCAGGGTCTCGACGGACTCGAGGAACCCGCCGGCGCGTTGGTCCAATTCGGCACGGGCAGAGGCCCGGTCCGCGAAGGCGTGTCCGCTCAGTCCCGTGTGGGCGGGACCGGCGACGATCGCGCGGAACGTTGCGTCCGGGTCGTTCTCGATCCGCTTTTGCAACTCTTCGTCGGCCTTTTCCATGAGCGCGCCGGGCCCGCTGGCGGGGACGCCGAAGGCACCCGCGCCGGGTGCGGTCAAGGGGCCGGAGAGCGGCAAGTCGTTCGAGGCGGGGGTCAGCGGGACGCCGATGAGGTCCCGGTGCACGTTCACGCCGCGCACGTACCAGCCGACGTCTTGGTCGTTTTGTGATGTGGCGCCGAAGACGAACCGGACCCGGATCACGTCGCCGTCGAACTCACTCAGCCGCACGTCGCGGCTTTCAAAGCCTTCTCCCGTGTATCCACCGGTGAATCCTTGCGGACTGTTCAAGCAACTGGCCACGCCGCCGAACAGGGAGCGATGGTACCCACCGACCGGGGTCAGGGTCTTCCAGGATGCCCCGTCGTCGTTGGACACCTGCACGGCGCC
>CAYVRY010000099.1:0-7469 GCA_964452895.1 uncultured Halobacteriales archaeon
CCTGCTCGGGGAAGCCGCCGAACCCCTTGCCCTTTAAACGGGTTTCGTGTTGCTGACCGTTTTGCGGCACCAAGGACCCGCCTCCCTCAACCCCATTAGTATATGAACGCATGCATTTATATACTACAGCCTTGTAGCGGGAATCGCCATGTCCTCGATCCGCATCCCCCCGGACCTGCTGGCCCAGCTCCATCACGCCGCCCCATCCGGGGTTTCATTGGCCCAGTTGGTCGCGGGATTGTTGCAGGATGCAGGCGGGCCGGCCGCGGTACGCGCCCATTTGGAGCAAAAAGGACGTCGCGCCTTGAACCGGCTGCACATCGAAAGGTTGCGCCGGGCCGGACATCCAAGCGTCCTCTTGGAACCGGGGCACCAGGAAGGTCTCGCATTGGCGGCGGCTGGCTGGGTCCGGGCCTTGGAACATGAAGGGGAACGGTCCAGCGATCCAACTAAACGGGTTCTCCATTTGAAGCAAGGGCGACTCGTGCCGCCCTCTCATGGCTCCGACCATGGATTCATCATGCGGAGGTCCGGCCTTGGCTGATGTGCCGACCGTGATCGAACATTGCCGGCGTTCGCTCACCAAGGACCATCTGGCCGCCCGCTTGAGCCTGGCCGCTTTGGTCCAGTGGTTGTTGACCCAGGAAGGTTATCGGACCGTGGTCGTTGGCGGGACTGCGGTCGACACGTTTGTCAGTGGGGCGCTGGGGACCTCGGAGGCCTACCCGGCAGGCTGGGAGGAGAGTCTCGACATCGACACCGTGGTACTCAAGGATCTCTCCGGTGTCGCCACTGAAGTCGCAGTACGCGTGCTTGAACGCCACGGCTTCGTGGCCACTGCGACCCGGGCGGGGGTCCACTTCCCGGGACTGGATATCCCGATCGATTTTGTCGGTCACGGCCTTCCTGATGATTACAGCGGGGACCATGTGTACACGATCCACATGGAATCGTGGGAGGAACTGGGCCTGGGGACGGTGCTGGTGGCCGGCCCGGAAGACATCCTGTTCGACTACATGGAAAGCGGCTGGGACACGCGCCATCCGCGCGACTGGGCCCGCGCGCTCGCCGTGGGGGCCGTGATGGGGGACGACCTGGACCTGGGGTACCTGTTCACGAAGGCCCAATGGCGCATGGACGCCGCGTTCGTGGGACCCCTGGAGCGGGTGCTGCGCGGCGAACCGCTGCGGATGCCATGATCGGGGACGTCGTCATCTTTGTGTAAAAAACACTTTTTTGTGTGACCCTGTGGGCGTTTTGGGTCTTTGATCATGCGTTCGGTCTCGTGGGTCACGCTCGCCTTGTTGCTCGGTGCCGGTCTGTTGGGCTCTGCCTTGGCGCACGAAGAAAATACGGCAGCCCCGCAAAGCGTTTCCGGGGAGGACAGTTGGGATGAGCATCCGTACACCAGTGAACTGCCGACGTTGATCCCGGCGGGGCACATCTCCCCGACCGGGGGCCTCGCCGTGCTGGGTGCGCGCGATGATGTCTGGTGGGGCGTGATGAACGAGTTGCCGCACTCGCAGATGGTCATCGGGGGCTTGATCTGCCAGGTGCCCCCGGGCGAGTTGCCCTGCCCGCCGTTGCCGCCGGAGCAGGAACCGGACAACCTCGTGTTCTGCCACGGCGTGACCCTGCGTGACGGCGACAATTGGCACAGCGGCCTGGACACCTACGTCTACGTGGGCGGCTACGACCAATTGGGCCAGACGCCGGGCGCGGGCGTCTGGTGCGAGAACGCGAAGCCCGCGACGACGGGCGTGATCACGCACTGGCCGGGGCATTGAAGGCTCAACGTTTTCGCGGCCCGGTCTTCCCGTGCCCGTAATGGATCCGGTCCCCGGCGAGTTCGCTGCGAAACGCCTGACCCGGGGCCAACAGCGCCCCGGGGCCGATGGTGGTCCCGCAGTCCAACGAGACGTTCACGCCGGTCTTGACGCGGTCGCCGAGGATCGCGCCGAGTTTGTGGCGCCCGGAGTCCACTTTCTCGCCGCCGACGTTCACGCGGATGTCCGCCTTGTCGTGGCGCAGGTTCGCGATCACGGTGCCCGCGCCGAGGTTCACGCCGGACCCCAGGATGCTGTCGCCGACGTAGTTCAGGTGCGGGGCGTTCGCGTCGTCGAACAGGATCGAGTTCTTCACCTCGGTGTGCGCCCCCACGTGGCAGCCGCGCCCGATCACGCTGTGCGCGCGGATGTAGGCGAGCGGACCGATGCGCGCGTGGGACTGGATCACCGCGGGGCCTTCGATCACGCTGCCGGTTCGTACAATGGCGTCCGCTTCGATCCGGACGGGCCCCACGAGCCGGACGCCGTCTTCCACGCTGCCTTCCTGCTTCCAATAGGCGCTCTCTTCGCGCCGGCTTTCGAGGATCGCTTCATTCGCAGTGAGCAGGTCCCACGGGCGGCCGACGTCGATCCAGGTCTCGAGCCGCTCCACGTGCACGCCGCGGGTCGCGGCGCGTTCGTTGATCGCGTCGGTGAGTTCGATCTCGCCGCGTTTCGACGGGCTCAAGCGGGCGACGGTCTTGTGGATGTCCGGGGGCAGCAGGTAGGTGCCTGTGTTCACGAGGGGCCCGGGGGGGTCGTCGGTCTTTTCGTGGATCTGCACGAGGCGCTCGTCCTGCATCTCCAGCGTGCCGTAGGGTCGGGGGTCGGCGGCTTCGTGCGCACCGACGATGATCTCGTTCTCGCCGGCGCCTTGGGCCAGGCGTTTCAGGTCGTCCGGCGAGACGAGGGTGTCTGCGGACAGGAGCAGGAACGGTTCGCGCGGTGCCGGGTCCAGGGCCGCCACGGCGTGCCCTGTGCCGCGTGCTTCGCCTTGTTCGTGGTAGACCACGTCGACGCCTTGATGGGTCTTGCCGATCGCGTTGCGGATCTGGCCGGCGCCGTGATGGACGACGAGATGCAGCCGCGTGGCGCCGGCGGAGACCGCGTTGGCGAGCACATGATGGATCAGGGGTTGTCCGGCGACGGGCAGCAGCACTTTCGGGCGGGTGAGCGAGAGCGGGTGCATGCGGGTGCCGGCGCCGGCGGCGAGGACCACGGCCTCCATCACATGGTCCTCCCGCTGGTGATGGCGCGTTGCGTCTCGTGGACCTGGTTCGCGGCTTCCTGGGCGAGTCGTTCCGCTTGGTCCGTGGTGTCGGCTTCCGCGGTGACGCGCAGGAGGTTCTCCGTGCCGCTTTTCCGGACGAGCACCCAGCCCTCTTCGGTCTCCAGGCGCACGCCGTCGATGGTCATCACCTGGAGCACCTCGAGCCGTTTCGACAGGCGTCCGGTGAGGGTCTCGATCAGGGCGTGCGCGTCGGCCTCGGCGGCGATGGGGATTTTGCGCATGGCGCGTGCGGGCAGGGGCAGTCCGATGGCTTCCTGGATCAGGTCCGGGTCGTGGGCGAGGTGGGCGGCGACGAGCGCGGCGACGTAGGGGCCTTCCGGGGTGGCGGACCAGTCGTTGAGCCACCAGGTCCCGCTCGGTTCGGCACCCAGGGTCGCCCGCCCGTCGAGGATGGCCTGTGAGAGGTGGATGTCGCCGACGGGGGTGATGATGCATTCGGTCTCGGGGAGTGCGGTGGCGATCAGGCCGCCGGAGTCCACGGGGACGACGATGCGGGTGTCGCCGCGGCGTCGTGCCAGCACGACGAGCAGTTGTTCCGGTCGCACGAGTTCGCCGCCGGGGGCGACGAACACGGTGCGGTCCGCGTCGCCGTCGTGGGCGATCCCGAGCGCGTGTTCGCCGTCCTGCATGACGCGACACAGCCGCGTCAGGTTCTCGGCGGTGGGTTCACTGGGACGGTCGGGGAAGTGGCCGTCGGGGGCCCCGCCCAGAAGCGTGAGCCCGGCCCCGAGGCGCGAGAGCAGGCGCGGGGTGATCCCCGTCGCGGCGCCGTGTGCGCAGTCCAGGGCGAGGCGGAATCCGTCCAGGCTGCCCTCTTCGAACCCGCCGTCATGCAGGTGGTCCATGACGGCCTGGATGTAGCGTCCGCCGACCGCGGGCGCGCGATGCAGGGTGCCGGTGGCTTTCCAGTCCATGCCGGGGGGAGGGTCTTGCAGTCGCTGTTCGATGCGCCGGGTCTCGGTGGGGAGCGGTGCGGTCCCTTGTGGGGTGATCAGTTTGTAGCCGTTGTCGGGGGCGGGGTTGTGGCTGGCGGTGACCATGACGCCGAGGTCGTATTCGCGTGCGGCGTGCGCGAGCACCGGGGTGGGAACGAGTCCGGCGTGATGGACATCCGTACCGGACGAGAGCAGTCCGGCGATCAGGGCTTGGGTCAATGCGGGTCCGCTCAACCGGGCGTCGTGGCCGACGATCACACGGCGCGTCTGTTCGCCGATCACCCGGCCCAGGGTGAGCCCGAGTGTGGCGTCCACGGTGTCCAGGCCGCCTCGGATCCCGCTCGAGCCGAAGCGTGCGCGTGGGGTCGGTCGCTGCCGCATGGGTGTGGTCAGCGGGGACGCGGACTTAAGGGGCACGGTGGGCTGCGCCCGTCCCCGTGGCGCGGTTCACATCCGGCGTCGGCGCTGCATGACACCGACGACGGCCAGGAGGGCGAGTACGCTCACGAGGGGTTCCAGGGCGGGGATCTCGTACCATCGGCGGTTCTCGTCGCGTGCGCGTTCCGTGGAGACCACTTCGATGGGGGCTTCGGTGAGTTTTTCGAGTTCGCCGCTGGTCGCGGTGAATTGTCCCGTGTAGGTGCCCGGGGTGGATCCGGTGAGGGGGACGTTGATGGTGCTTGTCGTGCCTTGTTTGAGTGTGACGTTCTTGCGATAGGTCTGTGAGTCGGGCAGGCCTTCGCCGGTGATCTGGATCGTCGCTTCGACGTCGTCGGGCGCTTCGCCGCCGTCCAGCGCGAGGCTCAGGTGGGTCACGGTGAGGGGGAGGCTCCCGGTCTGGCCTTCCACGTAGCGTGCGCTTTCGGCTTGCAGGTCGATGCCGCGTTCGAGCACGCGCATGCCGAGGAACTCGTCCAGGGGGCCGTAGAGCATGGCGACGATGCGGTAGGTGCGCACGTCTTCGAAGTCGAGATGGAGCAGGTCCCCTTCGACCCATTGCGAGTCCGTGTCGCGCGCGAGCTGGGTGCGGGTGATCATCTCGTGTCCGTTTCCTGTGCTGCGCAAGGCGAACAGGTCGCCGGCGTTCACGCCCAGCGGACCGCCGCTTTCCCGCTCGGTGTCCTGGAACAGGACCCGGGTGGTGCGCACTTCAGGCACCTCTTCTTCCAGCGAGAGTTCACGAAGCGGGTAGTCGCGGTCCATGACGGGGACGACGATGGATTCGGCCCCTGTAGTGTAGGTGTCCATGGTGGCGGGGACGAAAATCGTCAGGACGTGCAGGGGGACGTATTCCAGGGTCTCCAGCAGGTCGTTTCGTTGCGGGAAATCGCTGGCGCTGATCGCGAGGGTGCTCGTGCGGGAGGCGGGTACGGAACCGAGTTCGTATTCGGCGCGGTGCAGTTCGACCCCCAGAAGCCCCCGGTCGGACTGGTCTTGCACCTTGTCGAAGACGGGGTCCAGCGGGGTCTCGCCGAGGGAGCTTCCCGGGTCGGCGGGGAGTTCGACCCCGGGCGCGGTGCGCGTGGCGAAGTGGTCGAGCCGGGTGTACGCGGTGCCTTGGCTGATCCCGGTGAAGTCCATGGTGAGGTTCCAGTCCGCGCCGCGCCGCAGCGGGGTGTTGGGCATGGCGAACTGGTGCGTGTGCGAGGCGTGGCCGCCGGTGTCGCTGATCATGCGCAGGATGCGTTCCGGGAAGCGTCCCAGCGGCGGGTCCAGTTCCAGGCGGGGGTCCTGCAGCGCGAAACCGATCTCGTGCGTCCCGGCGGACGGGCCCTGCCCGGTGGGGTCGGTGGCTTCATGATGGTAGAGTTCCAGCCGGGCGGTGTAGAAGCCGGACAAGAGGGCGGGAAGCGGCGTGCCCTCGATGGTGGCGGGGGCGCCGTCCAGGTCGAACACGATCTCGTAGACCCGCACGCCGGGCAGGCCGCTGAGGCAGACGTCGTCGGCGCCGCCGGGGGCGCCCGTGTCGAAGGTCCCTTGGGTCCAGCCGTAGAGCGGGCCGTTGGTGGTCTCGATCGTGGCCACGGCGACGAACCGGTCGTCGCAGTCCAGGGTGGCCCGTCCGTCGTCCACTTCCACGGTGAAATTGATGTGGTGGCCCAGGGCGTTGTCCCAGTTGGTGGTCTGGTTCTCCAGGTCCTGCGGGGTGCGGGTGTTCAGCGCGTAGTCGTTCTTGTAGGATTCCGCGCCGTAGTTGCTCTCCACGGCCACGGTCTCGAAGCTCACGTCGTCGCGCGCGTTGCCGGCGCCCGGCCCGAGCGTCCCGGTGGCCTCAACGGGTCCCGCCATGCCGGGGGGGACGAGGCGACCGAACGCGTCGTGGGTCTCGGCGGGCTCCGGTGTGAGGGCCATGGCTCCCATGGTGGGGCTTGCCGTGGCGAGCAGGCTGCCGGCCAGGAGCAGGAAGACGGCGACGGCGAGCGCGGGCTGGCGTCGGGGGGCAGGGACTCGTACCATGGGACCGATGGGAAGTGTACCATCTGCCTTCTTAAAAGATTGTAAGGGGGAGCCTCGGTGACCCGGGAGGTTCACAGGATCCGGTCCAGGTCGAGCCCGTCGTCCTCGTCTTTTGCATCCCGGGCGCGTTTTCTTTTTGCTGCGTTTTTCCCGGCCTCGTCGAGGCTGTCGAGAAAACCGTGATGGGAGGAAGGGTCGGTGGCGCCGCGCCGGGTCTTGGGCACAAGGCGTCCAGCGCCTCAGGGGTTTATAGAAGGTGAGTCCAGGACCGGCCTGCCAGGTCTACGGCAGCTGCAAGACAGCCACGACACCCGTAGAGTGGCCAAAAAAGCTGCAACCTATTGGACGGGTCGCCCAACGGGAGGGCCCCTCCGGGGACGATTGCGCCTTATGGGCTCAAAACAGTCGCAAGCAATAAGAGCCCGCGCCGTGAATCGTTCGCGTTTGCGCAAGGACGCCGCGTTCGCTTATGGCTTGCTTGCCGGTGCCGCGGCAACTCGGCTGGCAAGGGACCTGAAACCCGAGCAACGGACCACACTCGACGTCGCCCAGCGGGTCGCGGCCGCCGGGAGCCGGGAGTTCGAGGAGGAACTGAGCGCACTGACCCTATCGGATTCCGTACCGGGGAACGCGCTGCACCTGTTCGACGGCACCCGTGAGTACCTGGAAGAGCTCTTCGGCGCCGTCGCCCGCGCGCAGCATGAGATCTGGTTCGAGGTCTTCTGGTGGCGCGACGGGGCTTTCGCGGACAAGATGGCGAAGGCGCTCTTGGACGCGCTGCAAAGGGGCGTCGACGTGCGGCTGCTCGTGGACGGCTACGGCGCCCACAATGGACGACCCTCCACCATCTCGACATTGAGGCAAGCGGGTGCCGAGGTCGTGGTGTTCGCCCCGCTCCGGCCGTGGTCGGTCCACCGTCTGAACAAGCGCACCCATCGGCGCATCCTGATCATCGACCAC
>CAYVRY010000100.1:0-7398 GCA_964452895.1 uncultured Halobacteriales archaeon
ACCGTGAGATACCCGAACGCCGCACGCGGCTGCAACCCCTCCGGCACCTGCAACCAGGGCGCCTCATGCCGCTTCGCCGCATCCGCCAGCAACCCGCCCGTCGTGATCGCGAACCACGGCGCCCCCTTCTCCACCGCGCGCATCACCCCGGTCAACGTCTCCTCCGTGCCCCCCGAATAAGACGTGGCCGCCACCAGGGTCTGCGGGCCGACCCATGCCGGCACGTCGTAATCGTGCACCACGCGGGCCACCGGGCCGTCATGACGGTCCAACATCATGAGCGCGAACTCGCCCCCCGTCCCGCTTCCGCCCATCCCGGTAAAGAGCACCTGCCTGGGATCCGTGGGCAACGGCGAGACCCCGGGCAGCGGCATGGTGCGCGCCTCCTCCCACTGCTTCGGGTAATCCCGTGCCGCCTGCAGCATCCCCTTGCGGTCCTGCTTCATCATGAGGCCGGGATCGTCGAGCACACCAGACCAGACTCCGGCACCCACTTAAGCGCGACGGGTGCGGATGCCGTCCGGTCCACAAAAAACAACCGAACTCTTATCGACACGGGTCCATGCGGCGCCCGTGGAACGCCGCGGCCGTCTCACCATCGGGCTCTACAACAGCTACGACCCCACACGTTTCGCAGAAGCCCACCGTCGTGCGTTGGCGCGCGCGGGCACGGTCGCGTGGGCGTTCGATGCGAACCTCGTCGCGTTCGGGTTCCCCTTCAAGGACCTCGCAACACGCGTGGAGGAAGAACTCGACGTGGGCCGCCCCGGACGCATCGCGGACTGGGTGGCCGACTCGACCACGATCGGCAGCGAAGGAAAACACTTCATCACGCTTGCACAGGAAGGCCGCTTCCACGTGGAAGACCATCCGAAACGGGGCTTCCCCCCGCAGTACGGCACGACGGTGCTCGCCACGAGCCGTGTGCCGCGGGAAGAGAACACACCGGTGCGAGTCCTTGTGGAACTACTGCAGTCCGGACGGCCGCTTCTTCTGGTCATTGGCCTCGGGCCGCACGGCACCCCGAAACGGATCGAGAAACACGCGAAACACCGGTGGGACCTCACCGGGAAAGGGATCTCGATGGAGACCTGCACGGCGATCGGCGCCGCCCCCGCGATCCTGCACGCCCACATGGACCACTTGGACCGAGACGCATCAAGCGGCCCCAACACATCAACCGGACCCAAGGAGCAATCCCCACCATGACCGCCGCGCAACCCGTATCGCAGACCGAACGCCCCGCCGGCCCCCGGCTCACCGTGGACACGGTCGCATACCACGAAGGACGGGTCCTCCTCGTACGACGCGGCAACCCTCCCTTCAAGGACCAATGGGCGCTGCCCGGCGGCTTCGTCGATCTTGGCGAGACCGTGGAACAGGCCGCCCAGCGGGAGACCCGGGAAGAGACCGGGCTGGACGTGGAACTCAGACTCTTGTTGGGCGTCTACAGCGACCCCCAGCGCGACCCGCGCGGGCACACCGCGAGTGTGGTCTATCTCGCCGTGCCCACCACCGACAGCGACCCCGAGACCGTCGTCGGGGGCGATGACGCCGCGCAGGCGCGTTGGTTCCCGCTCCATGACCCACCCGCGCTCGCGTTCGACCATGACCAGATCCTGAACGACGCGCGCAAGGTCCTCGCGCGCTCCAAGGAGACCCCATGAATCCGGTTTCCCCCAAGTGTGAGTGACAAGCTAAATAATCGAAAGCCCCTTGCTCCTTTGCGGCACGCGACCCGCACCTGCTTGCTCATTCATGAGCCCATCTTCCGTTCACCCGACCGTCCAGGCGAGTCCCCCATGACCGAAAAAAGCGAAGGCGACACCCCCACCGGCCTCACCCAGGACGTGGGCTGGCAGATCGGTGTGCAACGGACCTTGCCGGTGGACCTGGAGGAAGCATGGGCGCTCCTGGTGAGCGAGGCGGGCACGAAGATCTGGCTCGGCACGAAGAAACCACCCGGTGCGGAACGCCGTGCGCGCTACAAGACGAAAAACGGCACGGTGGGGGAAGTCCGCAGTTTCCGGGTGTGCGACCGGATCCGCCTCACCTGGCGACCCAAGGATTGGGACCACGACTCCACCGTGCAGGTGGCACTCACGCCCGCGGCCAACGGGACCGCGATCCGGTTCCACCAGGAACGCCTGGCGAGCGAGCAGGAACGAAACGCCATGCGGGAGCACTGGCAGGGTGTACTGGAAGCACTGGAACGTCACGTGGCGGCCGAACACGAAGCACGGTGAAGGCGCGGTAACACCACGCGAAGCGACAGGCGACTCCGCGACCGATACCTATTCATGGGGCCGGCCACTCGCGATCCATCATGCCGTTTTGTCCCGACTGCAAGAACCTGGTCTACCCGGAAAAGGGCACCGGCAAGCTGCTGTGCCGCAAGTGCGGGACGGACGTAGAGAAAAAAGAATCCCACATCGTCTCCCGCCAGACGGCGGAAAAAGAGATGGTGGTGCTGGACGAGTCCGCCCGTCAGATCGAGACCCGGGGCACCACGACCACGGAGTGCCCGAAGTGCGGCCACGGCACGGCGTACGCCGAGTTCCGCCAGACCCGCTCGTCGGACGAACCGCAGACCATGTTCTGCGAGTGCAAGGACTGCGGCCACCGCTGGCGCCAATATTGAGCCGCGTCCTAAAGCAGTTTCAAATGGCCCACCACGTCGTCCAATCGGGCCTGCGTGCCCGGACCGATCCCCAGGCAGGTCACCGTGCCGGGCGCCAGTTGGGTATGGCCCGCGTCCGTGATCAAAGCCGTCGTCAGGCCCAGGTCCTCGGCGTGGCTCTTGATCGGGTAAAGCTCCTTCTCCACGTCCACGCGCAACACGATCTTCATCTGTCCCGTGTCCAACCAACGACGGAAGTTCTGCGGGTCGTGGTCCCGCGCCCGGAGCGCCGCCGTGACGCACGCATGCCCCACCTGCGCCGCGAGTTTGCCCGGCCCCATCCGCAATCCACGCACCACGACCACGGCCATCTTGTGCTCCATGGCCCCTTCCCCAGGCCTCAGGCCTGTTCATCCTCCGGGAGCTCCTCGTCGGAATACTCGACCAAGCGATGCTGACGCTTCTGCCAGTCGTCGCCTTCGCGCGCCGCCTCCTCCCAGTCCACCTCGCCGGTCACCTGGAACGAGTCGTCCTTCTCGCTGAGCGCCGCACGCGGCAATGCAAGATAGGGCGGGTCTTTCTTCGTCATCACGATCACGCGCTCCCCTTCCATCCCCACGGTCTCCCCGATCCGCTCGCCGCTCTGGTCATCGACGAAGCGGGAGAGGATGTCGGTGAGCTGCTCGCCTTCGCGCAGGACCGCCTCGCGCGACGGCGGCCGGTACTTCACCTTCCCGCGCTGCGCCTTCAGGTTCAGCACGATGACCACTTCCACGACGAAAACAAGAAGGAAAACACCCCCCCAAAGCAGGGGGTCGTCAGGGGACCAGGCCATTTCGGCTCCACCACCCGGCGGTTCGTGATGAACGTTTCGACAGGCCCACCCCCGCCGGGAATACAGTTCCCGAAACCCGGGGCCGGGCGGTCATTCGGTGCGTTCGTGCGTGCCGAGCCGGAACGTCGGGGTGTTCGCCTGCTTCCTTTGCGCATCCGGGTCCTCGCGCCGGGGGACGACCACACCCAGCGCACCCTCCTGCACGGTGACCTCCGCCGGATCGGAGACCACGGGCACCCCCACCAGATGGTCATGGGGCGGCAAAAGCGGGTCCGGCACTTCGGCAACATCGAACCCCGACAAACGGATCCCCGCGACCTGCGGCGACAACGGGAAGAACGACGCCCGTTCCGCCGCCATGTTCGCCCAGACGACCTCCACACCGGGCGCCGCCACCTGCGCCGCCCCCCAGCGCTCCACCAACGAGACCGGCACCCCCGTCAACGCCAGGCGGGCCATCCCGTGGAACAGGCCCATCACATGGTCCAACCGCCAACCCACGCATCCCGTGAACACCACCTTCACCGGCGGCGACGTCACGAGCTGGTCCACCAGACGAGAGAGGTCGCTGCGGCCCACCTGCGGCTCCCAGGCATCGATCGGCGTGCCATAGCGGTCCGCGTACGCCCGCGACCGCTTGTCCAACGAGTCCATGTCCCCCACCACGCGCGTCGGCACCAGGCCCCAACGCAGCACCCAATGCGCCCCGCCGTCCAGGGCGACGACGTCCAGGTCTTCCGCCTGTTCGCGCACATGATCCGGCGGCCGCTCCCCGCCGCCCACCACGATCATGCCTCTGTTTTTTTCCACGCTGCCGGAAAACCGGCGACCCCACATAAGAGGGGCACCTGAGTGGACCCAAGCCGCAGCCGACCCGGTGCGAAAGCCGCATGAACCAGGCAGAAGTGGCGCGCCCCATGACGGACCTCCCGGACGCGCCCCGCGGTGTGCATCCCACCGCCGCACCCGGCCGTCCCTACTCCCTCCACCTGTTCGTGTGCACCACCGGCCCCGATTGCCCGCAAGACGGACCCGCCCAGGAGATCCGCTCAAAACTCAAAGAACAAGTCAAAGCGCGCGGACTGGACGCCCAGGTCCGCGTGAACCACTCCGGCTGCCTCGGACAGTGCGGGCACGGCCCCATGATGGTCGTCTACCCGGAAGGCGCCTGGTACGCACACCTCACAACCGCCGAGGCGATGGAAGTGCTGGAAGCCCACGTGGACGGCGACCCAAAACGGGTCACGCACCTGCGCTACCGACTCGGCCCGGGCGGCATGAAGGCCCCCCGCGATGAGACCGGCCGGCGAAGCTGCGACCAGGGATGCCGTGGCGGCCCGCGTTGAGCCTGCTTCAAAGCGCCGGGGTCGCGACCCTGCAGGACCGGCCCTCAGGCCCTTGCATCCGCGATCAGGTTCCAGGTGGAGCCATAACGGACACGGCGCACCTCGATCTCCTTGAAGGAGCCCATCTTGAGCTCCTCGATCAACTCCTCTTCGGTGTAAAGATGGAAAAACCGGTCGACGGGCGCATCGACACCATGCCCCCAAGGCAATGAAACATCCCCCGGTTCAACGGGCGGGACCGGGCCACCACCTGGAGACGTGAACGCGACGTGCGTCGGCGCCACCTCGGTTGCAGCCGAACGCAGCATGGCCTCGGTGCGCCGCAGCGGGCCCCGGAACCGTTTGGGGTCGCGCCACCACACCGTGAGCAGCACCGCGCCTCCGCCCACCATGACCCGGTGCAACTCCACCAACGCGGCGATCCGGTTGGCCCGGCCACGAACGCAGTGCAACCCGGCGGCGAACACGGCCTTGTGCACCGCGTGGTCGGCTAGCGGAAGCGTCAAGAGGTCGCCTTCCACGCAATCCGCCCCGCCCAGTCCCTGTGCGCGCAGACGCCGGCGCAGGCGCTGCATGAGCCCCCGCGCCACGTCCAGCGCCACGACGGGATGACCCAGGCGGGCCGCCGGCAGCGAGTGCCGCCCATTGCCCGCGGCCAGATCCAGGAGGGGCCCCTCTTTGGGCGCGTTCTCCAGGAACTCGACCACATCATCCCAGGGATGGGCGCGGCTGGCATCAAACGGATCGAGGATGCGCTGCATGAGCCGGCGATGGTCGCGCGCATCCCCGGACGGCAGGCCGGGCGAAGAAGGCTGATCATCCTCCACGCCATAGCGAGACCGCTTCGGCTCCTTCATGTTTCCCACCCTGGTCACTGCCGGTGAAACGGGCACGCCGCGGGCAGCGTGGGCCCGCCCGGTTTTTCGACACGCTTATCCCACCCTCCGGAATCGAGCCGCCCCCGGAGGCCATCACCTGGAACACCTCAACGAGAAAGGGCTGATCATCTTCGCGGGCAAGGGCGGGGTCGGCAAGACCACCTGTTCCGCGGCCCTCGCGCTCCAGTTCGCCGCCCAAGGCCGCAAGACACTGCTTGTCACGGTGGACCCCGCCATGCGGCTCGAAGACAGTCTCGGAGTGCCGCTTGACTCCAGGGAGACCCTGGTGGTGGAGAACCTGTGGGCCTCCATGCTCGACCCGGAAGAGATCATCCGCGACAAACTCAAGGACTACGCCGAAGGCGAACGGGTCATGGACCATCCCCTGTTCCGCTATGTCTCCAATTACCTGCCCGGTTTGAACGAACTCATGGCGATCGGCAAACTCAACGAACTGCGCCATGACGCCGAATACGACACCGTCGTGGTGGACACGGCGCCGACGGGGCATGCGCTCTCCTTCCTGTCCGCCCCCCGGGCAATCCAGGAGATCATGAGTGAAAAAAGCCTGCTGCGGTGGGCGATGCGGGGCTACACGTTCTGGTTGAAGGTGAACAAGGCGAGCCGGGGGATCTCCCGGTTCTTCGGCTCCAGACCGGACGAGGCGCCCCGTTCGTCCTCCCACTCTGAAGCGGCCCGCAAGTCCAGAGGCGACACGGGACCGACCGCCCCCGACGAGGCAGAGGGTGAAGAAGATGAAGACGACGACCAGAAGGAATGGCGTTCCACCGAGGACATCGACATCGAGGCGGTCTTCCAGAAACTGGCCCGGGAGGCCGAGGAGATCCAGGCGATGCTCACGGACAGCGAACGGACCGCCCTGAACATCGTCACGCTCCCCGAAAAGCTCCCCGTCGAAGAGACCGTGGACCTGTACGACCGGGCCGTGAAGGACCTCGGCATCACGCTCGGGATCATCGTCGTGAACAAGGTGCAACCCGACACCCTGGGGCCCCTGCACGAGCGCTTCGCAGGCTTTCTTCAAGACAATGACACCCAACGGCAACTGGCCAAAACCCTGGAGGAACTTGGCCATCCGGGTGCGCTCCTGGAGGCCATGTGCCAAGCGACCCAGTTCAGCGACCGCCGCTTGAAGATGAACCTCGCCCACATCGACGAGCTCACCCGGCGACTCCCGGAAGCGCAGCAGGTCCTGATCCCCTTGTTCAAGGAGGACATCGCAGGGCTGGACGCCTTGAACCGCTTCCGGGCGGCCATGTATCGGTCTACTGCCGAAACCGTTCCTGGTGTCCCGTGATCGGGGCGCCAAATCCGCGTGAGCCCCCCCTGCCACCGCCGACGTCATCGTCTTTATTGCCAATCGCCTATTTCGGCATATCAACGATATAGAAAAGCGAAGGAATAAGGAGTGATGAGCCCGCACACAACAGTAATCCATCCCTCGCTCCCTGGTCAATTCAATCATTTCGATATAAGCTGTGCGTTCCACTTCATCTCGACAATCAGTTATCATCCCTGTGGTTCTCCATCGATGTAAGGAACCAAGCGGATCCTGGTGGTGGTGACCTGCTGATGGTCTACGCGCATCGACTGCGTGCCTGCATCACACGATGTAGACACCGGCCTGCATGGTTCTCTAAGATACGGCAAGGTGAGTGAAGATGCAAACAGACAAGATACCCGCGAACAAACGGTTCG
>CAYVRY010000101.1:0-7351 GCA_964452895.1 uncultured Halobacteriales archaeon
CTTTGATTCCCGGCCCGGGTTCCCGACCCCCTTCCTTTGATTCCCGGCCCGGGTTTGTCCCCTAGCCCCTATATGGTACGCGATGCAAGATGGGGGCAAGGTAGTCCTTTCCATGCCCCTTCGAACCGTGCAACCCCCGACTCATTCAGACCCAGCATCCGTAATCGTCGTAATGATCTTTATCGCCCTGAGCCTCACCGCGTTCGCCCCGGGCGCAGGAGCCTCCAGCACAGAGCGCGTCATGACCATCGAGGAAAGCGACGTCGACCCCGAGGAATCCTGGTCGGCGTTCGACGGGAACCCGCCCAAAGTGTTTGATTTTGACGGGGACGGGAAGTCGGAGATCATCGTCCAGAACGACAACCATTGGACCTACGTGTTCGATTCTGAAGACGGGACCCTGCTCGCCGAACTGGAGGCCACCGTGCCGCCCGGCTGGAACGCACGCACGTTCAACGGACCCGAAGCCGCCGTGTTGACCCCCGGTGGCGACCCCTACGTGGTCCTGGCCAGCTCGGCCGCGTTCATCACGGCTTACCGGTTCGATGCGGCGCAAAGCAGCGGTCAATCGTTCCACTTTGAAAAGGAATGGGAGCGCAGGGTGGACTCCTGCCACGATTCACCCGGGATGGACGCCAAGGTCGCCTTCGCGGACCTCGACCAGGACGGCACGCTGGAGATCCTCGCCGCCACCGAACAATCCGGGCTCTACACGCTGCGGCACGACGGCAGCGTGATGTGGACGAAATGCGTCGGCGGCGGGAATGCAGCACCCGGCATCGGCGACCTGGACCAGGACGGTAATCCAGACGTCATCCACGCAAGCGACGGGGGCAGGGTCACCGCCTTCGACGGCCCAACGGGGAACTGGATGTGGAGCTTCAACGTCAAAGCGAACTTCGACCTGGGCTCCGCATCGATCCCCGTGCAACCCGCCATCGGACAACTGGACGGAAAAGGCGGCCCCGACATCGTGGTCGGGGCGCGCGACAGCCACAACCCGGACGACTGGGACGACAACCACGCGTTGATCCTTGCACTGGACAGCGACGGCAAGGTCCTCTGGTCCGACCAGCACCCGGAGGCGAACCCATTGACGTACAGCCGGGCGATCATCGCCGACGCGGACCAGGACGGGGAGGTGGAAGTGTACTGGGCGGACTGGAACACGAACGGCCACAAGCCGCCCTGGAACGCTGAAGACACCTGGAAACGCACGGGTCCCGCCAACTTCTACCGCTACTCCAACACCGGTTCCCTCGATTGGCGTACGACCTTGGACACCTGGTGGAGCAACAGCGACATCTCCATCGGCGACGTGGACGCAGACGGCAAGCAGGAAGTGCTGGCCAACGGGCCCAGCGGCGGCCAAGACGGCATCTGGTACCTTGACGCAAAGACCGGAGAGAAAGAAGAGTTCAACAGCGTGTACCCCTGGAAAGTCAAGCGGGCCCCCATCTTGGCCGACCTATGGGGGACGGGGACGATGCAATGGGTCGTCCAGACCGCCCCCGCCACCAGCGGCGTCGACCACGCGATCCTGGTCTACGACACGCATGCCCCATACGACGCGGTCTGGCCCCATGTACCCTATCCGGACCGTGAACAGCAAGGCGCTGACTTCACGGCGACCTTCTCCAAGACCCAAGGCAACGAATGGTGGATCCAGACAAAAGTCTCGACGGCGGGCGGCACACTGGATCAAGTCGACGTGCGCCTTGACGACGGCGACTGGAGACCGCTCCAGGACGAAGGCTGGGGTTGGGCGGAGTCGTATCACGCCCCCGACGGGACCCAGGTCCAGTTCCGCGCCGTGAGCACGAACGGCGAGAGCGACCTCAGCGGTTGTTACGAATGGACCGACGCTGCCAGTGTGGAATGCGGAGGATCGGAGTTCAGCGCCGATTTCGATCCGGCTTCCGGGAGCAATGAATGGTGGGTCGAAGTCCATGTGGACGGCACCGAAGAGATCACCCAGGTCGACGCCCGGATCAACGGCGCCAGCTGGAAGGGACTCCCGGAGACCGACTGGGGCTCCTGGGCCAGAAGCCTGCACGCACCAGAGGGCTCCGTGGTTCAGTTCCGCGCGACCGGGTCCAGTGGAGCCACCGATCTCAGCGGATGTTACCGGTGGACCGACGGGACACCAACGGACTGCGAGACGTCGTTCGACGCGGAGTTCGACCCGGCCTCCGGGAGCAATGAGTGGTGGGTCGAGGTCTACGTCAGCGGCAACCAAGAGATCGCTGAAGTGGACGCCCGCGTCAACGAGGGTTCCTGGAAGGGACTCTCGAAGACCGACTGGGGCTCCTGGGCCAAGAGCATGCACGCCCCGGACGGCTCCACGGTCCAATTCCGCGCCACAAGCCCCACCGGAGCGACCGATCTGAGCCAGAAATACACCTGGGGTTGACCCGCTGGCTCCAGCCCGAGCTCAGCGCTCGTACCATTCGACGCCCCGGACCACCTGATGGCCGTACCAGAGATCGGCTTCCACGCTCACCTCATAGGTCCCGGCCACCAGACGAGGATCGCCCACGCCGGGCTCCCACGTCCAGGCCTCCTCGTACAGGAACGGGACGTTCGTCGGTGACGGGCACTCCACCGAGCGGTCCAGGATCGTCCCTTCCGGAGAGCTCAGACGGACGGTGGCGACCCCGTTGCACATCCAGGGCTCCCCCGACGGGCCCGCGAGGGTGACGTAGACCCGCAACGGGAGTTCGTCCACCTCGAACGTCCAGCTCGTCGTGCCGAAAGGCTCCACGTCACGCGGCTGCCCGATCTGCTCGCGGAAACCCAAGGCCCGCATCGTGTGCCGCTCGTCAACCGCCTCCCCTTGTTTGGTGATCTTGATGTCCCCGGAACCGAGAACCGGCAAAAGAACGAACTCGCCTGCGCGGCCCGGGGGAACCGTCCAATCGTCCTGCCCGAAAAAGAAGAGCCGGCCCACCAGCGCGTCATCCGGACCGTAGACCAGCAACTCCGCATGCTCCTCCCCCTTCACCTGCACGTTGATCGTGTCGTTGCCGGCCAACTGCACGGCCACAGGGACCCGGTCCGGCACGGAATCGGGACGCGCGGTCACAGAGGCCTGCAACGAGAACCCCATCTCCGGCGGCCCCTCGGCGCCCGGCAGGTACGCCTCCAGCAAGAGACCCACCAAGCCGTCTTCGCTGCGTTTGAGCAGGCCGCTCATCTCGAACCGGCCCGGCTCCGGGTTCTTCCAGGTCGAATCATACCAGACGGTATCGTTGCTGGAAGGATCCGCGCGCCCCGTGGGGCCCACGAAGGGCACCTCCTGCGCGTCCATGGTCACACTCACCTGCAAACGAGTGGGGACCTCGGCGGGGACCAGGTCGCTCAGGTCGACCCTTTTCTGGAACGCCCCGGTGAGAAAACCGCCGCCCGCACCGGTCTCCTGCGGCTCGAAGGAACCGTTGACCCACAACTGCTCGGTGAACGCCGCCTCCAGCGGGAACCGCAAGAGCGTCTGGTTGATTTGCTCCTGTTTGTCCTCCTCTTTGTCGTCCTCCTCGTCCCCGTGCGTCGCGTCCTCCTGGTCTTCGTCCTCCCAGGAGGCATCGTCTTCCAGGGAACCGAAACACCCCGCCAGGGTGGCCGCGGCCAGGACCAAGGCGAGAACGAGGACACGACAACGGGACGGCAGCTTGAGCACCACACGCCCACCGCAGGATGGCCTATTTGTGACTTGTGCACGTTTTCGCCGAACACCTTCATTGCGAGCGTTTCCCCACCCGAACATGGCAGGTTCCAAAGGTGAGCCATTACACCGATCCTCTCGACCGGCGGACGACGAACGTGCCAAAAAAGTGACACGCCGAACGCCGTTGCAGGACGGTATGAGGTTTCGTGGCTTGGTCCTGCTCCTCGCGGCTTCATTTTCACTTTCCGGATGCACATTGTGGTCCGAGCCCACGGGCACCGACGACGCGTCGGATTCGGCTGTGTTCGGCGGCGCCACCGGACCCATCGACATCCCCGCCGCCACCGTTGAGCCCGTCATGGAAGGAGACGAGCCGTTGACCCAAGCCGTGCCCGTTCCGGGCGGCGACGGACTGCTCGTGCTGGAGCGAGGGGGCCGGGTGCTGCTCCTGGAAGGCGGTTCTGCAGACCCCCACGAACTCTTGGACCTCACCGATCGCGTGGATTCCAACGGGGGCCGGGAAAGAGGGCTCAAGGGCGCGGTCTTCCATCCCGAGTTCGAGGAGAACGGCATGTTGTTCCTGGTCTACGACGACACGACCAGCGAGGAGTCCCGAGCGGGAACCGGGCACGTCGTCCGCTACACCGCCGAGCCGGACAACGTTCGCGCGGGACTGGAGGAACAAGACGTCCTCCTGGAGATCGATTTCCCTCGCGAATGGTTCCACAACATGGCGGGGCTGAGGTTCGGGCCCGACGGCATGCTCTACGTGGGCGTGGGCGACGGAGGCCATTGGCGCATGGACGCCCAGCACCTGGACAACCTCTGGGGTTCGATCCTCCGACTCGACGTGGACGCGGACCCAGGCTACGAGATCCCCGACGACAACCCGTTCGTGCAAGACCCGGACAACAGGAGCGAGATCTGGCTCTATGGCCTTCGCAACCCCTGGCGCTTCGACTTCCACCCCGAGACGCAGGATCTCTTCATCGCGAACACCGGCGAAGCCGACGTGGAATCCGTGTACCTCTTCCCCGCGGACGGCGACGCCCCCCGCAACCATGGCTGGCCGTTCATGGAGGGCAACCGGACCCTGGACGACTACAGGGAAGCCCCCGACGAGATGAACCTCCCCATCGTGAACTACCTCCAGGAAACAACAGGCGGGTGCGCCATGGTGGGTGGGGCGGTCTATCAAGGCGACCAATTCGCCGACATGCAGGGGAAGTTCGTGTTCACGGACCATTGCACGGCGCAGTTGATGTTCACGGAGCAGGTCGACGACGAATGGCGGATCCGAGACTGGTTTTCCCTGGAACCGGGATGGCACGGGATCACATCGGTGGACACGGACCAGGACGGGGAACTCCTGGTGAGCGCCCTCACCGGGCAGCTCTACCGCGTGGTCCCCGACGGTGCTTGAGGGCCGGGACGCCCGCGCCCCATCCCCGGGGACAAAGGTGCGGCCCTGAGGCACTCTGCGAGCACCTGGGCGGGCCCGTTGCATCCACTGCGATCGTAAAACAGCTGACCCGCTTGCCCGGCAGGCCGAGGTGATGCGAAAAGAGCGCAACACAAACGTGCCAAAACGTTGACGTGTCGCGCCTCGATGGACCCCGTCATGCGCGGATTCGTCTTGTTCGCTTTACTCGCACTCTCGATCTCACTTTCTGGTTGCACATGGTGGTCCCAGCCCGCGGAAACCGACAACCCATCGGATTCGGCAGATTTCACAGACCCCGCCGAATCCAACGAACCCACAACGCCTCCCCCCGCCACGGTGGACGAGATCGGGCAAGCAGAGTCATTGACACAAGCCGTGCCCGTTCCCGGCAGCGACGGGGACCTGCTCCTGTTGGACCGCGGAGGCACCGTGTTCCTCCTGGAGGCAGGCACCTCCAGCACGCACGAGCTGCTTGACCTCTCCGGTCGCGTGGACTCCGCCCGAGACCGGGAAAGGGGGCTCAAAGGTGCTGCCTTCCATCCCCAGTTCGAGGAGAACGGCATGTTGTTCTTCGTCTACGACGACACGACCGACGAGGAGTCGCGAGCCGGAATCGGGCACGTCACCCGCTTCACCGCCGACCCGGACGACCTCGGGGCCGGACTGGAGGAACAAGACGCCCTTCTCGAGGTCGATTTCCCCGGCAACTGGTTCCACAACATGGCCGGGTTGCGGTTCGGCCCGGACGGGATGCTCTACGTCGGGCTCGGAGACGGGGGCAAATGGCGCATGGACGCCCAGCACCTGGACAACCTCTGGGGTTCGATCCTCCGAATCGACGTGGACGCCGATGAAGGCTACGAGATTCCCGATGACAACCCTTTCACCCAGGACCCGGACCGAAAGAGCGAGATCTGGCTCTATGGTCTTCGCAACCCCTGGCGCTTCGACTTCCACCCCGAGACGGAGGATCTCTTCATCGCGAACACCGGCGAAGCCGACGTGGAATCCGTGTACCTCTTCCCAGCGGACGAAGAAGCACCACGCAACCACGGTTGGCCGTACATGGAAGGCAATCAGACCCTGGACGACCCGGAGAACGCTCCCGACGAGATCAACCTCCCCATCGTGAACTATCTCCGGGAAGAGATCCGCGGGTGCGCCATGGTCGGCGGAGCGTTCTACCAGGGCGAACACTTCCCCGAACTGCAAGGGAAGTTCGTCTTCTCGGACCACTGCGGCGCCCAGTTGATGTTCATCGAACAGGTCGACGACGAATGGATCCTGAGTGAGTGGTTCTCCCTCGAGGGCGACTGGCACGGAGTCACGTCCATCGACGTCGACCATGAAGGCGAACTCCTGGTGAGCACGCTCACGGGACACCTGTACCGAGTCGTCCCCGACGAGTGAACGCGCAGAGCCGCCCCCCACAACGGGAGATCATTCCTCAAGCAAAAAGTCGGTCAGCTTCGCCTTGCGGACCTTGTCATTGTTGAACAAGCCGTCGATGCTTTTCTGTGCGAGCATGATCCGCTGCAACGTGTAGGGCGGGACCTCGTACTTGCGGCTGCGACTTCATTCCTCAAGCAAAAAGTCGGTCAGCTTCGCCTTGCGGACCTTGTCGTTGTTGAACAGGCTGTCGATGCTCTTCTCCGCGAGCATGATCCGCTGCAACGTGTACGGCGGGACCTCGTACTTGCGGCTGATCTCCAAGGCCGGCTTGAGGTACTTGCGCACAGACCCCTCATGCACCGTCAAGGTCAACCGGCCCTTGCACTCCGGGGTCATGCAGCGCCCCGCCACCGGCATGCGGCGATATTTCGTGTTGCACGTGGGACATCGGACCTTCTGCTTGCTGAACGCCTTCAGGTTCCCGATCAGATCCGGCATGAAGTGCCCGCCGATCACGCGGCTGGCGACGTCCTTGAGGTCCACCGCCCGGATCCGGTCCGCCAGCTCGAACTGCGCCTCCAGTTTCGCCATCATGTCCGGGATCGTCTTGTACGCCGAGACCAGCACGCCCTGCGAGATGTCCGGCGTATCGTGCGTGAAGCCCAACCCCTCGTACTGCGTGGTCTCGCCCAACCGGGACGCGACCAGGCCCATCTGCTTCTCCACCTCGCGCGGATGCGCATGGGTCGTCGTCGCCTCATAAAACGAGAGCGGGTACTCCCCAAGCACGTCCAGGTTGTGCGCCTCCTTGTCGATCTCCGAGGGGTCCAGACGCGTGGTGAGAACAAGCG
>CAYVRY010000102.1:0-7305 GCA_964452895.1 uncultured Halobacteriales archaeon
GAGTTCGAACAACAGACCAAGGTCCTCAAACCCGCCAAGGAACGGGAACTCATCGAGTCCCTGCAGGCCCTCTACTCCGAACTGAAACAGAAAGAGGACACCTACCGCAGCGACCCGGAACTCAAAGAAGCCCTGGACCAGTACGAACAGGTGCGCGAACGCGCTGAAAAAGCGCACCAGAAGGTCTCCGAGACCGCCGACAAGGCCCAGTCCGAGCACGAAGAGATGGTGAAGGTCTTCGGACAAAGCGACCGGATCCGCAAGGACGCAGACAAGCTGCAGGAAAAATTCGTCACCGCGAAACTCGAAGCCGACCGCGTCCACAAGGAATACATCGAGGTCGTCAACCAGATCCACGAGACGGAGAAGGAGATCCAGGACATCCGCAAGAGCGCCTCCGAACCCAGTGAGGCCGAGGTCACCGCGGCCGAAGACCGCGCCGACGACGTCTACGAGCGCTTCAAGAAAGGCGAGAAACTGTCCACCGAGGACCTCATGACGCTCCAGAAAGCGGGCCTCTTGTGAACACTGCTTTCCTGTCGCGCCGAGCGCCGCCTTTTTGACGCTTCAGCGGACCTCCATGAGGCTCCCTGGTATGACGCGGCGGCAACAACCCTTATCAAGGATCCTGCTTCGTGCAGAGTATGCGTGCCTTCCTGTTCGCCCTTGCGTTGATCGTCCCGGTGCTTGCCGGATGTATCGGGTTCCCCGTGGAGCCGGATCTCGACGCCGACGCTTCCCCGGATGCGACCCTCTCCTTCGAACAACGCAACAAGACCGGTGCCCTGCTCACCGAGGTTGAAACCTTCACCGCCGAACAGGCGCCTCTTCTGGAACGTCTTGTCAACGCCACCGGTACCTATTATGAGACCGGCTGGAGCACCTTCGAACCCACCATCGGTTCCACCTCCACGGGGGGCATCTTCACGAACAGTTACGCCGGGCTCGGCAGCGGCGCCCTCGTCCTTCGGTCCATGGACCAAGGACAGTCGTTCGAGGACGTCACACCCCGATTGCCCACCGGCATGAAGGCCGTGCCGAACTCCAATGACCCGTTCATCTACGTCGACCCGTTCACGGACCGGGTCTACGACTTCGACATGTGCGTGATCCTGCAGGGCTTTTGCGTCGCCTGGTCCGACGACGACGGCGAGACCTGGATGCAACAAGGCATCGCACACGGCTTCGCCCCCGCACTGGACCACCAGAGCATGGCCGCCGCACCCGATACCCAAGGCCTGACCACCCTGTACGAGAACGTGCTCACCTTCTGCGTGAACCGAGGGACCACGATCACGGGCGCCTGGTGCAGCAGCAGCTTCGACGGAGGGATCGTCTGGACGCCACTTGTGCCGGGCTTCCCGGTGGACTCCATCCAATGCTCCGGACTGCACGGTCACGTCAAAGGCTCCCCCGACGGCACCTTCTACCGCGGCAACCCCAGTTGCGACGGCCCGGCGGTCTACCGCAGCGCAGACGGCGGGCAAAGCTGGACGGAACACACGATCACCACGGAAACCGGAATGGTCTCCGGAATCGGCGGACATGAGGTCGCCGTGGCCACGGACTCCGAGAGCAACGTCTACGCGTTCTGGATCGGTGAAGACGGCCTCCCCTACCTCTCCTGGAGCACGGACCAAGCGACCACCTGGGCCGACCCGGTCATGGTGGGCGCACCCGGTGTGACCGCCGCCGGATTCCCTGCCCTGGAAGCCGGATCCGCAGGACGCGCCGCCTGGACCTACATCGGGACCGACGTGGAAGACGGCTACGACGGGGAAGAAGACGACATGCAGTGGAGCGGTTACATCGGCATCAGCGTCGACCTGCTGGACAACGCGACCATCGCAAACGTCCCCGTGAACCACCCCGACGACCCGCTGGACGACGAGGGCCGCCCCTGCGGCGCCATCCGATGCGGTGGGTTCGGGGATTTCGTCTCGATCACCATCGACTCCGAAGGCCGCCCCTGGGCCGCACTGGCGCACAACCCGACCTCCGATGCGGGGATCGTGGGCACGCTGATCACGGGGCCTTCCCTTCGCCACGGTGGCGACCTCAGTGAACTGCCCCTCGGAGACCCCTTGGGCGGATGACCGCGTCGAACGATTCCAGGACCGTCCATCCCGTCGGATGCACAAAGCGGCGTGCGCTCCACACAACCGATATAAGGTCCGCACAACATGAGAAACTTGGAGTTGCCCGGTGAAGGGTCCAAACGACGAGACGACAACCGGTGACCGACGCTCCGGTCCCACCCCCCGGCATGACCCATCGGGACGCCGACGCCGAGACCGAACCCCGGGCGCAGGCGACGTGACCAAGAGGACACTGATCTTGTGCGTCGACCGCGACGACGACGTGGGACACAAGACCGGGATCGACGGACCCGTGGTGGGCCGCGACGCGGTCCTGGAGGCCGCAAAGCGGCTCGCCCTGGCGGACCCGGAAGACTCCGACGCGAACACGCTGTGGGCCACCGTGAAGCACCACGACGAGATGACGGGATCCGCCGCCCCCGGCGAACACTACGAGATCGCGTTGGTGACCGGCGACCGCTCCATCGGCACCAAGAGCGACACCCGGATCGTCGCGCAGTTCGAGACCCTGCTGGGACAGCTTGCACCGGACCGACTCATCGTCGTCACGGACGGCGCAGAAGACGAACACGTGCTCCCCTTGTTCGAATCGCGCATCCCCATCGACGCCGTGCGTCGCGTGGTGGTGAAACAATCACGCAACCTGGAAGGCGCGTACTACCTGCTCGTGCGGTTGTTCGAAGAGGAACGCATGCGCAAACGCTTCATCCTGCCCGCGAGCCTGGCGATCCTCGTGTTCGGCGCCGCCCTGGCCCTCGGCCACGTCACGCTCGCCGTGGGCGGGATGCTGTTTACACTGGGGCTCTTCCTCTTGATCCACGCCATGGGATGGGAGACCCCGCTGGGCCGGGTGGCGCGCGACTTCTATGACGGGCTCAGCTCCGGCAAGATGAGCTTCTTCACCAGCGTGCTCGCACTCGCCGCGATCGGCTTCGGGGTGCTGCGCGCCTACAGCGACCTGCACCGGACACCGGAGCTGGGCGATCCGGCGATCCGCGCCGCCCAGAACGACCCGCTCCTGCTCACCCTGCTCATGATCTCCATCTCCCTCTGGTGGGTGCTCGGAGGGCTCGCGTTGAACATCATCGGGCGCGCCGTGGACGACCTGTTCCGCCTGGGCACCACACGCGGGCTGTACTGGCGCCTCCTGTTCGGACTGCCGGCCATCGGGCTGATCCTGCAAGGCCTCCTGTTCGCCGCCACGAATTGGCGAACCGGCACTCCGCTTCCCGACCCGCTTCTGGAAAGCGCAACCTACACACCCGTCGCGATCGGCCTCCTGCTCGCCGTGGTGGGCAACTACACCCTGCGTTACGTACGCGACTCGCTGCGCGAAGAAGAAACCATGAACCGGCCCGAAAAGCGCCGCGGCGGCCACAGCGACGAAGAACGGATCCGCATGCCCGGCAAACGCCATGAGGCAAAAAGAGACGTCCCGGCCCCCACGCGCCACCAGGAGGGACCATGAACCTGCTCGCCACACCGCACGACGCGGCCATCAGACCCTGGTGGGAACAGACCTACCCGCGACTCGCCCGCGAACTCGGATTCGACCCCGCCCAGGACCACGCCGCCGCCCAGCGGCTTGATGCTCTTTTTACGAAACACCACCTGGAAGTCATGCCCCTGGAACGTCTGCGCATCCAGGACGGCGCCGTGGTGGCCGGCGCCGCCGACACCCTGCACGAAGAACTGGAAAAACACCCGCCCGACGACGCGGAAGTCCTCCTGGTCGCCGACGGCGCCCTCACCGACACCCTCCTGCACGCCCACACACCGCATCTGGTCGTCACCGACCTGGACGGAGACCCGGACCAATTGAACCGGCTCAACGCCACCGGCGTGCCCCTCGCCGTGCATGCGCACGGCGACAACACGGACCTGCTCGACCATTGGATGCCCCGGTTCACCGGCCCCCTGATCGCCACGCGTCAGACACCGGGCATCAAACCCGAACGGGTCATCTGCCCCGGTGGGTTCGCGGACGGCGACCGCGCGGTCTTCCTGGCCGCCCGGCTGGGTGCGACCCGGATCCGCCTCGTCGGGTTCGACCTCTTCGGGGCGCCCGGGAAAGCCTCGCCGACGCACGCCGAGAAAAAACGCCGCAAAATGCGCTGGAGCGCGCGGCTTCTGGCCGACGCGCGACGCCTCGGCCTGCCGCTGGAAGAACACGCCGGGAAAGGTACCCCCCCGTAGCAAGCCGGCACCGTCAATGGCGCGGTTCCGGTTTCGCCCGCTCACCCGGACGCCCATCCGCCTCATCGGCGAGCCACTTCGCGAACGGGGCATGGGCCTCGTTGACGCCGTACACCTCGATGCACGGCACCTCGTAGGGATGGATCTCCGGGATCCTTTTGCGCAGGTCCTCCACGCGCGCCCGCGTCGTCTTCAGGAAGACCACGAGCTCACTCTGGCTCTTGACCGCCCCCTCCCAATGGAACATGCTCCAGACCGGGAAGACGTTCGCACACGCGATCAACCGCTCATCCAGGAGCTTGCTGGCAAAATCCCGGGCCGCATCCTCCGTATCCAGGGTCGTATAGATCGTGACCGCCTCCGCCTCCCGGTTCTCTTCATTCGCCATTGGACGCTTCCATTCCCCGCCAGCGCCTTAACGGCTTCGCCTCCCGATGACCCGAATTTATACCGACCCGGCCGCCCACCTGCCAAACCCGTGACCCCCCCGGAGACGGGGAGGGCCGGGAAGGCGCCACCCATGAAGGCTTATCAAGGACCCCCCCATCGCCCGGCTCGGCTCCCCCCGATGGAGCAAAAACCCCCGGCGGTCCGCCGGGTGAAGCCTCATGATCAACGGTCTACTGCTGTTCCTGATTATCGTCAATGCCTACCTGATCCTGGTGTTCCTAGCAGCACGCAGCGGACTGCTGGCACGCTACAACGTGGGTCTCATGGGGCCGATCCTCATGTTCCGCACGGAACACGGCAAAGGCGTCATCGAATGGCTCGGGAAGGCGAAACGCTTCCACACCCACGTGGGCACCGTGGGCATCTGGGTCACCCTGTTCTTCATGGGTGCGCTCATGCTCCTTCTCATTGTCCAGATCCCCTTCGTCTTCCGGATCCCCGTCGAACAGGCGCCCCAGGCACGGCACATCCTGGCGTTGCCCGGCATCAACCCGCTCATCCCCATCGGTTACGGGATCGTCGCCCTCGTCGCCGCGATCATCATCCACGAGTTCGCCCACGGTGTGCTCGCGCGCGCCCAGAACCTGAAAGTGAAGACCCTGGGCGTACTCTACCTCGTCGTCCCCATCGGCGCGTTCGTCGAACCCGACGAGGAAGAGCTCACCAAAGCCACCCGCACCCAACGGATGCGGGTCTACGCCGCCGGCCCCATGTCGAACCTGGTCACCGCGTTGATCCTCGGCATCATCTTCTCCGCCGGCTTCGTGGCTGCCCTGGAACCCATCGATGACGGACTCCCCGTGCATGGCGTGGTGGCGGAAAGCCCCGCCGATCTCGCAGGCATCGAAGAAGGGGCCCTGATCACCTCGATCGAAGGCACCCGCGTGACGAACCAGACTACGTTCCGGGAGTCCCTGGCCAACACCTACCCCGGTCAACGCGTGAACGTGGAGACCGCCACGCGCGGCGATCTCCAGGCCTGTCTCGCCAGCACCGAGGACGGGCTCCAGATCTCCGAGCTGGGCCCCGGTGTGGACTGGTGCACGCGCTACCCCGCCGAGACCCCCGGCGGCAACGCCACGGACAACGGCGACGGGGAGGAACCGATCCAGGCCAGCCTGCACGGCCAGGACATCCTGGGCGCCGTGGGACTCAACACGACGTTCACCCTGGACGCCCAAGCCGCCGAGAGCAGTGACCTGAGCTGGAGTTTCGACGCCACCGGCAACGGAACGATCGATGCAACCGGAGACCAAGACGATCTGCCCTTCACCTACGTGCACACCTACGAACAAAGCGGGGCCTTCACCGCCACCTTCCTCGTGGAAAGCGAAACGGAGTCGGTCACGCGCACGATCACGGTGAACACCGGCGGTTTCCTGGGGGTACAGATGTACCCGTTCGGGACCGGAGAGACCAAACAACTCCTGCAACACCCGTTCAGCAGCCTGCGCAGCGCCGCCGTCTACATCGCCTTGCCTTTCACGGGCCTGACCCCCATGACCTCCCCGCTCACGGACTCTTTCGAGGTCCCCTGGGGCGACCACCCCATCGCCGTGAGCGCCTACTGGATCGGATTGAACCTCACCTACTGGGTGATGTGGATCAGCCTCATGCTGGGACTCACGAACGCACTGCCCGCCGTGCCCCTCGACGGCGGCTGGTTGTTCCGCGATTTCCTGGATGGACTGCTCAACAAATTGAAAAGAAGCAGCACGCCGGAAGGCCGCGCACCCTACGTGAAACGGACCAGCATCGTGGTCTCGCTGCTGGTTCTTGGACTCATCCTGTTCCAGTTCCTGGGTCCCCGGATCGCACCCTTGTTCGGTTGAACCGGGTGGGCCCATGCCTGGGCAAACGAACCTGGAGACCAGCGACCACCGGCCCCGTTCGATTCCAGGATCCACGCTGAAAGCCCGGGCCTTCGGATTGCGGCGCCCGGGCCCCCGAAGGGGCCCGGGCAGCGAACCACGACCCTCAAGTCCACAACACCAGGGTGTCGCGGACTCTCGGTTCCAAGCACGCTCGTGTGCCCGGCTCAAGCGTAGAGCACGCCGCAGCCCCACAGGCCGCTGCCGCCCGGGGTGCCGTTCGCCTCTCCCGGCAACGGCAGGGGATCGGTGTCCGCCTGCCCCAACTCGTAGGAGAAGCATTCGTTGATCAACACGCTCGGACCGAGCGGGAATTCCCCGTAGATATCGCCACCGAGGACGTTCCCGTCGATCACGTGGACCTGCATCATCAGGAGGCCCGTCAGGTGGTACACGCGCGCCTCGATCGTCCCCGTGTAGGTGAACGAAGCGAACGCGCTGATCGCCTGGGTCTGGACCGCCACGTGCATTCCGGTGTCGCAGTACGTCTCATCGGGTGCCGTCGCTTCGCAACCTTCCTGGTTCATTCCGAGCGGTATGGTCGAACCCGGGACGAGTTCGAGTCCGTCGCTCGTTGCGACGATCTGGCTGACTTCCGCTTGTCCTTGATCCGCCGAGACCGCTCCCGGCACCGCGGTCAAAACCAACGCGACCATCGTTGCTGCTGTCAAAATCTTGTTCATGTCGTT
>CAYVRY010000103.1:0-7293 GCA_964452895.1 uncultured Halobacteriales archaeon
GGTTCGCGTTGGACCTGGTGAAGTTCGACAAGCGCTACGAGAAGGCGTTCTCCTATGTCTTCGGCGACACGGTGGTCGTGAACAAGCTGGAGGATGCACGCAAGCTCATGGGCGGCGTGCGCCTGGTCACCGTCCAGGGGGATCTGATCGAGGCGGGCGGGGCCATGTCCGGAGGGGCGCAGGCGGCCAAGAAGGGCTCCAGCTTCGGCGGCGTGGACAGTTCCAAGATCGACGAGTTGGCGCGCAAGCTGCAGTCCGTGGAGACGCACATGCAGACGCTCTCCGAGGAGCTCTCCGAGGTGCGCGCGGGGATCCTGGAGCGCGAGGACCGCTTGCGCGAGGCGCAGGGGACCGGGCGGGAACTGGAGGAGCGTTCCAAGGCGCTGAAGAAGCAGGCCGACGAGGCGGAGAAGCGGCTGGCCTCGGCGCGTGAGCGAACGCAGAAGCGGGAGACGGAACTCACCCAGTTGAAATCCCGGGAGGAGGAGCTGGACCAGCGGGTGGCCCAGTTGAACGACCTGCTGGCGGACATGGAGGCGGACCGGGAGGCGCTTTCACGCAAGCTGCTCGCGGGCACGGACAAGAAGCTCGCGGACAAGATCCGGCAGAAGGAGGCGGAGCTCGCCGAGGGACGCGAGGAGCTGCGGGAAGCGGAGAAGAAACGCGACGTGGCGCGCGACAAGGCGCAGTTGCAGGAGGAACGGGTGCAGGAGGCCGAGGCGCGCTGCACGCGTCTGCAGGGGGAACTGGACTCTCATCATGCCACGCGGGACCAGGCCAAGGATCAATTGGCGGGGTTGGAGAAGAGCATCGCCGAGTTGGAGGGGAAGGTGCGGGAGGCGTCCGGGGCGGTGGATTCGCTCTACAAGGACCGCGACACCCTGAAGGAAGAGCTGAACACGATCAAGTCAAGGATCGAACGCATGGTGAACGAGGCGGAGTCGGGTTATGCGCTCATAGCGCGGGAGAAGGAGAACCTGCCGGCCTTGGAGGAAGGGCTTTCGGAGGCCCTCGTGGAGCTCCAGGAGACGGCCTACGAACACCCCGAGGACGAGGAGCTTCCGCCCATGGACGACCTGCGCGTGGAGATCCGCCGCATCGACCAGCAGCTCAGGGAGCTCGGGCCGATCAATCAGCGCGCCTTGGAGGAGTACGAGGAGCAGGAAGGGCGCAAGCAGACGCTCGACGAGGAGGTCCGGCGCCTGGGCGAGGAGCGCGACAAGCTCCTGGAGCTGGTGGACGAGATCGGGAAGAAGAAGACCGAGGATTTCATGCGGGTCTTCGATGCGATCAACGCGAACTTCAAGCAGGTGTACACGCGGCTTTCCGAGGGCGGCAGTGCCTATCTCGCGTTGGACAACCCGGAGGACCCGTTCGACGGGGGATTGACCATGATGGCGCGCCCGCGCGGCAAGCGGGTGATCCGGATCGATGCGCTTTCGGGGGGCGAGAAGAGCATGACCGCGTTGGCGTTCATCTTCTCGGTGCAGGAGTTCGAGCCGAGCCCGTTCTATTACCTGGACGAGATCGACCAGAACCTGGACGGGGTGAACAGCGACACGATCGGGAGGATGGTGGGGGCGAACGCCAAGAAGGCGCAGTTCATCGTGGTCTCGCTGCGCAAGGTGACGCTGAAGCAGGCGGACCACATCTACGGCGTGACCATGCAGCGCATCGGCTTGTCGCAGATCGTCGGGGATTACGAGGTGGAGCGGCTTCGCGATGCGGACGACGCCCCGGAGCCCGAGCTCACGCCCATCGACGCGGTCACCAAGGACCAGCAGATCCAACAGAGCCGGGAGGAGCGGCAGGAGCTCTCGCGCAAGGTGGACGAGCTGGCCAGCCGGGACGGCAGCTCCCAAGTGCTCGCACAACTGGAAGAGGAGGAAGCGGGGAACGAGGGGGCATCTGGAGAAGGGGCGGAGGAAGCGGCCGTAGAAGAAGCGGCCGACGACGAAGAGGAAGAAGAGTCCCTTGAGCTCACCGAGATCGAGGGGGATGAAGAGGCCGGAGACGGGGATGGGGTCGGCGAGGAGGAAGTGGAAGGGGAAGACGATGAGACGCATGAGGTCACCCGGGAGGCGGCGTCTTGAGATCGGTGCGCCTGGAAGAGGATGAAGACCTCGTCGCCGAGTCCCTTGCAAACCAGGACGACCGCTCCACCTCGAAGGAGCCCACGCACGAGAAGGAGCCGGCCGACGAAGAGGCGATCCCGGACGACCGTCATGATGTGGACGCGGCGACGCGGGACATCGTGGACCATCTGTTGTGGCACAAGGCGATGTCCGAGGAGCCGGCGGAGGTGGACCGGCTCGATGAGTATCTCAGCCTGGTGGCGCACTCGGAGCGCGGGGAGCATCATACGATCCATGACCCGTTCCATCGGGCGGTGGCGTTGGCGTTCGAGCTCGTCCTGCAGGAGCACTTGGACCCGTGGCGCATCGACCTGGCCCGGTTCTCGGGGACCTACCTGAAGCGGGCGCAGGAGGAGGGCGTCGACCTGGTGCTCTCGGGCCGGATCATCCTGATGGCGTGGACCGTGCTGCGTTTGCAGAGCGACGCCATGGTGGAGCTCGCGGAGCGCTTGGCGCATCCGCCGGAACCGGAGCCGGAGATGTTGGACTGGGGGGACATCGGGGAGTGGGATTTCGACGATGAGGGTTTGGAGTACACGCGGCGCGTGGAGCACGCCCCGCAGGCGCCTTTGGACGAGAAGGTGCGTCGTCAGGGGGATTCGCGCAAGGTCACGCTCATGGAGCTCGTGGACGCCTTCGAGGAGGTGCGTCACGAGGCCGAGGAGCGGCAGAGGATGAAGGCGGAGCGCGAGCGCACGAAGGCGCTCTTGTCGCAGCAGGCGGGCGACAGCGTGCACGACATGATGCACGAGGAGGACCCGGAGTCGGAGCAAAGGAGCCTCTGGTCGCGCATCTGCGGGCTCAACGGGAACGCCGTGGCGCTGGCGGAACTGTATGAACCGGATCTGGATTCATTCGTGACGACGTTCAACGGGGTGTTGTTCCTGGCGGCGGAGCGCCGGATCGATCTTTGGCAGGAGGATTTCCCGTACGGGAAGATCCTCGTGAAGAACCGGGACGGTATGGCGGAGGATGAGGAGTCCGAGGAACGGGTGGCGGCGGATGCTGCGGCCGAGCAGGCCGTGGACCGGGATGCAGGTGAGGTGTCGGCATGACCCAGACGATCGAGACAGAGGCCAGAGAAGAGACGCCGACCAGCGAGCCGTCCGTGCAGGATGAAGAGGAGTCGAAGAGCCGGGCTTCGCGCATGGCGCAGCTGGACCCGACCCGGCTCGTGGAGGCCGCACTGTTCACGGCGGGGCGTCCGGTGGGCGTGGACGAGCTGGCGGAGGCGACGGGGCTTTCCCATGATGTGGTGAAGCAGGCGGCGCGTTCCTTGGAGCAGGAGTACGAGGAGACCGGGGAGGGGACCGCGTTGGAGGTCTCCATGGCGGGTTCCAAGTGGGCGATGCAGTTGAAGACGGTCTACGTGGAGCACGCGCAGTCGCTCGCGCGCATGGAGATCCCGAAAAAGACCTTGAAGACGTTGGCGCTCATCGCGTTCCATCAGCCCTTGTTGCAGTCCGAGTTGGTGGACATGATCGGTTCCAAGACCTACGACCATGTGCGTGAGCTCATGGAGACCGGCCTCGTGAAGTCCAGGCCCGAGGGGCTTTCGCGGCGCTTGACGACGAGCCCGGAGTTCCCGGAGTATTTCGGCATCCCGGCAACGGACACCGCGGAGATCCGGTCCTACCTCGCGAAGAAGGTGGGCCTGCCGGCGGCGGTGCTGCGCGGGGAGACCGACCTGGACGCGTTCAGTGGGGAGCCTGCGTCCCCGGAAGAGGTGGACCAGGCGGTGCAGGAGAAGGAGGCGGCCGCGGACGAAGGGGACGCGCCCGACGCGGATGTCGCGCCCCCGATGGAGGAAGAACGGGCCGACGAACAAGATGCATCCGATGAAGAGGACGCGGCCATTGGATCGGGAGCGCCCGTGGAATCCGAAGGAGAGGACGACCCGGAGGACACGGCCCAGCCCGTCGGGTGACCGTTCAGGACGCGGGTGTTTCTTCCGCGTGCCTGGGCCGCCTCGTTCCAACCGAGCCGCGCGTGGCGGTCCATCCGCGTCGCACCATCTGCACGGCGAGCCAGAAGATGAATAGCGCGTTCACCGTGTGGAGGCCGGCTGCCAAACTGGGGCTTGCCTTGACGAACTCGTATTGCAATACGAGGGCGCCGAAGGCCAAGGCGGGCGCGATCTTTGTGAAGCGGTCGATCTTGGCGGGAAAGGCGGCCAGGAGCAGGAACAAGGGCAGGGGTTGGAACCATTCCACGAACCGGGCGTGGTGGCCCAGGTAGGCCGCGTTGGAGAACACGCCGGCTCCGGCCAAAAACACCTGGATGATGATCGCGCTGAGGAAGAGGACACCGAGTCCGAGGTAGGCGTATTGGGCGGGGCGTCGGAATCGTGATGGCGTACGCTGAAGCGGGTGTGATGATGTCATTTTCAGACTCTCCTGGTGGCTCTATCCGTTCTGCTGGGGGGAGGTCGGGGTGGAGGCCTGGATGCCGCCGACGTCGACGCGGATGCGCAGGTCGACTTGGGTCGTCGCTTCATCGAAACCGTCGCTTTGGGCGACGACATGTTCTCCGGGAGGTTCGGTGTTGCTTTCCAGCAGTTGCATGTCCGGAAGCCGGTGGACGACGTCGCCGACCTGGGCGCGTGCATCGAGGTGGTATGCCGGTCCGTCGGGGACGATGAGCTGGGTGTCGCCAACGTCCACACGCAGCGTCAACGTGGAATTCTCCAGGTGGGTGTATTCCACGTCCAGGTCCCCCACGTCGACGCGCCAGAGGTTTTCCTCGGTGCCACTTAATCCGCGGGCGGTGATGTCGCCGACGTCCGCTCGGACCTGGTAGGCCATGGTGGTGGCGTTGGGCACCCGGATCTCGACGTCCAGGCGGGTGCCGCTGCCGCCGAACCACCAGGCGGTGCGTGCGGTTTGGGTCTGGGCCAGGTGGAGTGTGTCGCCGGAGCGGGTCAGGACGAGTTCGGTGGATTCCACGCGTTGGGTCGCCCGGTTGCCGTTGGATTCGACGTTGATGTCGAACTGGATTTCCGGATGGTCGTGGGTCATGATCTGGATGTTGCCGACTTCGATGCATACGTCGAGGCGGTCGCCGGGTCCGGTTTGATAGGCCAGTTGTCGCCGCGCTTCGTCCTGGTCGTCCAGGTCCGCGCTCAACATTTGACCAGGAGGCGTGTCGCAGGCTGCGAAGACGGAGGTGGTCAACCCGGGGGCCAAGGCGGGCGCGTAGAGGAACCCGCCGCCGAGAAGCACGCCGACGAGGACACTGACGAGGAATTCGGGGCTCTTGAAGAAGCCCATCATCGCACCCCTTTTTGGACGCTGTGCACGACCCGTTCGGTGATCGCGGCGGATTCCTTCAGGACCCCGAGGATCTCGTCGTTCACTTCACGCAGGGGGCCGATCGGGTCCTCGATGGTCGTGGAGATCGCGTCCGCTTTGACGCGTTCCATGCGTGTCCGGTAGAGCGTCCAGCCGATGCCGATGCTCATGGCGAACAACCCGGCGGCGATCACGACGTCGATGGGGGTCATCCTCAGACCTCGCGCAGGAGTTTTTCGACTTCGCGTAGACTGGCGTTCATTTTCCGGATCTCTTCCAGTTGCTCTTTCTGCGAGCGGACCGCTTCTTCGGCAAGGGCGCGGTACGAGGCGTCGGGTTGGCTGCGGGCCCGGGTGCGTTGGACGAAATAGTTCGTGATGACCCAGATCACGCCGAAGACCAAGGCCATGGATGCAAGGGGGACAAGCACCCAGATCTCTGGTGCCATCTCATCCCTCCTTCACGATGCCGGTCAGGGTTTTCGGGGTCAATCGGACATCGAACGGTTTCAGTTCCATATACTTCATCGCTTTTCCTTCCTCCAGTACCAGGGTCCCCTTGACCAGGCCGGCCGCCTCCAGTTTCTCCAGGTGCATGTAGAGGAGCGGACGGCTGATGCCGAGCCGGCGGGCGAGTTCGCTCACATGCAGCCGCTCCTTGTGCAGGACCGCGATGATCCGCAGTCGGTGCGGGTTGTCCAGGGCGGACAGGATCGCGCGCAGCTCGTCGAGGCCGACCATAGTCAGGGTTCCCTTTGGGGTGTAATGTTTCTATGACAGGTCTAGGATATAGGTTTTTGCCCAGTCGGGTCCGGATTCAGGCGCCAAGGCCCCTTGGACGATTGCTTGGTCATCGCGGGTGGCCGCTTAATCACTCCCGATTGGCACGCTTTTCTCACGTTCCCTGGCGCGCCATGCCGGGACCTCGATCACTTGCGTCTCGGGAACCCCCAATTCTATGAAATCTCGCGGATTTGTGGTGAATAGTCGGTCATCCGGGCCGACGTGACCGGCGATGAACGCATCGCGGGCCAGACGAGTCCACTTCCGATCATCGACGAGTTCGGAGGTGAAACGGATCGCCTCGTCCGGACCCAATGCCTCCAAGGTCACACCAATCTCGTCAAGCAGGCGGTCAAAATCATCCAGGGCGGCCTTTGCCTTGGCGAGCTGACGTCGTCGCTCGGCATACACCACAACCGGAACGACCACCGGTGCCGCGTACCAGCGCAGCATGTCGAGAGCCTCGGGATGGTAAAAAACACCCGTGTCCAGGACCACTCTCATCGAAAGGCGTAGCGCTCCTTCTCAGGGCCGCGAATGACCGCGAGTTCCTTCAACCGCTCGATGCCACGTTCTCGTCGCACCATCTGATCGACGAGGTCGAGCCCCTGCCGCAGCACCTCGCTTTCACTGGAATGCATAAGTTCAGCCAACCTTGCCAGTCTCGCCGTATCCGCCGGCTTCAAGCGGACCTTTTTGGTCGTTGTGTGGCCCATATACTCATATTATGTAGCCCGGTACTTTAACATTGTGGGCCCGCCTTACCCTTTCGCCTCTTATGCAGACACAGGCATTCAGCCAAACCTCCAAACAATTGACTCCGTGGGTCAACTATAAATATGTGACTTGGTACATCACCTATCGCATCAGAAGCAGCTGCACGACCGTAGGATTGCGGTGCAAAAATAATAATTAAAGGAAGTATGTGAAAATAATGGTACGTACCACGGCCCGTTTGCCGAAGACGCCCAATCGGACGTCGAAGAAAGCTGGCAAAAACACCGCCGGTTCCTCGAAGAATCAGTCAACCCGTGAGGACAAAGAACCAATCGGGTACGTGAAAGAGGAATTCGAAAGGCTGACTGA
>CAYVRY010000104.1:0-7106 GCA_964452895.1 uncultured Halobacteriales archaeon
GCGGCTTGATCCTGGGCGCCGCGATCGCCCTCGCCGTGGACGCGATCATATTCGCCTTCGACGTGGGTGGCCCCATCGGCGGGACGCTCACGCTCCTGCTCGTCGCCGCTGCGATCATCGGCTTCGCGACCACGTACGCGAAAAAAATCATGCGGGAATAGCCCGCTCACCTCCGGCGTGGAGCGGGTTCCAAATCGCGCACACGCTCCAAGCCGACCCAGTCCGCCCCCGCCGCATCCAGACCCCGCGATACGACCAGCACCTTGACCGCCTCCCCCATCCCACCCGGCAAAAGCACTTCCTTCAAGGCGGACAACCGCTCCATCGCCGCCACCGTGGCCTCCTCCTGTGCCAGGCGCACCGCCTCCTCCAACGCCCCCAACGAGGACAGGAACGCGAACTGGTCCGTGAACGCCACGTGCTCCCAACCGTTATTGCGCGTGAACCTCGCCATCGCGCTCCAGTTCACGTGCGTCGTGATGTCCCGCTGGCCGGGCCGCGCGAGCACGTCCCGGTCCTGCTTGTGCTCTTCATACGCCACCACGGTGCCCCACGGACGCGGCTCGCCCAAGAGATCGCGCGCCGTCTCACCGTGATCGACGAGCGCCATGACCACGCCATGATCGCCACATGCCGCCGAGAGTCCTTCGATCCAAGACTTTGCGCCCACCGGGACCTCCACCTGATGACGATCCGGGACCGGGACCTGGAACGATCCGATCCACTCCACCCACCCCGGGTCCGCATCCACGCGCTCGAAACGCAACCTTCCCTCCCTGTCGACCCCCACGACGCGTTCCCACCACGCATCCTCCTCCTGCACGAACAAACGCACCGGCAGGTTGTCCAACAATTCATTGACCAACACCACGGCAGGCGCATCGAAAACCGGTAAACTCGATGAGACCTCCACACGGGAACCGCGCAACACGCCCCGCAGCGCCTTCTTCGCCGTTTCCCGGTGCGCCGGGGACACATCCACCAAGACGACCCGGATGCCGCGGACCGCCTCCGAATCGAGGGCCTCCAACCGCTCGACCACCCCGCGCAGGAGCGCCCCCGTGCCCCCGCCCGGTTCCACGAGCAACCAATCCGTCGGCTCCCCCAACCGCTTCCACGCCTTTTGCACAAAACGCGCCAACCCCGCTGCAAAGACCGGCGTCAACGTGGGCGCCGTGACGAAATCGCCCGTCACGCCCGCTCGCACGCTCGGACTGCCTGCATAGAACCCCGCCTCCGGGTCGTAGAGGGCCGCCGCCATGAACGCATCGAAGCGCATGGCCCCTTCACTCCGGATCCTTTTCGTGAGGCGAGACTCCAGGGTAGGCGACCCGGTCCCGATGGCGTCCTTTACGACCACGATGGCAGCCACGCTGCGCCGGGATAAGGCCGTTTTGTCTTGAGGGCCCCGACGTCGGCGATGGAGGCTCAGACCCTTGCGCCGACGGTCTTGGGCCGGGACTCGGAAGGAGAAGCAGAAAAAATCAAGCGAGACGAAGAAAGGGAGGATGAGAAGGGGGGAGAAAGACGAACGCTTGCCTGGTCCTAGAAGTGCTCGATGTAGCAGCCCCAGTTGCCGAGGGCGCCCGCTTCGGAGTAGCAGGTGTGCGTGAAGGGCACGCCGATGCCGGGCCACACGCCGCCGCCGGAGCACGACACGAACTGGCCGGCTTCCCAGTTGCACGTCCAGGTCCGCTCGCCGCCAGCGTGCGAGACGACGGAGGTCGTCGCGCCGGTGACATCACCGTTCGGGCTGTTGAAGCCGTGGATCAGGTTCCCGGTCCATCCGTCCTCGTGCTCGGTCTCCTCACAAGGAGGCAGGTCGAGGACCAAAAGCGCCGTGGATTCACAGGTCGTCCTGTGGTCCGTGCCGATGGACGTGTCGCCGATCGAATCGACAGTGACGCGCTCTGCGTCTGCTCCCACGTTCGCGGGCATGGCCACAAAAGCGAAGGCCATCGCCACGGCTATTGACGTCAAAATTTTCTTTTGCATACATTACACCTCTTTCTGGACCCCGGCGAACCGGGTCTAAGTCTTCCATCGGCTTTTTGCACTTAAACGGCCCCATCCGTCGTCGACCGCGACCCTTTTAATGCGTGCAATCCCCCGCCTTCCGGACGTTCATGGTCCGTTGCGTCGCCGCCGGCAAACCATTGCCGCATCGCCGCAACGCTGGAGCCGGCCGATGGCCTGTTGGCTTCCTGAAGAACCGGGTCCACGGCTCCCGGGAGCGCCTGTTGCGGCATGCGGTCTTGCCGCCTCTCGCCTCATGGTCGAAAAACGGTCTACCGGGCGCCCAAAGCATATCCTGGACTGCAGCGGATGCGCGTTGGGTGGTGTGCCGCCCAAACCCAACACCCGTGCCCCTTCGGTGCCACGAACGCCACCCGAGCCGTGGCGGGCACGTCACTTTTTCGGCTCCCAGATCTTCTTCACTTCATGAGGATCCGAATCTTCGACCTTCGGGTCCCGATTTCCGTGATGGATCGCCCCCCTGAAGCGGCCAAGGACATCATCCACATCCCGTTCGGGCCGCACGATGATGCCGTCTTCCGACTCCTCGATCTCGATGCGGCTGCCCGGTCCCAGACCGAAGCGGTCGCGCAGTCGCTTTGGCAGCACGACCCGCCCGCGGTCATCGAGGTTGGAACTCATAAAACCCGATCTTTTCCCCACTTTTCATGCCTTGTGGGGTTTGTTGTGGAAAAAACCTGAGCAGGGTCCCTACCTTCGCTTCTTCCCCGTGCGCTGCGTGCGCTCCGGGACCACCGCATGCTCCTCCTGCTCCTCCTGCTGCTTTGTCTCGAACCGACCCAGCGTCGCCTGGCCCCCCGCCCGCGGTGCTTCGGAATGCTTCAACACCCGGTCCCAATCCAACTCCAGGTACTCCAGGTCGTGGTCGGAGAGCATCCGGGTCGCCTCCTTGGACGCCCCCGGGGCGATCAGGATCCCGCGCACTCGATGCGCAGCGTCGCCGTCGTCGTTCTGATGGTGCTCCACGTAGCGCCACAACTGCGTCGCCTCCTGGATCCCCGCCTTCGACCTTTTGACCTCCACGATCACCCGCCTGCCGTCCCGGTCCGTGCCCCAAAGGTCCACCGGCCCCCGCCGCGTGGCCCGCTCCCCCCGCGTCAGATCCAACCCGGGCTCGATCAACTCCGGATGGTCGAAGAAGAACCGATGCAGATCGCCTTCCGTGCGCCGCAGCACGAGCTCCTTCGCATCCCGCACCGCGACCGACAACAGCACCTGGGTTTCCAGGAACGTGATCTTCACGCTCTCCGTGGTGGGTTTTTTCCGGATCGCCGTGAGCGTCACCTCGTCCCCGCGGCGTTCCACACTGAACTCGTTCGCCCCCGGCGGCATCCAATTGACCGGCTTCGACTTGTGCGCCGAATGGACCAGGAGCGTCCGGTCCGGCTTCAAGATCACGATCCGTTCCCCCTCCTCCAACGTGCTCGCCGCACGGCCCTGATAATCCACCCGGCACGCGGCGACCACCTGCAACACATCACCCCGGCTCGACTTCAAGCGCGAGACCCCGTGACGCAGGAAGCCCTCCACCGCCTCGGCATCCGGCTCCCGAACGAAGTGCATCCAACCGAACCACGCCGGGGCCGGGGCAAAAACATTGGGGGTCCACTTCCCATCGAGAACCGCCCCCTGGCGACAGACCTATCCGCCGTGTCCCGCTCGCCCGCCTCCTGACCCGAGCCAAGCCCCCACGCGCCACCCGGAGGCCCCACCATGACTGAATGGACCGCCTACCTCGCCTACTCGTTCCCCCAAGCCACGTTGTTCGCGCTGTTTTTCCTGCTCGGCTCACAAGCCGTCGCGGGCCTCTCGGACCTGCGGCGCATGAGCGCACAACGCGAGTTCATGGAAGTCTGGATCGTCTTCACCGCCGCCGTGCTGCTCATCGACGCATGGCGGGTCTGGCAACACGACGCGGATTGGCTCCTGCACCTCGTGAAATGGGGCCTCGTCCTCTTGGCCGGGATCCTCAGCTGGCACCGCGTGGGCGTCCTGTTCCGACTGGCACGCGGAGACGTCTGGGCCATCGTCGCCGTCGCCGCTTTGTTCAACCCCCTCTTCATCGTGATCTATGTGATCGCATTGAAGATCAGCGACCTGCTCCTGAAGCCGCTCCTTCGGGCCTTCGGCGCCGGCAGTGCCTACCCGTTCATCCCCGTCGTGATCCTCGCCACGCTCGTCACGGTGGCCTTGATCGTCTTCGACGTGGTGGGATGGGTGCTCGGGCTGGCCGGGCTTGAATGAAGGGATCGCTCGTCAAGGCAGTCGCCTGAACCCTTCCCGGGCAAAATCATCGTCCGTCGCCGCGGCCGACGTGAGGCCCAGTCTCTTCATGATGACGAAGCTCGTGCAATCCGTCACACTGTACCGCTTGTCCGTGCGAGCGACGTACAACCGCCACGCCTCGGCTTCGTCTTTTTGCGAGACCCATTCCAAACGGGCCACTTCCTTGTCCCGCAAAGCCTTGCCAGCCTTGACCGCCGCCCGATGCGACACACGCCGGCCCACCAGGGTCACCACCTCGTCGAACACATGATTCGTGGTCAGCCAGACGCCGTTCCAGGCGTCCATGACCTCCTGTACCTGTACATGGTCGGGGTCGTCCTTGTTGAAGTACGCATACCAGGCCCCGGTGTCGATGAAGAGGGGCGCGGGACGCTCGGCCGCGGTCTCCCTGGGCATGGGTCCTACCGGTAGAGGACGTTGTCATGGTCGCGTCCCGACGTCTCCGGGTCCGAGATGAACCCGGCCAGACGCTCCCTTTTCTTACGGCGAAGCTCGGGCTCCGTGGTGAACTCCCGGCTCAGGATTCGCCGCAACGCCTCGGACAGGCTGATCTCCTCCTCCCTGGCGCGGCGTTTCAGGGCCTCATGCTGCCAGCGCTCCAGTTGGAGCTGGGTCCTTTGCAGAGTCATTACACTATGATGTAATTGCTATTACATTATAATGTTTATGCTGGGCAGTTCGCGATCACTCGGCATGAAATCCGGTCCCGCCGATCATCGCGGTTAATTATTTTACCTCTCGTTCTGTCCCTACCCTGTTCGGGTCATGTGGTCTCCCGTCAATTGGTCAAATCAGCAAACCCGTCGCGGGGCCGGGGCAGCGTTCCTGGCCGCATCCCTCGTTCTCACGCTCGCCCCGTTGGGGTTCGCGGGCGGTGAGGATGCGTACGCGGCGGCCGATGCGTGTGCCGTGCCGCCGGGCATCGGACGCCCCCTACTCGAAGAGGCATGGCAAGAAGAATGGGCGGCCGGCTTCAGCCATGCGTTGGGCCTCGCGGTGAGTCCTGACGGCGCCCTCGTCGCAGTGGGCGGCTCCAATGTCGTGTTCATCGTGGACGCAGCGACCCAGCAAATGGTCACGCAGCTGTTCGGCGTCTCCGACACGATTTTCGAGGCGGGGGTGGCCTGGAGCCCGGACGGGTCGCGCATCGCCGCTGGCGGCGGCTCGCACGTCGCCGTGTGGGAAACCACGGATTGGAACCTCGACGCGCGTTGGGAGGCCACGGGCCCGGATCCGGACCGGATCAACGCGGTGACATGGAGCCCGGACGGCACGCGTCTGGCGAGCGCGGGCGGCAACAGCGCGGTGAGCGACAACCGCGTGAAGATCTGGGACCCCGAGAACGGCGAGCTTCTCGCCGCCTACGAGGGGCACACGCTGGGCGTTTCGTCGTTGTCCTGGCATCCCTCCGGTCTGTTCTTGGCATCCGGTTCGCACGAGGGGAAGGTGCGGGTGTGGCTCGTGCCGCCGGATCTCCCCGCGGGTCCACCATTGCCGGGGATCCAAGTGGACGAGCTGGAGGAAGATACCGCGGTGTGGAACGTCGCCTGGAGCCCGGACGGTTCTCAACTGGCCACCGCGGTGTCCCTGTTCTCCGGATATCTCGGCGTCTGGGCCTTTACGCCGATCGCAAGCCAACAGGTCGATCGCCTCGGGCAGGATTTTTTCCGAAGCCTCTCGTGGTCCTCCGATGGTGCCCTGCTTGCCGGCGGCGGAAGCGATGCGCACCTGTTCACCGTGGCCACGGGCCAAGCGGAATGGCTTTTGTCTCCCGGCGGGCGCGTCGCTTTCGACCCGGACGACGAAGTGGTGTACGTGGCGGATCGGGACCGCCTACGCGGGGTCGGGACCGGAAACGGCGAACCGATCTTCGCGCTGGAGAATCGCGGCGGGAGTCGCAGCGTCGCGACGCACCCGCCGAGTGGGCGGATCGCGGCCCCGGACGGCCAACAGATCTTCGCGCAGTTCGGCACCGCGGGACCGGTGCCCGTGCATGCATGGGAACCCCCTGGTTTCCTACCCACGCACAGCGCCGAGGGCCACCTGCAGGCGACATGGGGTGTGGCGTGGAGCCCCGATGGTACCATGGTCGCCTCGGGTGGATCGGACCGGGCGCCGTACAGCGCGCCCGGGGAGGTGCACCTATGGGACGCCGCGACGGGCGCATCGTTGCGCACGCTGGACGGCCCGGAGGACCTGGTTTTTGCCGTGGATTTCAGCCCGGACGGGAGCCTGGTGGCGGCCGCCTCGCGTGACGGCCACGCCTACGTCTGGGACGCGGCGACGGGGCTCCTGGAGCATCGCCTGGAGCGCTTGCCGACGGGTGATTTCGCGCGCGAGATCGCCTGGAGCCCGGACGGCGAACGCATCGTGGTGGGCTACAACCAAGTCATGCAGGTGTGGGAACCCGACGCGGGCTCGGTGAATACGCTGCAAGTGGTGCCAGAGGGTTGCAACGGCATCGTTTCGGGGCTTGCATGGAGCCCGGACGGCGCGCTGCTCGCGACCGGGTCGGGCTACGTCGGGCACGACCAGGGATCCTCGGCGGAGACCATGATCTGGGACGGTGCCTCCTGGGACGTGAAGGCCCGTTACACCCCCGAGGCGAGCGTGAACCGCGTCGAAGACGTCGCGTGGGACGCCTCCGGGGACCGATTGGCGCTGGCCTACTCCGACTGGGACGGCGCCCGCATCTGGGACCTGGCCTGCGACTGCGTGCGCGTACTGGCGCACCCACAGTTCGTCAAGGGTGCCGCATGGCTGACGGACGACAAGATCGTGAC
>CAYVRY010000105.1:0-7102 GCA_964452895.1 uncultured Halobacteriales archaeon
TGCGCATCCACGAACACGGCGGACCCGAGGTCCTGCGCTACGAATCCGTGGATCTCGGACCCCCGGGACCGGGGGAAGCAAAACTGCAGCAGACGGCGATGGGCTTGAACTTCATCGACACCTACCATCGCAGTGGACTTTATCCCGTACCGGGCCTACCCACAGCGATCGGCATGGAATCCGCCGGAAGGGTCCAAGCCGTGGGGGATGACGTCCACGAGGTGCAGGCCGGCGACCGGGTCGCCTACGCCAGCGGACCCCCGGGCGCCTACGCAAGCGAGCGGAACATGCCCGCCGACCGTCTGGTCAAGCTTCCGGATGGAATCACCGAGAAGGAGGCCGCAGGGATCCTGCTCAAGGGCATGACCGTGGAATACCTGATCCGACGCACCTTCCCCGTGCAGAAGGGAATGTCCGTATTGTTCCACGCTGCGGCCGGCGGGGTGGGACTGATCGCCTGCCAATGGCTCAAAGCTTTGGGCGCCACGGTGATCGGCACCGTGGGCAGCGCCGAGAAAGCCGAGACCGCACGGGCGCATGGCTGCGACCACCCGATCCGGTACGACGAGGCGGACTTCGTCGAGCGCGTCAAGGAGATCACCGACGGCGAAGGGGTGCCCGTGGTCTATGACGGCGTGGGGGCGGCCACGTGGGAAAGCTCCCTGGAGTGCCTGCAGCGGCGCGGCACGATGGTCAGCTTCGGCAACGCCTCCGGCGAACCGCCCGCGTTCAAGCCCATCGTGCTCTCCCAAAAAGGATCGCTCTACCTGACCCGGCCCAAGTTGTTCGACTATACAGACAAACGGGACGAACTGCGTGCCAGTGCGAACGCCCTCTTCGAGGTCGTCAAGAACGGGCAGGTGAAGGTGGAAGTGAACCAGACCTACCCTCTCAAAGAGGCGGCGCAGGCGCACCGGGACCTGGAAGCACGCCGGCTGACCGGCTCCACCGTGCTCGTGTCCTCCCCATGAGCTTCCGATTCCGGGGCCGGACTCACACCCCCCTTACCCCAACCCTAATTTTTTGCCCCCAGACTCATAAAGGAGAAGCGTCTAGAGTCAATCCACGCGAGCGTGACTGTGTGACGAACATCGAGATGTACCGCGACCATATCCTTGCCCATTACCGATCCCCCCAGAACTTCGGGGCCCTGGAGACCCCGGACATCACGTACCGGGACGACAACCCGCTTTGCGGCGACGACATCGAGATCCAGATGCAACTGGACGGCACCCGCCTCTCGGACATCCGGTTCCGGGGCCAAGGCTGCGCGATCTCCCAGGCCAGCGCCAGCCTGCTCACCGAGGACGTGAAAGGCAAATCCCTGGAGGAACTGCAGGCGGTCGACGAAAAGGAAGTCCTGGAACTGCTCGCGATCCCGGTCAGCCCGGTGCGCAAGAAATGCGCCCTGCTTGCACTGCATGTGATCCAAGGCGGAATCACGGCATGGGAAGCCGGCAACGGCGCCAGCACCTGAAAACGGACACCCGCCCGTCTACATGTTCAGCTGCGCCCGGATCTCCGGTGCCATCTTGCTGAAATCCCAGGGTGGATCGAAGACCAGTTCCACATCGACCTCCTTCACGCCGGGAATCTTCGCCGTGCGCTTCTGGACGTCGGAGACGAGGACGTCGCCGATCCCGCAACCCGGCGCCGTGAGCGTCATTTTCACCTGTACATTGAACCGACCGGACCCCAGCTCGTCCAAGGTCACATCATAGATCAAGCCCAGGTCGTAGATGTTGAAAGGGATCTCCGGGTCATAGATCCTCTTGAGCTCCTTCACGATGACCTCCTTGACCCCCTCCGGCGTCATGTTCTCAGGACTCAAGGCCTCCTCTTCCTTCGGCGGCTCGCGTCCCAATGCGTCCGCGTCCGTCCCCTCGACCCGGAACCGCATCCCGATCGGGTTCATCACCGTGAAACTGTCACCGACCTCCTGCAGGATGCGCACCAACTGGCCCTTCGGGAGCGTCACCTGGTCGCCGTCCGGCACGGCGATGGCATCCACGTCCCGCTCGAGATTGATGACCATTTTGCTTTCCATGGGCCCACTCCTTCCTAGAGGCCCCTTGTTGACGAGGCTTTCGGTGGCGGTGCATCGTGCCGGGGCAGGCATGGAACCGACCCCCCGTGCGGGGACCGCCGCGCGTGGCGGTCGGCGTCGTCAGGAACCCTTGCGGGTCTTCTTGAAGACAGTCGCTTGTTTCCCGTCCAAGGTATAGAGATCCTCCTTCAAGGCGTGGGCCAGGGCGACCCCCCAGGCATCCACATAACTGATCCCCCGATTGTCCCGGTAGACCCGGGAGACCGCGGCGGGATCTTCCATACTGGAATACCGCACCGTCTGGAGCGTTTCCAGTCGTTCCAGTAGTTCACGCGCCACCTGCTCACCATCCAATCCCGCGTCATTGGCGTGTCGACGGACGATGGTCGTGAACTCGCCGATGACCCCTCCATTCAGGTATAAAAGTGAATCCGTCTTCATTTTTTGGCGTGCACTCTGGTGTCTGGGATGGTCCTCGTCGAAGACCGCGACGAGAAAACTTGTGTCAATGACCGGCATCCAACTCCTCCTCGATGGTCGCATCGATGTCATACTTGCCGCCCAGACGGTAAGTCGGGAGCGCATCGACCTCCTCCTTTGCCGTGATCGGCCGGATCTCCATATCCAACTCGGAACCGGGTCTGAGTCCCAAGCGAGTGGCCTCCGTCTTGGTGATCCGGACCCCATACCCGTTACCCCACTTCAAGAGCCGGCGCCGAAGGTGGACAGGCATCAAAGGCACAATTGAAGGCCCAGATATTTATACGTTATGTTTATACAGGGCGGGGCTCGACCCGGAGCCCGAACTGCGTCCCGTGCGCTCGCTGCAAATTCCTGCAAGGGAGCTGGACCCGTTAGCGCCGGCTCAACTTCAACTGGGAAAAACGACGACCCCAAAATCACGAACCGCTCACAACCCACTCACTCGGTCGTCACGGGCTCGTCGGCCCCTTTGAGCGCGGCGCGCAAGGTATGCCACGGCAGCGTGGCGCACTTTACGCGCGCCGGGAACTCCCCCACCCCCGCAAAGATCCGCAGTTTGCCCAATATGGCCTCGTCGGGCTCGCCGCCGTCTCGTGTGACCAGGCGATGGAAATGCTCCACCAGGGCGTCCACCTCCTCCGGCCTTCGCCCCTGGACCGCGTCCGTCATCATGCTCGCGGACGCCTTGGAGATCGCGCACCCGTCCCCCATGAACGTCACTTGCTGGACCTGGTCCCCGCCCACCTTCGCGTAGACCGTCACGTTGTCACCGCACAGTGGATTGTGGCCCTGGGAACTCTTGGCGCCTTCCAGGCTGCCCCAGTTGTGCGGGTTCTTGTTGTGATCCATGATCACTTCCTGGTAGAGCTCACGCAGCTCCTCGGTGTCCATCTACGCGAACACCTCCCGGACGCGCTCGATCCCCTCCGCGAGAGCCGCGATCTCCTCTTCGGTGGTGTAGACCCCGACGCTGGCGCGCACCGTGGCCGGGACGCCGAAGCGCGTCATCAGCGGCATCGCACAGTGGTGCCCGGTGCGGATCGCGATCCCGTCGCGGTCCAACAGGGTCCCCACGTCGTGCGGGTGCACCCCTTCCACGGTGAACGAGACCGCGCCGCTGCGGTCTCCCGGTTTTCCGAGGATCGTGACGCCGTCGGTGGCTTCGAGGGTCTGCACCAGGTGCCTCAGGAGCCCGCGCTCGTGGACCTCCACGTTCTCCATTCCCAGGCCTTCCAGGTAATCCACGGCGACGCCGAAACCGATCGCGCCGACGATGTTCGGTGTGCCCGCCTCGAATTTGTGCGGTACGTCGTTGTACGTGGTCTCCTCGAACGTGACCCGCTTGATCATCTCTCCGCCGCCCTGGTAGGGCGGCATCGCCTCCAGCATCTCAGGACGCGCCCACAGCGCACCGACCCCGGTGGGGCCGTACATCTTGTGCGCCGAGAGCGCATAGAAGTCACAATCCAGCGCCGCGACGTCCACGCGGCGGTGCGGCGCCGCCTGGGCCCCGTCGACGAGAACCGGGACCCCGCGCTCGTGGGCGATCTGCACGATCCGCTGCACGGGCAGCACAGTGCCGATGGCGTTGGAGACGTGGGCCACGCTGATGAACTTCGTGCGCTCGGAGATCAGCCCGGTGAAGGCCTCCAGGTCCAGTTCGCCTTCATCGGTCACCGGTGCGACGACGAGCTTCGCGTCCGCCTCCTTGCAGACGATCTGCCAGGGCACGATGTTGCTGTGGTGCTCCAGCGTCGTGATCAACACCTCGTCGCCGGCGTTCAGTCGCGGTCGCACGAAACAGCGGGCCACCAGGTTGATCGCCTCCGTGGTGCCGCGCGTGAAGACGAGCCCGTTCTTGTCGGGTGCCCCGATGAATCCAGCGACTTTCGCGCGCGCGTCCTCATAGGCTTTCGTCGCGCGCTCGCCCAGCGCATGGACGGCCCGGTGGATGTTCGAATTGTACTCCTCGTAATACTCGCGGGTGGCGTCGATCACGGCGCGGGGCTTCTGGCTCGTGGCCGCGGAATCCAGATAGACCAAACTCTTGCCGTGGACCTGCTGCTCGAGCACCGGGAAATCCCGCCGCACGGCGGCCACGTCGATGCCGCCCTGTGACGCTTGCTTCTGCCGTTGCGCGAGGTGTTCCTTGGTCATCCCTGTACGTCCTATTGAGCTTCTGCTTCTTGCCCTTCACTCTTTGGGCATCTGCGGGGTCTGCCCCGCCGCCGGGGCCGATACGCGCAAGGGGTCGCGTTCGGCGGGGTCGCGCCGATCCTCCTCGTCCAGAGGGGCATCTCGGATGGCGTCCGGGTTGCCAGTGACGAACCAGTCCGAGACGAGCCCCGCGAACAGGGCGCGCAAGTCCGCGTCCTTGACGAGTTCCAGGGGCTCATGGGCGAACGCCTGCGTGAGGATCAACCTCGCCCGCTCGCGCGGGATCCCGCGGGCGCGCATGTAGAACACCTGGGCCGGGTCGATCTGACCGATGGTGGACCCGTGGTTGCATTTCACGTCGTCGGCGTAGATCTCCAACTGGGGCGTCGTGTCCACGAGTCCCTTGCGCGAAAGGATCAGGTTCTTGTTCTGCTGGTCCGCGTCGGTGTGCTGGGCGCCCTTGTCCACCACGATCTTGCCCGTGAAGACCCCGTGCGCCGCATCGTCCATGATCCCCTTGTAGAACTCCCGGCTCGTCGTCGCCGGAACCGCGTGGATGATCGAGGTGCGATGGTCGACGTGTTGCTCCCCCCGGCCCAGAAAGACCCCGTTGAGGTCCACATGGGCTCCTTCTCCCACGAGGCCGGTGTGGATGTCATGACGGGAAAGCCCCGCCCCGAGACTGAACGAAAGGTCGTGCAGGTTCGCGTTCTTGCCCACGGCGGCCGCAGTGAGTGCGATGTGGTCCGTGGAGGCGGGTTCGCGCTGCACCTTGTAGTGATGCAGACTCGCGCCTTCCTGGACCTGCACCTCCGTGACCGCGTTCGTGAAGACACCGCCCATGTCGAGCCCGGCGTAGGTCTCCACGAGGGTCGCCTCGGCGAACGGGGCCAGCTCGATGCGGTGGCGCGGGGCACAATAAACCGGTTCGTCGGCCCCCGTGGTCAGATGGACCATGTGGACCGGCGCCTGCAGTCTTGTGTTCTTGCCCACCCGCAACAGGAGCCCGTCCGTGAACAGGGCCAGGTTCAAGTCGGCAAGCGCCCAATGAGGACCCTCACCCAGGCTGCCCCTGGACCCCGGTTCTCCAGGGGCCAGGTCACCGATCTGTGCGTCACCGGCGCGCAGCGCTTCGGCGAGGCTGCGGCAACTGAGGCCCTTCTCCGGCTCGAACCGGGACAACTCCGGGACATGGAACCCGTCGATGAAGACGAACTGGGCCGCACTGGGCTCCATGTCCAACCGCTGGATGGCCGCTCGCGCCTTGGAGACCACGTCCTTGGTGGGGGCCACGGCGGGGGCATGGCGGGTGCGCGCGATGCGGTTGATGTTCGTCTTCTTCCACTGCTCCAGCCTGGTGTGGGGGAAACCGTGCTCGTGGAAGCGCGCCAGGGCCTCCTCACGCAACGCCAAGAGGCTCTCGGGTTCGCCGACGCGGGTGTCGCGGCGGGCCTCGTAGGCGTCCTGATAGGACGAAGTGGGGGTCATCTCGATCGCCTTCGTCATTGCGGGTCCCTCACGCCTCGGCTTCCTTCTCGATCAGCCAGTCGTAACCTTGTTTCTCCAGCTCCTGGGCCAGATGCTTGTCGCCCGTCTTCACGATGCGTCCGCCCGCAAGGACATGCACCTTGTCCGGCACGATGTGGTCCAACAACCGTTGGTAGTGCGTGACCAGGATCATGGAACGCTCTGGAGAGCGCATCGCGTTGACGCCGTCGGCGACGGCTTTCATGGCGTCGATGTCGAGCCCGGAATCCGTCTCGTCCAACACGGCCATCCTCGGCTCGAGCACCGCCATCTGCAGGATCTCATTGCGTTTTTTCTCACCACCGGAGAAGCCGTCGTTCACACCGCGTGAGAGCAGCGCCTCAGGCAGCTTCAGGAACCGGGCCTTCTCCTTGACCATGGTCAAGAAGTCCAACGCATCGATCTCCTGTTTGCCTTGCGCCTTGCGCAGGGTGTTCAGGGCCTGGCGCAGGAAGTAGGTGTTCGAGACGCCCGGGACCGCCACAGGGTACTGGAACGCCAGGAAGAGGCCTTTCGCGGCGCGGTCCTCGGGGTCCATGTCCAAAACGTCCTCACCATCGAGCAGGATCTGGCCCTTGGTGACCTCGTAACCGTCGCGCCCGGCGATCACGTGCGCCAACGTGCTCTTCCCGGAGCCGTTGGGCCCCATGACCGCGTGGATCTCTCCGGCCTCCACCGTGAGATCGACCCCTTTGAGGATCTCCTTTCCTTCGACCGTGGCATGCAGGTCCTTGATTTCCAATAGCGGCATTGTGAGCACCATGTAGGTAGCGGGACCGGTCTATCCGACCGAGTCCTCGAGTTTCAGGTCGAGAAGTTTCTGGGCTTCCACGGTGAACTCCATGGGGAGTTTCCGGAAGACGTCCTTGCAGAACCCGTTGACGATGA
>CAYVRY010000106.1:0-7099 GCA_964452895.1 uncultured Halobacteriales archaeon
GCCGATCGCCATCTCCGCGACGGCGACCAGCAGTCCTCCTTCGGCCGGGTCGTGCACGGCGCGCACGAGCCCGTTCTCGATGGCGCGGGTGACGGTCTCGGCGCTGGTCTTCAAGACGTCCAATGCGGGGCGGGGGCCGTGGCCGCCTTCGACGCCGAGAAGCTGGGTGAGCGTGCTCGCACCGAACGTGCGTTTCGTCTCTCCCACCAGGAACAGTTCGCCGCCGTCGTCCTTGAGGTCCGAACTGACGCAGTGGCGGATGTCTTCGACGATCCCGACACCGAGCACCGTCGGGGTGGGCGGTACGGCGTGGTGGCTGCTTTCGTTGTAGAGGCTCACGTTGCCGGAGGAGAAGGGGACCTCCAGGGTGCGCGCGGCGTCGCCGAGCGCGCGCACGGACTCCTGCAGTTCGCCGAAGCGCTCCGGTTTCTCGGGGTTCGCGAAGTTCAGGCAGTCGGCGACACTGGAGACCCGGGCGCCCACGGCGGCCAGGTTGCGCACCACTTCGTCCATGGCGGCGACGCTGCCCCAGTACGGGTCGTGCATGGTCTGCAGCGGGTTCACGTCGGCGGTGAGCGCCAACCCTTTCCATGAGTCGGCGACCGGCTTGATCACGGCCGCATCCCCGGGCCCTTCCCGGTTCACGACGCCCTGCAGCGGCCGCAGCACGGTGGCGCCGCGCACGATCTGGTCGTATTGGTGGATCGCCCATTCCTTGGATGCGATGTTTGGTTCGCGGAGCAGCCGGAGCAGGGTCTCTTCCAGTCGGTCGCGCACGTCGAACTCTTCCCAGGTCTCTTGTTTCGTGACCACGGCGCCCTCGCGTTGGTAGACGGGCCCGCCGGTGTAGTATTCCAGGTCGAACTCCAGGACCCGGTGGCCTTGGTAGTCGACGCGCACCACGTTCTCTTCGATCACTTCGGCGCACACGACCGCTTCCACGTCCCATTTCCGGCAGATGTGCAGGGCTTTTTCGACGTTCTCGGGGCGCACGACGAACATCATGCGTTCCTGCGATTCGGAGACCCAGATCTCCCAGGGGGTGAGCCCGGATTCCTTGAGCGGGATCTTGTCCAGTTCCACCTCGACACCCAATCCGGCGTCGTGCGCCAGTTCCCCGGTCACGCAGGAGAGGCCGCCGCCGCCGAAGTCCTTCATGCCCACCAGGATCCCTTCTTCCACGGCTTCCAGGCAAGCATGAATCAAGGGTTCCTTCGTGATCGGGTCGCCCAGTTGCACGGCGCCCCGGTCTTCATCCCCGCTGGCTTCCTGCAGTTCGGCGCTGGCGAACGTGACGCCGTGGATCCCGTCGCGTCCGGTGCGGCCTCCGAGGTAGATGTAGACGTCACCAGGGGCGGATGCGCGTGAGCGTTGTACCTTGTTCTTCTGCACGATGCCCACGCAACCGACGTTGACGAGGCAGTTCGTCGTGTAGCCGGGATGGAAGTTGATGGATCCGGCCACCGTGGGGATTCCCACGCGGTTGCCGTAGTCCCGGATTCCGGCCACCACTCCGGAGAGCAGGTAGCGCGGGTGGCGGGTGCCCGGCGGCAGTTCGTCCGGTCGCAGCGTGGGGGGTCCGAAGAAGAGCGGGTCCACGAGCGCGACGGGTTGGGCGCCCATGCAGACCACGTCGCGCAGCACGCCGCCGATCCCGGTGGCGGCGCCGCCGTAGGGTTCCACGGCGCTCGGGTGGTTGTGGGATTCCAGTTTCACGGCGTAGTAGTGGTCCGGGTCGAACTCCACGAGCCCGGCGTCTTCGCGCAGCGCGATCTTGTCTTCGCACACCCCGAACACATGCTCTTCGAGAACGGGCTTGCTCGATTTGTAGCAACAATGTTCGCTCCAGGCCTGCCCGAGGCCTTCCAGTTCCACGTCGGTGGGGTCGCGTCCTTGCGTCTTGAAGTAGTCGCGCGCGCGTTGCATCTCCTGCACGCTGAGCCCGATCCCCAGCCGTTTGGAGAGTTCGGCGAGTTCGGCGTCGTCGGCCTGCTCGAGCCGGAACCGGGCCAGGGGGAACGGCGCTGCTTCGTCGCGGTACTCGATGCGCGCCAGGGGGTCGGTGTCGCTTGTTCCTGCAGCCGTCTGTGTTGCCCCCATTCGGTCACCTAGGTCGACGCGGGTTTTTCTTGCGGTTCGAGGCGGATCGTGTAGTCCTGGATTACGGGGTTCGCCAGCAGGCCGCGGCATGCTGCTTCCACTTCCTGGTGCGCCTCCTGTTCGTTTTCGGCGTCCACTTCCAGGGTGAACGTCTTCACCGTGTGCACGTCCCGGATGCGCTGGAAGCCGAGAAGGTGGAGCGTCTTCAGGGTGTTCGCGCCTTCGGGGTCCGCGACGCCGTGCTTCAACAGGATCCGGACTTCAGCGGTGAACATCGGTGGTCCTCGCGGCCTCCAGTGCCCTCCCCCGGTGGCCGGGGGTTTGCCTGTGAGGCCTTGGAGCGCGGGACTGCCTGAGGCGCTTATAGGTTTGGGTAGGGTGGGTCCGTGGTGGGTCCGTGGTCGGGGCGAAAGGGGCCCCATGGGTCCTCCCGGCCCAGCGAAAACACGCGGCGGGCGGGCACGCGCCGCATGCCCGCGCGGAGGGCATAGGATTATTTATCGCATCGTCATGAGCTTCCCAAGGACCGGGATGGACGTTTGACGAAGCGACTCGTGGTTTTTTGTGACGGCACCTGGCAGACCGGCGACGACAAGGCGGTCTCCAATGTCCACCGTTTGTGGCAGATGCTCGACGACGAGGATCCCTCGGGCAGGCGGCAGCGCAGGTTCTACCAGCCGGGGGTGGGCACGGACCCGACGCAGGGGGCCCTGCGGCGTGGACTTCGGAACGTGGCGGGCGGGGCGTTCGGTCGGGGTCTGGACAAAAACATCCTGGAGGTCTATCGTTGGTTGGTGCGGGAATATGAACCGGGGGACGAGTTGTGGTTTTTCGGGTTCAGCCGGGGGGCGTACACGGTGCGCAGCACGGTGGGGCTGTTGCGCAACTGCGGGATTCTGAGGCGGCGGTATGCGGATTACGACAAGAAGGCGATGAGGTTGTACCGTTCCAGGCGCCCGGATCATCACCCGAACGCGCCGCGTTGCCGGGAGTTCCGGTCGAATTATGCGCACGAGGTCGAGGAGGTCCGTTTTCTTGGCGTGTTCGACACGGTGGGGTCGCTGGGGATCCCTTCCTGGCTCGGGCTTCCGGCGTCGATCTTGAACCGGCGGCATCGGTTCCATGACGTCGGTCTTTCCGGGATCGTGCAGAACGCGCATCATGCGCTTGCGGTGGATGAACGCCGTCGTACGTTCCGGCCGACGATCTGGCGGCAGTCCGACGAGCGGCCGTTCAAGTGCCATGTGGAGCAGGTGTGGTTCACGGGCGTGCACTCGGACGTGGGGGGCGGCTACCCGGAGCGTGGTCTCGCAGATGTAACCTTGCGCTGGATGGCCGACCGGGCCCGGCTCGGGGGCCAGGGCCTGGTTTTGGATGAGACCCGTCTTGTGCCCCTCCCCGAGCCGGACTGGGACGGGGTGATGCATGATTCGCGTTGGTTGCCCCATCGCCTCCCGGGGGTCGCCCAGCTTGCGACCCGGGCACGATCGATCCGGTCGGGTGATTGCCAAGGGGTCTATGAGACGGCGAAGAGGCGGTTCGATGGACGTTCGGATTATGCCCCGGTGAACCTGGCGGACGCGTTGCAGGAGGGGTTCCCCTTGGTCCCGGACGTGGATCGGGGCCCGTCTGCGCCGCCCTCTTTTCGCAGGCGTCTCGTGGCTCGTTGACGAGCTGGACTTCAAGGGTCCAGGGGAAAGCATAAGGACCCGGGCGACGACTGGGCTGCATGGAGTCTGGAATGGGTCGCTCCTCCCTCGCTGCGCTTTTGCTCGTGGTGTTGTCCGCGTCCGTTATGGCCGGCTGCCTGGGTGATGGCGAGGGCGGTGAAGGATCCGGCGACATCCCGGGGATCCAGCCTCAGGATCCGCCCGCTCCGGCACCGGCGTTCGCGGTGACCACCATCGACGGGGAGGAGGTCTCACTGGATCAGTTGGAGGGCCGCGTCGTGATGATCTATTTCATGGGGCTGGGCTGCACTTCCTGCGCGGCGAACCTGCCCGATCACAAGCGGTTGTGGGATTCGCACGGCGAGGACGCCCGTTTTGCCATGCTCGCGTTGAATTCCTGGGCCGTCCAGGGCGCACCGGGTGAGAGTGAAGGGGACATGCGGGAGTACCGCGACGAGGAACAGATCGGCTGGGACCTGGCCATACCGGACGCCAAGACACTCCAGGATTATGGCGTGCGCGGCACGCCGACGCATTTCTTCATCGACCACGAGGGTCTCGTCCAGAGCGCCGGCGGCCGGCTTGGCTACGATGCCTTGTCGACGCAGGTGGACCGGCTGATCGAGCAGGTGCCCGCCTAGCCCAGCGATCGCCGTGGACCTCAGGTCGCTGCCGTTCTTGCCGAATCCCTCAAGCCACCACCCCTCAGTTTATATAGTATGAGAGACGGGGAACCATCTATGACTCAAACCACCCAAGTCACCTGCAGTGAATGCGAGAAGACCACTTCAGTCCCTTTCACACCCACTGCGGGGCGACCCGTCTACTGTGACGAATGCTTCAAGAAAAAGCGGGCAGCGGGCCCCACGCGCGGCGGCCCAGGAAGCGGCGGACGCGGCGGGGCGCGCGGCGGACGCGGCGGCAGGGATGCCCCCCCGGCCCGTGAGACCTTCAGTCGAAACGACTACCCGGGCCACGAACGCTTCCAATAAGCAAGCAAAGCGCCCTCCCTTCTCCTGTCGTCTTGTTCTTCTCGACCGCGTTTTTTTCACCGGTCCGATTCGCCCAGCGTAGGCTTTTTCGGCGAGCCGGTCACACGAACCCGCCTTTTCCCGCGGTTTTCACCGGTCCATTCACCCGGCGTAGCGGTCGGCCGGTGCCGGGAGCCCTGGATTGACGGCTCCACCGGTGCCGGGCCCGGGGCGCTCGCTCCTGCTTTCCCCCTGCCCTTTTGGTGTCTTCGCATTGGGCTCATTCCGGGTGTGTCTGCAAAATGCCCTTATTCGGCTGGGACTCCCTCTGCCTTATGGTCCTGAACAAGTACATCACCAAGCTCCTACCGGTGGCGATCCTGTTTGCATTTGCACTCGCGGGTTGCCTTGACGGGGAGGCACCCGAACCCGATGACGATGAAGGCGACGGGCAAGACGGCAACGGGCTACCTGACGAGAACGACGACGAAGACGGGAACGGCACTGCAGGCGGCGGCGGAAGCGGCGAGAACGGCGGCAACGGGGACGGGGGCGGCGACGGCGGCGACAACGGCGATGACAAAAAGGAAGGGGATGAATGCGTCGTGAGCCGGAAAGCCGTGACCAGTTGGTCTCACGACGGACCCGCCGTACCGGATCCGACCGGGTTCGACCCGGAGGGCGACCCGCTCATGTTGATCGCCGCCCAGGGCAATGAGACGTTCAATGTCGAAGAAGGCACCGAGATGCTCGTGATCGAGGCGAGCGCGGGCCTGCACGTCACGCTGGGATGGAACCTCGCCGTGTTGGACCCGACGGGCGCGGAGGCCTACAGTTTCGTGGCCGAACCGGGAGCCGCGGAGAACGTCACGGACGGTGCCCTCATGACCGATCCGAGTCCGGGCGAGTGGACCCTGGCCACGAGCGTCACGGGTTACGTGGAAGGCCTGGAGATCGGCATCGACGCCGATGTGTGCAGTTGATCTGCACGCGGACCCCTTGATCCTCCTGCGTTCTCTTCCCACACTTTCCCACGACCTCTTTTTCCGGCACGGGCCCCGGTGGCCGGTCTTCCCGCGGGATCTTGCGGCACGCCCTGGCGCCGACGAGTCAGACTTATCCGTCCAAGAGGCCATGCTCGGCATGGATGCCCGAACTCCCGGAAGTGGAGACGATCCGCCGCGGCCTGCAGCAGCAGATCCTCGGCCAGGGGATCGTCCACGTCGTTACAAGCGGCGCGACCCTGCGCGGCCGTCCGTCGCCGCGGCCCGTTGCAGAGCTGGCGGGCCGGGCCGTGCAGAAGGTGGACCGGCACGCCAAGTTCCTGCTCCTGCGACTCGACGACGGGGGCACCTTGTTGGTCCATCTGGGCATGAGTGGCAAGTTGCTCCTGACGGCGCACGATGAGCCGCCTCGACCGCATACGCACGTGCGGTTGCGGTTGGAAGACGGGCGTGAGTTGCGGTTCGTGGACCCCAGGCGCTTCGGCACGGTCCGCCTGCACCCGCCGGGCATGGAACCCCCGGAGCTTGCCCATTACGGGATCGACGCGCTCGACCCCGCCTTGGATGCCGGGAAGCTGGCCGCGATGCTCTCATCATCCGGGGCGCCCTTGAAGTCGTTCCTGCTTGACCAGACCAAGGTCGCCGGGCTCGGCAACATCTACGCCTTGGAGGCCCTGTGGCGCGCTGGGTTGAGCCCCCGCCGGATCGCCCGCAACACACCGAAGAGCCGCGTCGCACCGCTCCTGGATTCGATCCGGGCCACCTTGCACGGATCCCTGCAAAACGGCGGCACCACGTTCAACGACTACGCGGACAGCCTCGGCGACCCGGGCACGAACCTCCCTTTCCTGGCGGTGTTCCAACGCGCGGGACGACCCTGCCCCCGATGCAAGGAGACGATCAAGCGGATCGTGCAGACCGGCCGTTCCAGCTTTTACTGCCCGAAGTGCCAGCGCTAAGCCGCTTTTTTCAGGCATTGGCCGGGGCGCCCCCCGCGGTCGGTGGAAAGATGTATAAGCCGCCATGGATGTCGTTGCAGCATGCGCTTCGGTATGGTGGCGTTCCTGCTCGTGGCTTTGTCCGCGTTGTCCGGTTGCACGGACGCTCCGGACGAACAGGTCCCCGACCCCAAAGACCAGGGACAAGCCGGGCAAGCGGACGCTCCGGAGTGGAATGTCGGTGACTATTGGACCTATGACTCCCCGAACGGGACCTTCAGCCTGGTCGTATCGGGGGACGAGGGGGGCGACTGGATCATGGAGACGACGGGCAGTGATCTCGCGCTCTTTCATGCCCGGGACGAGGTGAGTTACCTGGGCAAGATCGGGAAATCCGGTCTCACGGGCAGCCAGGG
>CAYVRY010000107.1:0-7085 GCA_964452895.1 uncultured Halobacteriales archaeon
GTCGCGTTCCACCCAGAGGTCCAGTGCGCGTTTGTCCAGGTGCGGAAGGTGCACGTGCATGCGGATCTCCTTGTCACGGGTCTCCACGCGGTAGGGGGTCTTTGCCAGGCCCGCGGCGGCGGGGTCGCGTCCGGTACCGGGGGGTCCGTAGAGGGCCTCGGCGAGTTCGGCGATCCGGTCCATGCCGACCACTTCATCGCGCATGAGGGGGACTTTGTGGATCGGCAGGTCGGGGAAGTCGTTGCGGATGCGCTCGAGGTTCTCTTGTTGGCTGCGGTACCAGCCGGCGAAGAAGGCGGGTGTGGTGTCGGTGCTTTCGGTCTCGGGCAGCAGCCGGTTCACGAGGATCTCGTCCACGACCACGCCGTGCAGGGAGAAGTAGAGGTGGGCGCGTTTGGTCTCCTTGATCACCATGCGTTCGGGGTTCGTCACCAGGCGGACGGAGGTGCGTTCCGGGTTGGTGAGGATCTTGTCGACGCCTTCCATGCGGTTCCACAGTCTTTCCACTTCCTTGAAGTAGGATTCTTCGGGCAGGGGGACCTTCGACAGGCGTTTTGCCAGGGGCCGGGCGGCGCGCATGAGGTTGCGTTCGAAACGGTACACGCGGCGCATGTACCAGTCCAGCGTGTCGGGCATGCTGACGAAACGCAGGGATTCGCCGGTGGGGGCCAGGTCCAGAACGATCACGTCGTGACGGTTCTCGTGCGTGTATTCATTGAGGTACAAGAGGGCGACCACGTCTTCCATGCCGGGGATCAGGGCGAGGTCTTCGGCGACGACCTCCTGCATGCCGGATTCGGCGAACAGCACGCTGAAGTATTGGTGCACTTCGTGCCAGTGGCGGAAGATCTCTTCCTGCACGTCGATCTCCTGGATCTCCAGGTTCTTCTCCACGCGGTATGGGGTGCCCCGGGGGTGCTCGGCGAGTCGTTCGCTCAACTCGAAGGCGTCGCCGAGGCTGTGGGCGACGTCGATGGAGAGGATCATCGTGTTCTTGCCGGACCGGGCGGTCTGCAATCCGGTGGCGGCTGCCAGGGTGGTCTTTCCCACGCCGCCCTTGCCGGAGAAGATCAACACGCGCGGGCCCGTGGCGTCCTCCTTTTGCGGCGTCCCGGATTCGTTGCCGTTCGTGGTGCGTCGTGCGCCGGCCATCGGGACCGGGTTTGTCGCCGGAATCAAAAGCATGGCGGTGGCGGCGCCCGGGGGGCCTGGTGTCCGCTTGTTTTTTTGCCCTTTTGTGGTATCTTCATCTTTGCTGCTGCCGTTGTCTGGTCGGCCTGGGTCGAAGAGCGTACCCGGCCCGCTAAAAGGGGATGCCGCCAAGCGGGCACAATTGAGGGCATCGTGGAGGGGTCGATTTGGGTGGGAAAAGGAGAGGCTTTAAATACTCGCTTATAAAGCCGGGGTGCATGGACGACCTGACCATCCAGAACGTCGTCGCCAGCGCCACGATTGGCACGGATCTGGATCTCAATGCGATCAGTGCGGCGTTCGATTACGCGGAATACGAGCCGGAACAGTTCCCGGGTCTGGTCTTCCGCCTGAAGAACCCGAAGACCGCCGCCCTGATTTTCCGCAGCGGGAAGGTGGTCTGCACGGGCGCCAAGAGCGTCGAGGACGTCCACAAAGCGGTCGCGAAGGTACAGTCCGAGTTGAGTGCGAAGAACTTCCCGGTGACCACGGGGGACCCGGGGATCGTGGTGCAGAACATCGTGTGCACGGCGGACTTGAAGACCGAGTTGAACCTGAACGCGGTGGCCATCGGATTGGGCCTCGAGCGCGTTGAATACGAACCGGAACAGTTCCCCGGCCTTGTCTACCGTTTGACCGACCCGAAGGTCGTGGTGCTCATTTTCGGCTCCGGGAAGCTCGTGTGCACCGGCGCGAAAGCGGTGGAACACGCCGCGGACGCCGTGGAGAAGATCCGCAACGAGTTCCAGAGCCTCGGCCTGATGTGAGGCCCGCAGGCTCCGGTTTGCCCCGCCTGCAACAAGTCTCGCGCATGCGAGGTTTCAAGTCGCCCACGGCCATCACCCTCCCGATGGGCCCAGACATCGAGATCCACAAGAAAGCCGACATGGACCTCTCCGGGGCCCTCGTGATCGTGGGCGCCCCCACCCTGGGGCTGGTGGGGACCATCACTTCCCGGTTTCTGACCCAGACCCTGGACATGACGCTCGTCGGCGGCCTGCACTCGGACCGTTTCCCGCCCTCCGTGATCGTCCACAACGGCGTGCCGCTTCATCCTGTGCGGATCCACGCCATCGAGACGAAGTGCGGGCTCGACCTGAAATGCGACAAGGTCGTCGTGATGACCAGTGAGACCATGCTCGAACCGGACATCCTGTGGCCTCTCGGGCGCGCGCTCATCGACTGGTGCAAGGAGATTGAGAGCGAGATGATCGTGGTCCCGGACGCCGTTCGGCCCCCCGACGAGGACGAGAGCGAGACGATCCGCGGGATCGCGTCCACGCAGGCGGGCAAGGACTTCCTGGACCGCGCGGACGTGCAACCCTTGAGCGACGGGTTGATCATGGGGAACTCGGCGTCGCTGCTTCTCAACGCGGAGCAAAAAGGATGCGACCTGGTCTGTCTGCTCGCGGAATCCGTGCCGGACCATCCCGATGCACGGGCCGCCGCGCGCATCGTATCACTCTTGGACAAGATGATGCCGGAGATCCGCATCGAGAGCAAGCCCTTGTTCGAGGAGGCGGAGAAGATCGAGAACATGGTGCGTCAGATGCGCCAGGACATGGAGGCGCAGAAGAAAGCCTCCTCGTCGCCCCAGGCAGAGACCTCCATGTTCACCTGACGGGTTCACCGGAGCCGGTGGCGCACCGCCCGCATCGCTTCATCGTGGTCGCTCACGATCGCGTGCGGTGCGGCTTTCGTGAATTCCTCTGCCGCGAGCGTCGTGGTGATCGCCACGACGAATCCCGCCCCGGCGGCCTTGGCGCTCATGACGCCGCGCGGCGCGTTCTCCACGACGATGCACTCCTCGGCGGGCATCCCAAGCGCCGCGATCGCCTTCTCGTAGGGTTCGGGGTGCGGTTTGTCGTTCGTGTACGCGTCCTGGGCCAACACCACGTCAAATAGGGGCATGAGCTCGCGGGCCCATCGGTCCAGGTTCTCCCGGCGGGTGCCGGTGACGAGCCCGAGTCGGCCTGCGGCTTCGCGCACCTGCTTCACGAACCGCGGCGCGCCCGGGTAGAGATGCACGTCGCCCAGCGTTCGGAAGATCTGCTGTTTTTCGTTGGCCAGCTGTTTGACCCGGGCGTCGTCCTGGGCTTCGCTGCGATCACCCAGAAGGGTCCGGATGATCGATTCACTGCGCGCGCCTTCGCGCCGGTACACGTCCATCTTCTCGACGTGCACGTCGAACGGCGCAAGGACCTGGCGGTACGCCTCCAGGTGCTTGGGCATGCTGTCGGCGATCACGCCGTCGAAGTCCAGGATCACGGCCTGCGTTCGGGGCACACCCGGCGGGAGCCGGAGTCTCTTTTTGAAGCCACCGCGTGCGCGTGGCCTTCATCCCCGCGTGAGCCGCAGCCCTTGCTTCTTCATTTTCTGCCGGATGTCCCATCCCACCCAGAGCCCGAGTGCCATCCCGGCAAGGTGCGCGAAGTTGCCGGTCCCGCTTCCGGGGTCCAATGCTCCGATGATGTCCAGGGCGGCAAAGCCGATCCCTGCGGCCCAGAACGGCACCGGGATGATGCCCCAGATCAGGACCTTCTCCGTGGGCATGACGATCATGAGCGCCCCGAAGATCATGAGGATCGCGCCGGAGGCACCGAGGCCGCCGCGATCGCTGCCGAACAGGTAATGGGAGAGGTAGACCTGTGCCAGACTGGCGAGCGCGCCGGCGACGAAGAAAAGGATCACGTAGCGTTTCCGGCCGACGAGCCGTTCAAGGATCGGTCCGAAGAAGAACAACACGAGGCCGTTCACGATGATGTGGAACACCGAATCGACGGAATGGCTCAATGTGGCGGTGACGAGGGTCCACGGCTTGAAGGGCCAATCCAGATCGATGACGAAAAGGGTCCTGAAGAGGTCCACGTCGCGCAGTGCCGCGATGACGATCCATTGGGCGATGTAGACCGCACCGATGATCCCCAGGATCGTGTAGGTGGCGATGGGTTGCCAGTCCTGCTGTTGGCCGGCCTGGTAGGAGGGGCGTCTACTCTCGATCACTGCGCCCGCCGAGGGGGCCCTCTTTTCTTATCCTGTCGGTGGGGCCGGCGGGGCTTTGTGGGCCATGGCGTGCGCGATGAGCGGTGCGAGCACCATCTGGATCGCTCCGAAGACGAGCGGCAGGATCGCGGCTTCGGGGGGGAACCCGGCGGCCAAGACGAGCGCGGCGGCGAGGGCGTATTCGCGGGTCCCGGGGATGAACAGGCCGCCTCGATGGGTGGCCCGCGTGCCGAGGCCGACGAGGCGTCCCACGACCATTCCTGAGGCGAACAGGATGCCGGCGGACAAGATGATGTGCAGGAGCGGCAGCGTCCGAAAGGCATCCAGGAGAAGGGGGCGGTTCACGGCGGCCACGAGTGCGGTGATGAGGATCGTGGCGAGGGTGCTCACGGCGAGGCTGTGGTCCTGGTAGCGGGCCAGGGTGCGCGGGGCGCTGCGGTGGATCAAGGTGCCCGCGATGAATGGAAGAAGCAGCCCCAGTGCGAGCACACGGCCCAACTCGTGCAGGGGGACGCGCAGCGCGGGATCGATGAGCAGGATGGCCCAGAGCGGGATCAGGATCACACTGAGCGTTCCGGCGGCCACAAGAAGCAGCATGGTGACGTGTGTGTTGGCACGGGCGATGCGGCTCAGGAGCGGTGCGGTCATATCGGGCGTCGATGCACCCAGCAGCACGAGTCCGGCGATGTAGATCGCATCGAGCCCCAGTAGATGGCCGATGCCCCAGGCGATGGGGACGATGACGATGTGCCCGCCGAGCCAGCGCAGCATGACCGGGCGGGCGAGCCCTCGGAACCCAACCAGGTCCAGGGTGAGCGCCACGCCGCCGACGATCAGGGCAAGAAAGAGCAGGGTCAAGGGCTGCAGGATCACGATGCCCGGCACGAACAGGCCGACCGCTATGGCGAGGGGGACCCAGAGCCAGAGCAGGTCGGTGAAGCGGCGGGCGACCTTGGAGGTCACGGGCAATTCGGCATGAACGATGGTTTTTCGTCTCACGTGTCGATGTTCAGTTCCATGGTGACCGGCAGGGAGAGGGAGCGCGAGACGGGACAGCCGTCCTTGGCGGCCTCGGCGGCGCTGGTGATCTTGTCGCGGTCGCCGCCGGGGACGCGGATGTTCACGTCCAGGTGGCTTTTCGTGATGGTGAACCCGCTTTCTTGTTTCTCCAGGGTGATCGTGCCTTTGGTCTCGATGGTCTCGGGTGTGATGTTCTGGCCGCCGAGATTGGCCGTGAGGGCCATGGAGAAGCACCCTGCGTGGGCGGCCGCCATGAGTTCCTCGGGGTTCGTGCCGGGGGCGTCCTGGAACCGTTGTCCGAACGTGTAACGGACGTTCTCGATCGCCTTGCTGTGGGTGGTGAGGTGGCCTTCGCCGTCTTTTCCTCCCTTCCAGACGGCCTTCGCGTTTCGCTGCATGCTCGCGGGCAACACGGGGCCCTAAAAAGCGATTGCGCCGTCCCAGCCGGGCCGGGTGGTCGGACGGTCGGGGGCCGCGCTAGCCGAAGAGTCGTTTCAGGTCCTCGTCGGCTTCCTTGATGTTGCAGCTGCCGATGGCGAGCGGGACCGCCTGGATCGCTTGGGCCAGGGCCTTGGAGTCCAGTTCGTGCTCGCGCCAACGCAAGCCGTTTTCGAACGAGTACGCCTTGGGGTCGGTTTCAGCCAGGAGTTTCAGGGTCTGGCTGCGGGAGAAGTCGTCTGCGGTAGCGCCGAGAAACCGCAAGGCGGCGACGAGGTTCAGGAACCCCCAGGAGTTGTCCCAGCGTTCCTCGAGGATGGGATGATGGAGGCCTTGGGTCGCCTTGAGGGGCATGCCCAGTCGGTTTGCTTGTTCCAGTACCTCGGCCATGGTCTCATGGGTGATCGCGGTCTCGCCGGCGCACCGGACCTTGAGCCCCACCTGGGGCACTTGTTCGAGCAGGCCGAACAGTTCCGTTTTGGAGGATTCCCAGTGGGTCGGGTCCCAGCGCGGTTCCAGGAACAACCGGGTCGCCGCTGGCGTCTGCTTTTGCAGTTCCACGAGGGCTTCACGCATGTTGGGGCGGTCGCGCCCCAGCGGCCCCGAGGTGGTGATTTCCAGGGAGGTGATCCGTCGTACCACGGCGCTTTGTTCGAAGGCTTCATTGAAGGTCGCGACCGCCTCGACGGTCTCGGCGGCATGTTGCAGGGGGACGCCGACAAGCGCGAGCGTGCAGGTCTGCCCGGGTCTCCAACCGGTGGCGTCCAGGGCGCCGTTGGTCAGTTGGGGCAGGTGGTCGGTCTGCACCACCATGTCCGCGTCGATCAGGTGGGCCCGATGGAGTTGTCCTTCATGGCGGGCGGCCTGTTCGAGGGCTTGTTCGAACGCGAGCGAGGCGGGGGGAAACATGCCCGCGTAGTCGAACAACCGGTCCACGAGTCTGTCTAGGGGGTCCATGGGGGTTCACCCGGATTCCGGGGTCTGGATGCGTTGCGGAGGTTTTGCCTGCGTCACTTTTTGCTCGATGGCTCCGAATACGCTTTTGCCGTTTTGCAGCATCTCGATGCGCACCCGGTCGCCGAAGTGCAGAAACGGCGTGCTGGGTTTCCCGTCGCGGATCGTCTCCAGCATGCGTTTTTCCGCCAGGCAGGAGGATCCCACGGTTTCGTCCTCGTTGGAGACCGTGCCGCTTCCCAGCAGCGTGCCGGCGGGCAGGGGGCGGGTCTTGGCGGCGTGTTCGATGAGTCGTTGGAACGGGAAGAACATCTCGTCGCCGTTCGGATGGCCGTGCAGTTCGCCGTTGAGATGGCTCGTCATCTCCAGGTGCACGCGGCCGTCTTTCCATGCGTCGCCCAGTTCGTCCGGCGTAACGGCGTACGGGCCCAGGCTGGAGGGGGGTTTGCCGTGGAAGAACCCGAAGCCCGCCTTGAGTT
>CAYVRY010000108.1:0-6994 GCA_964452895.1 uncultured Halobacteriales archaeon
TGTCCCGGGAGAACCCGGCGACCAACAACCCCAGGCCCACCGCGGCGAACGCGCTCGCGAGCAGGACCACCAAAAGGAGCAGGGGATTGTCCAGGCGCACCGCCCACAGCAGGCGGGCGATCCCCACGATCAAGGCGGACTGGAACAGGATGATCATCACCGCCACCACGAGTTTCGAAGACAACACCAGGAACGGACGCACCGGGGTCACGTTGATCCTGAGCTGCGCATGGGACTGGCGTTCGTACACCACGAGGCTCGCCGTTGCGAGGATCCCGGTCCAGAAGATGGACAAGGCGACCGTCGCGGGGACCACCACGTCGCGCGCCTGCAGCACGCCCGTGGCGATGTGGCTCTCCTCCAGCTGGATCGGGAACGCGATGGACTGGATCGTCTCCGAGCTCTCCTCCAGCTCCCAGATCGCTGCGTCCAGGAAGGTGATCGCGTCCTCCAGGTCACGCTGCTTGTCCGGTGAGATGTCCTCCTCGTCAAGCACTTCCTGGATCAGATCCCGCAGCTCGCGGAAGTTCATGTCCCCGGCGAGGCGGCGGTCGTCGCCCTCCAGAGCGACCTCCAGCAGGTCCACCACTTCATCCACCTTGAACGCCACGATGTCCTGATTGAACTCCTGTATACCTGCCCGGATGATGTTCGTCGCCATCATGGATTTCGCGGGATCCGAGGAATCCAGGATCATCTCCATGGTCGCCTGCGTGCGAAAATCCTGCAGCAGGTCCGCCAGGAAGAAATCCGGGAAGACCAACACCGCGTCCACTTCGCCGTTTCGAAGCGCCTCCACCGCTTCTTCCCGTGACTCCTGGAACGTGGCCCCCTTGAACTCCCGGGCCTGGGCCACCTCGTCGATCTCATGCAGTACCTCCCGCACGGAGAACGTCTCGTTGCCGATGGTGATCGCCTCGTTGCCTTCCCCACCGATCACCACGCCCACCGGCACGGTCTGACCCGGGTCCGAGAAGACCAGGCCCAACACCGCGACGAGCACGAGCGGGTACAGAAGCAGTGTGACCAGCAGGCTGCGGTTGCGCGCGATCACCTTCGCGTCTTTTCGAACCAAGGCGACGAACCGGTTCAACGTCCTTCCTCCATCGGTCCGTCATCCGCCGTGTCGTCCAGCGGCCCGGGAGGTGCTCTCTTCAACCGGGTGCGGGTCCCCTGAAGGGGTGCGCCGCCGCGGGTCGCCACAAGCGGTTGCCCCTTCTCGTCCACCATGTCGTCCGAAGTCACCGAGGACCGGAACGCATCCTCCAGGCTCGTACCCAACTCCCGCGGGTCGCCCAGAAGACGGACCTTCCCGCGGTCCAGGATCGCCACGCGATCGCACAGCGTCTCCGCCTCCTGCATGTAATGGGTCGTAAGAAGCACGGTCACGCCGCTGCGCTTCAGGCCGCGGATGATCCGCCACAGTTCCTCCCGCGCGATGGGGTCGAGCCCCGTGGTGGGTTCGTCCATGATCACCACACGCGGATGATGCACGAGGCCGAGGATGATGTTCAACCGCCTCTTCATGCCGCCGGAATACGTGGAGACCATGTCGTGTGCACGCGGTTGCAGCGACACCAGGCCCAGAAGCTCCCGCGTGCGCTGGGCCAGACGACGACCCCGTACGCGGTACATGGAACCAAAAAACTGCAGGTTCTCCATGGCCGAGAGCACCTCGTACCCGGAGAACTCCTGCGGCACGATGCCCAGGATCGACTGGATCCGTCGCGTCTGGGTGACCGGGTCCAGACCCTGGATGCGGGTGGCGCCACGAGTGGGTCGCTTGTGGCCGGAAAGCACCGAGAACAGTGTGGTCTTGCCCGCCCCGTTGGGGCCGAGGATGCCGAAGAGTTCCCCTTCCCGGACCTCCAGGGAAACCGAATCCAGGGCACGCCGACCCTCATAATGGACCGTGAGGTCCCGGATTTCAATCAACATCCACCGCGACGCCGGTTTGGGTGATGAAGCTTCTGGGGGCGTCCCTTCGACCGGCCACGGTTTCGTTGTCCTCACGCGGTTGCACCGGGCTCGCGGCGGGGGCACAATCGTCTGTTTGAGCGGCCGTCGTGCCCTGGTCCATGTCCGGACAATCCCCGCGCAGATCGGATTCGCCCACGAGTGCGGCCAACGCCTCGTAATGGATGAACGTGAACGAAAGGCTCACGTTGCCCGAGCGCAACGGCATGCCCGGGTTGTTCACGCTCACCTGCGCCTTCCAGTCGCCCCTGGAACGGTCCTTTGTGTGGTTCTCGGCGCTCCATGCGAGTGCCTCCTGGATGTCCGTGGTCTCGTAGACCGTATCAACGGGCTGTTCGTCACGCCGCCATTCCGGGATGATCATCACGCTGCTTCGATACCCTTCCGGGTTGACCAACGGGCCGCTATAGACCCCTCCCTGGTCATCGCCGTCCGGTGCGGTGGCAAGAACCTCGTACTGGTCGTTCGTGGCGATCCCCTCGACCTCGACGTGGAGCGTCACCACGACCTTGGTCACGTTGCGCAGCGGGACACTGATGGGCGCAAAACGGACCTCGCCGTCCAATGGAAGCTCGTGCGCCTGGGTCCGGAACCAGGTCTCCGACTCCTCGAAGAACACGCGCGTGCCCACGAGGGAGTCCTCCAGTCCATCCTCCACGTCATCGAGGGGTTCCAAGTAGGCCCAACCCACGGCGACCCCCGCCCCCACGAGCACGATGCCCACAAGTGCAGCCGCGGTCTTCGCGAGTTCACTCGCCATGAACAAAAGGAGCCAGCGAAGACCCTACAGATAGGCATTGCGGATGGAACCCGGAAACGAATCTCCTCCAGGGCCCCTGAAGGCTCACGCACGGGAAAAACGGGTCACCGCGAGCGCCCGCGCCGCCGGCCAGGCGTAGCGCAGGAGCGAAGGCCGTTGCAACAACAAAGGCAAGACCAAGCGCGACGGATGGTCGATGTCGCCGTGGCGTTCGATGGTCTTCAAGGTCCGCGGCCGGTCGAGCTTGCCTGCCAGGAAGTCCAGTTCCTTGTCCGGCAGGCGCCGGAACACCTCATGCAGGGCCGCACCCACGCGGAGTTCCCGCCCGATGGACCGATGCACCGCACGGTCGTACAGTGAAAGCGAAGCCGCGTCCGTGCGCCCCAGGCGCAGGTTCTCCCGCAGCGTGGCCTGCAAATGGGCCGCGCCCCAGCAGGCCATGTAGATCCCGCCGCCCGAGGTGGGCTTGGCGAACCCGCCGGCGTCCCCCACGAGCACGACCCCGTCATCGGAAAGCCGCGCCTTCAGGCCCAACGGGATACAGCCCACGATGCGCCGTGTCTCCACGCCGCCGCGCGTGATCTCGGCCACGTCGGGGAGCTTCAGGTACTGCTGGTAATGATCCCACGCGCTCTTGCCGCGCGCGCGACGGATGTCCAGGCAGAGCCCCACGCGCGCCCCATGAGGGCCGTTCGGGACGATCCAGGCGAAGTAGCCCGGGGCGACATGGGTCCCCGTGTGCACGTGCACGTTGTGGGGGTCCGGGATCTGCAGGCCGTCCAGTTCGATCTCCAACCCGGAAAGCACGAACGGGGGCTGTCCGAAGCCCGACGTGCGCGCCACCTCACTGCCGATGCCGTCCGCACCCACCAGGAGACGGCACGTCAACGTCGTCGAGCTTACGCGGTCCGCCTCATCCCGATGCCGCAGGGTAAGCTCCCGGCGCACCGTGCCCTGCCCGTTGCCCGAGGCGCTTGCCCCGTTCGAGAGACGTTGCACTTTGCTTTCGACGAACGTCGCCCCGCGGACCAATTCCGCGCCCGCTTCTTCGGCGCGCTCGGCGAGTACTTGATCGAAACGGGAGCGGGAGACCGCATGGGCATGGACTTCATCCGCCTCCACGAGGACCCGATGGCCCGACGGCGACACGATGTGCGCACCCCGGATCTCCTGCTGATGGAAATCCCCGTGCGGGTCAAGATCGATGAGCGGGAATACGTTCTTCGCGATCAACCCAGCGCACTGCACAGGCTCGCCCACCGTGCGATGCTCCTCCAGGATCAGCACGGAGAGACCGTCACCGGCCAGACGGCGGGCACTCTCCGAACCCGCGGGGCCCGCCCCCACCACGACCACGTCGTAATCCGCGGCCGGGCCGGGCATGGTCGCCCCCGGCCGCTGGTAGGGCCCCGGGGCCTTTTCGACCTCTTGGTCGCGGGCCACGGGGCTGGGCGCTGCCACTTGCGCCCCCCGGTCCCCGGCCTTTTTGCCCGGCATCCCGGGAAGCGAGCTGAGGGGTCGGGATGAGGGTTGCGGTGGGCGAAGCCCCTGATGCGCCGGATCATTGCACCATGAGGGCGTTCAACGTGGGACCACCAACCCCGCTTGGCGTGGTCCCGATGAAATCACGGGACGGACGTGGCCGCTGGACCCGGTCACCGTAGCGAGTCTGACAACCGTCCAAGTACCATTCAATTATCGCCTTCTCGCTGCGATCGCCGCGGCGATCATGAACACCGCAGAGATCGCCACGATCGCGATGCCCGGGCCGAGGGCGGCGCCCTTGATCGCGTCGACCACGGTGATCGGCAGGCGTGCGCTCCTGCATTCCTTCCGTTCTTCCTTGGTGGGCGGTGTGGTGTCCGGTTCGTCCGTTTCGTTCGAGTCCGGGTCCGGCCTGGGTTCGAATGGATGACCGTACACGTCGCAATCCAGGTTGTAGTTGTCCCGCATCGCGTTCGCGATGGAATCGGCCGCGCCTGCGACCGCCAAGAGCACGAGTCCGGCGATGACGAGGATCGCGAGGCCTTTGGGCACGTGGAACCTCATGCGGGTCCACCTCCTTGGGGTGGTTCGTTTTCCCGACTGGGTCCGCCCCATGCAAGGGCGATCGCGGAGCCCAGCAGGTAGACGCCCGCCAGGATCGCCATCGCGATGCCGGGTCCGAAGGTCGCCCGTGAGACGGCGTCCACGATGCCGATGGAAAGCCGTTGCCCGGCGCAATCCACGTCTTCCGGCGGGTCCTCTGTCGCTGGCCCGACGCACCCGTCCGTGGCGTAGTTGTCCCGCATCCCCGATTCCACGGCATTCAATGTGCCTCCCAGGGCCAGCAGGACCAGGGAAACGATCAAGGCGGTCCACCACCAGCGCGGGATCGTGAACGACATCGCAAACAAGATGGCGGGACTGGCTTATCTACCTGGGGAAATGGTACTTGGGAACGGGCGAACCGGTGGCTAGTAGACCGTCACGCTGCGCACGCCGGGCAAGCGGCGGATCTGCGGGATCATGTGCGCGGGAAGGGGCCGCTCGGTGACCACGAAGAGTTTGGGCTCCTCGATGAAGTCCGGGTCGTCCACGATGGCCTGGCGCACGCTGATGCCTTCCTGGGAGATCACGGAGGAGACGCCGGAGAGGATGCCCGGGGAATCCGCGTCCTCCGGCTCGATCTCCACGACCCCCCATCCCATGGCGGGTGCGGCTTCCTTGAGGTGCAGCGTCGGCCGGAAGCGGGTGAACGCGCGGGCAAGTTCCGGGTGCTCCGCGATGGTGCGCACCGTGGCCGTGACGATGCGGCGGTCCACGCCGGCTGCGCGCGCCAGGGCGGTGTCCGTCAACCGCACGGGTCCGCAGTAGATCTCCTGGTCATGGATCCGCAGGCCGAGCTGGATCATCAAGCGGACGATGCGCTCCTGGGCGGGGTACCGCCGAAAATACTCGATGAGCGTGGCCCACATGGTCAGTCTCCAATCAGCCGGAAGCTGGAAGCAGGACCAAACAAGCCGCTGCTCCTCACTAGAGGGCACTATGCGCCCTCTTTGGACATAAAGGTACAGGAATCGGGAAGGATGCAGGTTCCCGTCATGGGTCGGCCGGGGGCGTCGGCGAGGTCGGCCGTGGGCCCCCAAAGCGGTCTCGTACCTGGGAAGGCCAAGGTTTTCCGGCGGAGGCGCCTGGTGCGCCTGCGCGATGTCTGATCTTTGGCCGGCGGGGTTCCCACGCGTACCGGACGAACCCTGGACCCGGGGACCCGTGGAGGAACTGGCCCTGGGTTACGACACGGTGGAACACCACGGCTGGTACCGCAATCTGGACCCCACCGTAGAGGCGTTGGCCGACCGGCTTCGGGAAGGCGATCTCGTGATCGACTACTCCGGGGGGACCGGGATCCTGGCGCAGCGGCTTCTTGCCCGAGTGGGGGACCTGCCGGTGGGGATCATCAACGTGGACTCGTCGGAGAAGTTCCTCCGTTTGTCGCTGGAGAAGTTGCGCCACGACGAGCGCGTGGCTTTCCGGCACATCCGGTTCCTGAAGGAAGAAAGGCGCATCCAGCGTCTGGAGGAGGTGCTGGAGCCGGCGCTGCTGGAGCGCGGGGCCGAGGTGTTGGTCTCCACGAACGCGATCCATCTCTATTATGGCCTGGAGGACACCCTGCGTTCCTGGTACGGTGCGTTGCGCACAGATGGAACCGTGCACGTGCAGTCGGGCAACATCGGCGTCCCGGGGCGCGCGGAAGGGACCTGGATCATCGACGAGACCGTGGAAGCCGTGCAACAGGTCGCCAAGCAGATCCTCGCGGAGGACGACGGCTGGTCGCAATACCGCGACATCCTCGACGACCCGGAGCGCATGGGTGCGCACGACACGCTGCGGCGCAAGTTCTTCCTGCCCGTGCGCCCACTGGACCATTACCAGCGCGCCCTGGAAGGAGCCGGTTTCCGGGTCGAGGACGTCGAGCACCGGACCTTCGACGCGAACGTCGGGCAGTGGAACGAATTTCTCAGCGTCTACCATGAAGGTGTACTGGGCTGGATCGGCGGGTGCCGACGCATCGAAGGCGAGGACCCCACCCTGCATGAGATCGCCGACCGCAAGGCGCTTCTTGCCGTCTCACTGGAACGGCTTTTTGATGGGCAGGACTCCTTCCTGGCGGTCTGGACCTACATCACCTGCAGCAAACAATAGGCTGCCCCTTCGAGCTGGGTTTTACGGGGTTGTCCTAAAACCTGGCCAATGGAACCCTCGATAAGTTCCACA
>CAYVRY010000109.1:0-6964 GCA_964452895.1 uncultured Halobacteriales archaeon
ACGAACGTGCCATCGGGTCGCCCCACCACGGGTTCGAGCATCGGGTTGCGGGGCGCGAGCGCCTGATAGGGGGTGAATTCCGTGATCACGCCGACGGGTCCGTCCACGTCCGGACGCACAACGCGCACATGGATCTCGACACCGGAGTCCCGGGTCTCGAAAAGATGCTGCGACTCGACGAGACCCAGCCCGGGGTCCGGTTCCATCGGGCTGTAGTCGACCGTCCCGTCTTCCCCGACGGGTCCCACATCGGTGTCGTCGTCTCCACCCAGGCAACCCGCCACTACGGATCCGGACAGGAGGACTCCCAGAAGGAGACTGATGGAGCGATACGGCACGTGCATGGGCCGAGCGACCCTGGAAGCCCCATTAAGTCTTTGCCGTCTTCTTCTGTTTGCGGACGCGTCGGATATTGTGCGGGAAAACCTATCAATGGTTCATGGATGCCTGGTTATTGGAGGAGTCTTCCCTGAGTGCCCTCGTTGCGAATGTAGAAGCCGCCGTCGTGGTGGCCGTCGCCGGTTTTGCCCTCCTGATGACCGGAGTCTCGCTATATTCGTACAAAAGACTGCGCAGTGCGCGTCCCTTGCTGATCGCGACGGCGTTTTTCGCCTTCGCAGGCAAGGGGGTCTGGCTCGTGGTGCGTTCACTGTCATCGCGTGGGGCTGAGGATTGGATCCTCACCGTGGCCGTCGCGGACCTGGTGATCCTCCTATTGATGTATCTGGCGATCAAAAAAAGATAAGGGTCGGTATCGACCATCGGTGCTGGGGAAGCGTTACCTGGAAAAGGACTGGGAATGGCTTCCACCGAACAACGTCATCTCCTGTTGGAACTGGAGACGCGGCGAAAAATCCACGAACACATCACCCGGGTGCCCGGTCTTCACATGCGGGCGCTCCAACGGGAGTTGGACCTGCCGTTGGGGACCATCGAGTACAATCTGCGCCAGATGGAGCTCGCGGGTCTTCTCGTGGCGCGCAACGAAGGCCGCAGGAAGGCCTATTTCCCGGGTGACAACCTGGACCGGCGCGACCGGGACATCCTCTACTGGTTGCGCCAACAATCCCCGTGCCGGATCACGATCGTGGTCCTGGACGCCCCGGGGATCACGTTCAAGGAACTCAAAGGGCATGTTCCGCTTTCCCCGTCCACGCTGTCCTGGCACCTGCAGAAACTCGTCGGGGCCGAGATCTTGACCCAGGAGCCGTTCAAACGCACGAAACGGTACTGGGTGACGGACCACGAGCGGGTACGCAACGTCCTGGTGACCTACCACAAAACCTTCGGGGATGAAGTGGTGGACCGCTTCTCGGAAGCCTTCGACTTCGGCTGAACCGTGCGATCACCAGGGGCGACGCATGCGCCAGCGGTCCCAGAAGAAGTACCCGGTCCCTCCGACCACGCTGAGCGCGCCCATGAGGAGTCCCACGGCGATCCCGGGCGGTACGGTGGCCGTGGTGCCGATGACCTCGAGCCCTTGGGTCTCGTCGGGTCCGAGCGCGACGACGATGCGGATGCCGTTGAGCCCGTCCTGGGCCCAGTAACCCGCATCCCCTTCCGTGCCGAGCAGCTCCTCCAGGCTCGCCTTGGCCGGGATGTCGTCCCCGGGCACCAGCAGCGAGAGCATTTTTTCGTAGTGCCGCAGGTTCAACGCATCGGGGTCCATGTGACCGCTTTCGATCTCAAAGATGAACAGGCGTGCGTCACGGGGCAGCGATTGGAGGGCGAGCCGATGGTGGAGGTCTCTTACCAGCTGCGACTCGTGGTCGAACCGGGCAAGCGGCAACAGGTCGATCCCGCTGGGTCCGATCCGTCCCCAGGCTGCGACTTGGCCTTGCGCCGCGAGCGCGTCGAGTTCCGGCAGGATCGGGTCTTCTTCTCCATCCATGGGTTCGAGCACGCCGGCGTCGGGACCGACCCGGAAGAACGTCCCCTGTGTGAGCAGGACCATCCGGTTCTGCCGGTCGGCGCCACTGAGGTAGGCCGTGTTGTGGTTGTAGGTGAGTTCGACGTATTCTTCCCGTTGGAAGGTGGCCACACCCCATCCCGGCGAGAGCGTGAAGGTCTCGTTCTCGCTGTCGAACCGGACCACGCCGCGCGGGTCGTCGTGAATGGTCACCTGGAAGGAGTCGCCTGTGAACAGGAGCCGCTCGGCCTCCTGGGTCACCTGGAACGCACCGGGCAACCGGATCGATGAGAAGTAACGCAGCCCGTCCACCTCGAGATCGTCGATCCGGCCGGTGTCGTTCTGGAACTCCAGGGAGATCCATCGGCCTTCTGCGACGCCGTCGGACACCTGGATGCCGGCGTCGTCGGCCCCCTCGTCCCCTTGACCCTCCTGGGCCGTCGCAGCCCCGGCGAGCGCCGAGGCGAGCAGGATGGCCGTGATGACGATCATTCGCGCGTTCGTGATACCCCACTCCGTACGGGTCGATCGGTTCGACCGTTCCCCAGAGATTGGTGGATTGATAAAAACCGTTTCGGGACAAGGCTCGGACGGGAGGCCTCCAGGAGGGGCCCCGGCCCGCCTCCGGAGGGGTCCCGACGGGGTCGCAGCCGCGCGGTTTCCTTTGAAGAGCCGCCGGGTGCCCCAGTATCATCAGACGCCCGGACGTGGCCCCGAGAGAGGCGTCGGATACGTCCGCGACGTCCGCCCGCGGCGCCGTGGCCAAGCGGCCATGACGCGCCCGCCACGAGGCCCGGGGCCGGCCATCGGGTTCCCTTGCCGCATGCGCGCGCCGAGGGACCGCCCGCCGCGCTTCCCAGGGGCTCTCCTGATGTCCGATCTTTGAATGAGCGACTTGATCTGCTTGTACAAGGTCCACGTCATGATGATGGATGCCAAATGACGCTCGTTCGCTTTGACGGAAGCACGGGCCCACTGACAATGTTACATATATGCCCCGTTATGTCTGTGCGTTATTCCTTTTTTTTACAGGGAACTCATTGTCTCTATATCCTTCATATTTTGCACCGGACCGTCGCATATTCTACGAACCACGATTGGTTACACCGTGTTCGATAGATGCCTGAACATACTTCGACCGGTGACCGACAAGCCTTTTCATAGGCATCGAGTTTGTCCACCATGGTCGTTCGGGACCAAGTGCAATGGCGACGCCGATGTCCCATTCATCGCGATGCGTGAGAAGTCCCTGACCGGTCAACGAGGTAACCGAGGATGCTGTTCGAAGGCGTGACAATCGCATGGGTGCTGCTCGCATTGTTCCTGGTCGTGGGGCTGATCATCCACGAGAAGACGGGTTCCCGTCTCGGCGGGGTGCTCGTGCTGCCCCTGATCTTGATCTATTCCCTGGTGGACCTTTCCGTCCTTCTGGTCTTCTCCGTGGGGGCGCTCGCGTCTTTCCTGATGGGCCAGTATTTCTATTCCTACCGGCTCGTCTACGGCCGGCGTCTGCTCTATGCGTTCCTGCTCTCCGGCATCGTCGCCACGATGTTCGTCTATCCGATCATCGAACCGGAGTCGTTCGGTCTGGTCCTCGCGGTCTTGCCGGGCCTGTTCGCCTACAACCTGCACCGCGAAGGCCGCTATCTGGAAGGAATGTCCACATTCATCATCTGGTTCGGTGTGCTCCTGGTGGCGGTGAGTGCCGCCCTCTGGTTCCTCACGGACCCGGACGCCTGGTCCAAGATCACGGGCCTGGCCGAAGGCACGGTCTCCGGGGTCTACACGTTCATCGACGTCCGGGCGCCGGGCGTGGGCGCGGCCCTGGCGGACCTGTCCAATACCCTCTCCCCTGCACTCGCCAGTGCACGTGAGACCGCGTCGGCCGCCGTCACGCGGGCCTCCGGCCTGCTGGACGTCGCGCTGGCCACGGGCGTGAGCCTGGTCGCCGTCGCCGGCGCCGCGGACGGAGGTGCCGAATGAACCACAAGGAGTGCGAGGCGATCAACGCGCGCCTGCCGCCCCGGTTCCGGGGACGAAGCGGCCATCGGGCGTTGTTGGAGTCCTTGACCCTGCGGGTCAGCGTAAGCGGCACCCGTGGTAAATCCGCGCTCACCAAGGCGACCGCCCGGGCGCTGCATGACCGGGGGCTTTCCGTGCACGCGAAGGTGACCGGCACGGACCCGTTGTCCTTCAAGGACGGCCAGTGGCACCCGATCAAGCGGGACCCCAAGCACAAGGCGATCCTCGAGGAGAACATGTGGGAGGTCAAGCGGTACTGGCCCATGGACGCCTGTGTACTGGAGAACCAAGGCATCACGCCCTACACCATGAACGTGTTCAATGAACTGTTTGTGCGCCCGAACTACCTGTTCATCGCGAACGTGCGCCGGGACCACGCAGGCGACCTGGCCCGTTCGCTGCCCCGCATGGCGAAGGCCTTCGCCCACAGTGCCCCCCGCAAGACGACCCTCGTCAACGGGGAGCGGGACCCCGGACTCATCAAGATCATGGAGCGGGTCTCCAAGGACCGCGGCGTGCGGTTTCTCGACGCGAGCCCGAAGCGCATGGAGATCCCCGGTCTGGAGAACATCTCGATCCTGGACACCTTCCTCAAGGACTGGATCGACGAAGGCCTCACCGCCTCCGAGCAGGCCACCATGCGCGCGCAACTGCAGAAGCGGTTCACGTGGGGCCCGTCCAGCCTGAAGGGGGTGATGTGGTTCCACGGTGCAGAGATCAATGACGTGGACAGCACCCGGGACGTCTTCCGGTATCTCCAGAAGAAACGGCGGTTGCCCACCACGATGGTGGCGTACTTCCGTCATGACCGCACGGACCGCACGGCCACGTTCATCCCGTACCTTCGGTCGCTGCTCAAGGAAGGGGAGATCGAACGTGTCGTCGTGGGTGGTCACCGCGCCTCCATGGCGGCCCGGATCCTGCGCCGGCACGGTGCGGTCTGGGAGATCAAGGAGAAACCCGGCTCGGTGAAGCGGCTCATGGAGCTACTGGCCAGGGAATGCCAGGGCGGTGCCGTGATGACCGTCGCCAACGGCGTCCCGCCGTGGCCGAAGGAGTTCGCACTCGCCATGCACCCACAACGATCACCCGCCCCCGAGACCAAGGACAAGACGACCCGCCGGCTTCCGGCCCCCGTTGGAGGGCGATCGCCCCGGTATGGAGTCGGAGACGCGCAGGGGGTATCCGCATGATCCGCGTCTTCGAGGGTTTCGGTCCCGTTGCAGGCCGAAGCTTCCCAGGGCCTGTTGAGACGGCGGCGCCGGCTCCTTGCGACCGGTGGCAGGCCGGGACAGGGGATGGTGCGCCGAGGTACCGCCATCCTTTGTCCCGGCACCTCGATCCATCGCGGCCGGACCGGTCGCGTCACCCCGCTCGGGGGCCGGGCGACGTCTTTGCCCGGAGAACGATGAAAAATCAATGGCAGCCCGTGCTGCCAGGAGGCACGAAATGAATGGAAAAGGCATAGGATTGTTCGCCGTGGCGGCGCTCGTGCTCAGTGCGAGCCTCGCGATCGGTGCGCACATACCGACTCCCCCGATCAGCGACGGAGGCGAGCTCGCGTATGTCCGGGATTATCCGGACGACGCGCTCGACACCGTCGCGGCGGGAGGGACGGTGACCGCGACCTACGTGGCCTGGAACGTCGACCAGCGCGAGAACGACGATCTGGTGGAGGCGTTCACAAGCCGCGGGCGTGCCGCAGACACCCAGGTGTGGCATCAGCTTTGGTTGCCCGCCGGTGTGCTTGGTGATGTCCGGTTCGAGGCCGTCGACCAGTACGAACAGGGCCTCGTCGTCGCCGAATCCGAGCGCGGATGCGTGGGTCTGCTCAACGGCGTGAACGCCGGAGTGGGCTACTACTCCAAGGGAGAAAGCGACTTCCGTCTCAAGACGACGGGCCAGTTCGACCCCCTGGGGGTAAGCGACACCCGTGCGGAACTGCACCGTGACGGTCACGTGATCGCCGTGGAGACGCTCGGCAACGCGACGTTGAGCGTCGAAGGCGTGAACGTGAACGTCGATCTCGGAGACGGCGGCCAGGTGCGCACCTGGATCGATGGCGGGGCGTTCCCGGCCACCACCACGGTGATGCACAGCGCGTTCGACCACATGGCGGAGGATTGCGCGACCCCCTGAACCGCAATCGGGAGCCACGCTCGGACCGCGGCCTGGGCAGGGGCCGGGGTCCGATCTCTATCCGCTTCCACCCCCTCTGCCGATCACGATCCACGACCTTTCCGGTCGTGACGAAAAATAGACCAAGAGGTTTGAGACCATGAAAGGAAAAGCAATAGCACTGTTCGCAACCGCGATTCTGGTATTTGCTTCGTCGATGGTCATCGCCCACCATATGGAGACCCCACCCCCCGTCAGCAGCGGCGGAGAGCTCGCCTACGTGCGGGACTACCCCGCTCAGGGCGAGTTCGTGGGTCCAGGTGACTGGAGACTGGAGGGCCTGTATGTGTCCTTCGTGCTCCACGAGGGCGACGACCACGTGAGCAACTTCACCAGCCATGGACGATTTGGAAACAATGTGGTATTCGAGGACATCCAGTTGCCGGATGGCGTGCTCGGCGGGGAACGCAAGTTCCACGTCGTGCAGAACCACCAGCGGGGGATCCTCGAGGCCAGTGACGGCGCGGGGAAGTTCCTTGCCCTCAACGGCGTGAACGCCGGGATGTCCCTGCAATCCCGCACGGACGGTTTCGAAGCCACTCTGGTGACCGGCGCCGACTACGACATTGTGAACGTCACGCAGAACCACGTCCGCATCCAGAACGACGGCCATTCCTACAATGTGGCCATCGCCACGGATGAGGGCAATCTGTCCGTCGACGGGAACAACATCACGGTGTCGCTGGGCGACGGCGGCGAAGTACGGGGATGGCTCAGTGCCTTCCCGGCCACCCAGGAAGTCATGGAGTGGGAGTTCGAGCACCACCGGTTGGACGGATGAGCGCCCCTTCAAGTGACTGAACCTGCAATTGCTGCAGGTCCTTCTCTTCCCTTTCTTTTCCCTTCCCTTTCTTT
>CAYVRY010000110.1:0-6857 GCA_964452895.1 uncultured Halobacteriales archaeon
CCGGATAGATCCCCACGCCGTCCACCATGTCGCCCGGGCAGAGCAGATACTTGATGCGGCCCGCCATCTCGCGCTCCCGGGAGTTGCCGATCTCCCCGTTGAGCCACTTCAGCATGCGGGTGAAGTTGTCCTCCAGGAACAGCTCGTTGCCCACGTGCACGTCCGAAAGGACCGCGACGGCCAACGGGTCTTCGGCACGCTGACGGGGTTCGTTGAACGGCACATCCGGCCGGATGATGTCCTTGACGATCAAGAGGTCTCCCTTGGAGGTCTTCTGCGCGATGATCCCCACCACCTCGTCCGGTACGAGGACCAACGCCTGCGCCATCAAGGCGGGATCCGTGCGCTCGTTGTTCACCACCAAGGCCGGTACCTTCCCGGTCTCGTCCTCGATCTCCATGAACCGATGACCGTTGCCCGTGGTCCGGTTCTCCGTCACCAGACCGATCGTGGCCACCTCCTGCGCCGGGCCGTCCAACACGCGGTCCACGGTGACCACGTTCGCGAGCTCACGTCTTTTCTTGAGAAGCCGCTGCAGTTGATGGAAGCGGGAGCGGAAGAACTTGTGGAAATCCTCCGTGGTGCCTTCGCACGTGGACTCCCCCGTGATGTCCTTGAGGATCTTCACGTCGGGGTCGTGATGCGCCGCCACCGGGTCCCACGAGGAAGGTCGGTTCACGCGCACCTTGGGACGCTCGACGGTCTGCACCAGTGCGACACCCCCGGTACCTTCGCCGTCGTCCTCGTCTAGGACCTCCTCGCTGCGCACCGAAGCCTTCTGGTCGTAGACCATCTCCAGCATGCGTGAAAGCGCCGCCTTGCGCGCCCGCTCCGCTTCCGGGTCGTCGTGCGCGGCCGTGGCCATGGTGGCGCCCTGGGTCCCCCCGTGCGCGGCGGCGAGCTGGTGGCCGTCGCGGCTGGGCTCCTGCACGCGGGTCTCCGCCTCCCGGAACGACGCGAGTGTGAGATAGAACGGCACCTCGCCGAGTCGTTCAAGGACCCGCCCGGCGTGCTCCTCCATGTCATCGCGCCGCGAGAGATAATCGACGAGTTCGGGGTCGATCAAGCAGTCGTAGCGGCCGAAAAACCGCACGATCTGCATGCGCTCATGATCCACGCCCGCGGGCATCGAATGCGCCACCCCGCAGCGCGTGATGAACGTTGTGGGGACCCCGGTTGCCGCTGCGACCGGTGGGACCGCTCACGCCCACGCGCAGACCGCCTGGAAGCGGCTCAACTCGGGAGCACGTTGCCGCTGCGACCCGTGGGACCGCTTTCGCCCACGCGCAGACCGCCTGGAAGCGTTCATCGCGGGAGCGCATCGCAGGGCTCGGCGAGGCTGTCGGGATCCGGGAGCCCATCCGCCGGTCCACACGGGACCCGCGCCCATTCGTGGAACGCCCCACGCGGGTCCCGCCGGGACACCCAGCAGGAGGTCAGCGCCCGCCGCACGGACCGAATCGAATCACAAATCCTCCTTATATGGTTCAGGTCATGTACAAGTGATGGCACGGGTCGGCCCGTGCCCCCCGTTCCCACAAAAACCGGTCGCAAAGCGACGACTTGCGAAACCCGCTTTTCAATCCCAGCCCTCCATGGTCGCATGGGTGAGCGGGTCCCCGGTCGCAGACCGCCCAAGCGGCGAGCGGAGCCTGCACGCCGCGGCCCCCCACAGCAACCCCCCTCCCCGCCCCCCCGGGCGACGCCGGGCCCCAAGAACGCCACCGACCCCCGAAAGCGATGGGTGCGGCGACCGGCAGCGCCACGCGCGCGAGCCGCGCCACCGGCCCATACGTCGGACGCAGCCCGTGCTTCACGTTCCTCCGCCTCCGCGTCCCATGAACCGGGGCCGAAGCCCACGGGCCGGGTGCGGGCCATCAACGAGCCGGGCACGCCCGGGCACCCCGGCAACCAGACCCCCACGATCGGCAAGCGGCGCACGAACCCGCTGCGCGCGCTATGGAAATGGCTGCTGGAAGACGATCAAGAGGAGGCCCGGCCGGCGCCCACAGGCAAACCCCCGAAAGCCAAAAGCCCCAATGGCAAGGGAGCGGCGATCCAGAGCAGGAGGGCCCGAGGACCGGCTGCCGCGTCGCACGAGCCGGAACAAGAGTCATACCAAAATGAAACCTACGACGGACACGACCCCGCGGTCGATGATGACCAACCAGAGCCAGACGGTGAGAAAGAGAGAACGGATTGGCGATGGCTCACCAAGCAGTTCTTCAAGAGCAACCAACGGGTCTTCGTCGGCGCTCGCCTCACCGTCCTCATCGTGCTCGTACTGTCTGCAGGATGGGTCTCCATGGTCACCGTGACCGGCTTCAACCCGGTGGAACAAGCCCTCGTCACGCCGGACGAGGACGATCCGAAGACCTGGTTCCGGACCCCGTTCTTCATCGTCGAATCCGGCAGCATGATGCATCCGGACGCCCCGTTCGGCCGACTGGGCACCGTGGACCCGGGAGACGTCGTGGTCATCGAGAAAGTGGAGAACCCGGGAGACGTGCAGACGTTCTACGGACCGGGAAAAGGGAGGACCGCCGGAGCCCGCGGTGACGTGCTCGTGTTCGTCCCCAGCTCCACGAAGGAAAACCCGGTCCCGCAACCCGTGGTGCATCGTGCCGTTGCGTACCTGGAACGTGACATCATCCAGGTGCCGAACCCGAACCCGGCACCGGGAGGCTCCGCGACCGTGTCCGTGCCGCGTTTCACCGTGCAGGAGTTCGGCATCTACGACGCGCGCTCCGTCACGATCCCCGAGTTGGGCCTCTACAACTACCAACCGGACCGCAGTGGTTTCCTCACCCGCGGGGACAACCCGCGCACCAACGACCTGGCCGACCAGGCGCTCGGGGTCACCGTGAACCCCATCGAACACGACCGCGTGCTGGGACGCGTCGCCCATACCGTGCCGTACGTCGGACTCTCACGCATCGCGCTCATGGGGCAAGACCCCTCGCAACTCGCCCCGGACCACCAATGGTGCTCGTTCCTCGCCGGCCAGGCGCCCTGCGACAACTGGGTCGTCTTCCTGACCTTGCTGTTCATCTTCGTCGGCGTGCCCTTCACGATCACCGTGATCGTGTTCACCTACCGGAGCGTGAACCGCCTGCAGGAACGCCGTCGCTTCGAACGCGAGCAAGAAGAAGCCATGGCCCGATTCGAAGCCGAACGGGCGAAACAGGACCGAGACCGGGAAGAGGAGACCGGCCGCCCTGCGTTGGAGGCACACGACGCCTTGGACCTGCTTGCCGGTCGCGTGGTCCCGGCCGGCCCGGCAAGGCGCGCACCCCGACGCAGCCCCGACGTCCGGATCCGCTCCGGCGTGCATTTTCATGGCGGTGAATCCAGGAAGCCGCCACGACCCCAAATCGATTAAATGGGTGAAGGGGCTCGTTCAGAACAGACCCCATGAAGTCCACGGGAGCGCCCCACGAGGACACGCCAGGGCACCGGCGCTCGCGGGACCCCGAGGCGGCGAAACCATCGTTGTCCACAAGTTTGGGTCGCATCTGGCGCAGCCAACGCCCCGGCACCGTTCTCGCACGGGACCTCGTGGTCGTCGCCTTGGTGATCGGCGTGCTTCTGGGGGGTCTATGGACCTACTCGGGCCAGAGCCTGGACCAGCCTCCGCTCGTCGTGGTGGAATCCGGCAGCATGATGCACCCGGACGCCCCCTTCGGCCGGATCGGCACGATCGACCCCGGCGACCTGGTGCTCGTGAAGGAAGTGGACGCCCGCGACGCCCCGGCCCGGATCGCGACGGCCTACGAAGGCGCCGCACAGACCGCGTACGGGGGTTACGGCGACGTGATCGTGTTCCGTCCGCTGGGCGACCTGGAGCGCACGCCGATCATCCATCGCGCCCTCACCTGGGTGGAAGCGACCCCCGCCGGTGACGACGACGAAATGCGGTACGAATACCGCAACCTTGACGGCGAGATGGTGACCACCATGAGTGTGGACCTCCCGGAAGTCGGCATCGTGGACATGAAGCCCCCCGCAAGCGGGTTCGTGACGAAAGGGGACAACCCGCAGACGAACCACAACGCGGACCCCGTCTCCCACATGCCCGGACGCCTCGTGCAGCCGGAATGGATCCTCGGGACCGCCAAAGGGCAGGCCCCCTGGCTCGGGCTCATCAAGCTCGCCTTCGCCGGCAACCCGGTGCCCTTCGACGCCGCCGGCCACTGCAAGGTCCTGCGTGCCACAGCCCCGTGCGACACGTGGGCGGCACTGGGCATCTCGGCGGGCGTGCTCCTCGCCGTGCCGTTCGCCCTCGAGATGCTCTGGAAACGAAGCGAGACCGTGCGGGGGTGGACCGCTTGAGCGACGAGAACCCCGTGATCGCCACCTGGCGATCGATCCCGCCGCTGGGCCGCGACATCCTGGTGGCCGTGCTCGTGATCGTCGTCCTGCTGGGAGGCTTGTGGGGATTCACCGGGCAACCCGTCGGCTCCGCGCCGCTCGTGGTCGTGGAATCCGGCAGCATGATGCACCCCGATGCCTCCTACGGGCGACTGGGGAACATCGACCCCGGCGACCTGATCCTCGTGCGCCATGTGGACGCCGACGACGCCCGCGAGAACATCGTGACGCGTTACGGTGCGCTTGCATCGACCGATCATCGGCCCGGGGAGGGCAAACGGGAAGGCTACGGACATCCCGGCGACGTGATCATCTTCAGCCAGGACGAATGCAGCGGGCCGGGCAAACCCCCGATCATCCATCGTGCGATCACCTGGGTCGAAGTGCACGGGGACGGCGCGTTCTCCTATCACGACGAGAACGGGGTGTGGCAGGAACAAAAGGACTCCGTGGAACTGCCCGGGCTGAACCGGAGAAACGATTCCTTCGAGACCTCCGGCTGGGTCACCCGCGGGGACAACCCCACGACGAACCGGGAAGCCGACCAGGCAGGGATCTGCAGGGGGCAGCTCGTCGAACCGGATTGGCTCGTGGGCAAGGCGCGCGGAGAGATCCCCTGGTTGGGCCTCCTGAAATTCATGGTCGCCGGCAACACGGTAAGCCACAACCCGGACTGGTGCACCGTCTTCAACGCGCACGCGCCCTGCGACCTGTTCACCATGCTGTGGATCACGGTCGGTGTGATCATTGCGATCCCCCTGGCCTGGGACCTTTCGACGCGTTTTTTCCGGCGCGGCGGAGGAGGCGAAGAAGCGACTGAGCCGGACCCGGACACGGCGTCCACCGTGCGGGTCCACAACGACCCCCAAAGGCCGAACGACGTCAGGAGCTCATCGGCCCATAGGCCGTCGCACCAGGAATCCGGGTTCCATGGGGCCAAGGAAGCCGACGGCGACGATTCGGTCATCCGGCATGACCGCTAAGGCCGGACCCGTGGCCGCGCCTCGCTTCCGCTTACAGGCCGCCCCAAAAGATGCGGAACATGAAACCGATGGCGGCCACGATGATGCCCAAGACGAGACCCGCCACCGCCATGCCCCTGCCGGCGAGGAGCGGGTCGTCATTGCACTTCTTGATCGCGACGCCACCAAGGATGACCGCAAGGACCGCCGGGCCGAAACTGATCCAGCCGAGAAGCGGCAACCAGATGAGGAAGATCATGCACGCCCCGGCGATCCCCAATATCATGCTCGCGACCGCCATGCCCGAGGTCTTCGTGGGCGAAGGTGGAGGGGATCCTGTGGCGGGTGGAGCGCCCGGCGGGCCCGGCGGGGCCGAAGGCGTGTACATCCCCTCAGGCGGGACCTGGCCATAGCCCTGTGTCGTGGGCCCGCTCGGAGCCGGCGGTCGCCCGGATTCGCCTTGAGACGGTCGCTGAGCCGGGTCCACGGGCGCCGTGAAGCCACACGAAGCACACACCGGGTCACCCTGGGAAGGAACCTCGATCGTGGCCTCACAGCGTGGGCATCCCAATCGGGTCATCGCGTGCGCTTGCAGGCGCACAGTCCATAAAAACAAGCCGAGGGGTACGCTTGCGACCTGCAAGCCCTTTAACGGCAATATCGATCAACATCGTCGCGTCGGCCCCGGGACCCACCGCGAAAAAGAGGGGAAAAGGCGGGAGAGAAAGAGACCGAAGGGAAAAGAAGCCGCTTAGACGATCTTCAGCTGCTTGCGCGGGCGCACATGCATGATCTGCGCGATCTGCTCGTCCTCGGCGAGCACGGTCTTGGTCGAGTCCAGCGGGGTGCTCATCTGGATCTCACGGGTGCGACCATAACGGCCCTTGGAGATCACGCGCGCCGTGATGATGCCGAGCATGTCCAGTTCGCTCACCAGGTCCGTGATCCGCCGTTGCGTCAACACGTCCAACTCGGCCGCCCGGCACAACTCCTTGTAGGTGTCATAGACCTCCCCCGTGGTCAGACCGTGGCCGGTCCCGTGCTCTTCCCCCAACACCGTGGCCAGCAGGACGAGCTTGCTCTGCGTGGGGAGGGTGCGCACCACCTCCGTGATCCGGTCCAACTCGATCTTGTTCTGCGCGCGGCGCACGTGCACCTCGTCCACCAGCCGGGACGAGTCACGCTCCGCCAGTTCCGCCGCCACCCGCAACAGGTCGAGCGCCCGTCGTGCGTCACCGTGCTCCTGGGCTGCCAACGCGGCGCACAGGGGGATCACCTCGTCGGTGAGGCTCTCCGGCTTCAGGGCCTCCTGCACGCGCTGGTGGAGGATGTCCTTCAACTGGGCGGCATCGTAGGGAGGAAAGATCATCGCCTCTTCACCCAGGCTCGAGCGCACCCGGGGGTCCAGGAACTCGGTGAACTTCAGGTCGTTGGAGATCCCGATGATGGAGACCTTGGAGTTCTCCAGCTCCGAGTTGATCCTTGTCAGGTTGTACAGGATCTCGTCGCCCTTGAGCTTGTCCA
>CAYVRY010000111.1:0-6722 GCA_964452895.1 uncultured Halobacteriales archaeon
AAAGGCAGGCCTCCGCCGTTGCTTCCAGAACGGGCTCCATGTCAACCATGCCCCTTTGGGAAGTAGGGTCGATTTAAGAATCTCTCGACCGGATGCCATGACCTCTTGTGCCCCTCAGAGGCGCATACTCGGCCCGCAGGGGGAGGCGCGGTGGCCGCACCGGCTTTTATCTTTGGGGGCAGACCGAGACCTTTGTGTGGTGGGCGGCCCTTCGGGCCGACCCGCCGATTTTACTTTCGGTGACCCCCCGTTCAAGGCCAAATACCCCCTCTGATCTGGCTCACTCGTCGATGTCACGGAAACCTCCCAATCCGGCTGAAGGGCCCCCTAATCACCAGACATTGTTGTTGAAGGAGATGATTCGGCTCTCCGAGCGAGTGGTAGACAATCAAATACAAGAGTCAGAAGAGCAGGTCCGTAGAAGCACGACGGCAATCCGTTTTTCCACGACAACCCTGGTTGTTGCACTTTTTGTTGTCAGTTTGATCTTATCGATGGGCTGGGAATTACCCGTAGGGTCCTTGGTCGCAACTTTCTGCTTATTCACCACATTCTTCAGCATGAACCTCGTATCCATTTTGGGATTATACCGGTTCGGTATCTCAGCGTCTGGTCAAAGAATGTTGGGCGTGGGCCCGAAACCGGGCCACCTCCGGAACCTGGAAGACGATGATACACTGGACACCGCACCATTCTTACGCTCTGTGCTACGCTTGATTGCAGATCAATATTATTGGAACATGCGACGTGTGCAAAGTGACGCTCGTAAGCTTGAGAGATGGTCGCGATGGAGTCTCGGTTCTCTGGCCCCGCTCGCTCTGGGCCTGATAACTTATATAGTGGGAGGCCTGATTTCATGACTGGAACCATGAAACGATTCCTGCGCCGGAAGAAAAAATCACCCGAGGCCGCTGAGCTGTCGCCTCGTGGCCGTGATCAATACAACAAACCCTCAATCGAACTTGAGGGTGCCTTCATCATCAAAGGCATCGGTCGCTCGGCACCCGTTCCGAAGAACTGGCGCGAGATCGCGCACCGAGAACGCGATGCGCAGGAACGGCGGGAATCAGAGGAAAGGTAGAGAACGGATTTTTTGCCTGCTATCTCCCCGCCTGCGGCGGCACGTTCCCGCTTTTCGACGGCGGCCCCTCGGGCGTCGGCTCCCGGGTCACCTTGGTCTCCTGTTTGATCGGCAGGGACTTGCTGGGCCGCCGGATCTCCTTGACGATCCTTTTCCCGCCGGTGAGCACCTTGGTGTCCTCCAAGGCGTGGTGGGTCTCCTCGAGCATCACGGCGTCCATGAGGTCCTTGGCGATCACGGCGACATCACTGATGGAGACGATGCCGACCAACTCGTTGTACGCGTTGACCACCGGGAGCCGGCGCGCCACGTTCGCCCCGCGCATGGCGTCGATCGCGTGGAAAATGTTGTCATCCGGCTCCAAGCGGGCCGGGTTCTCGATCATGATGTCCTCCACGGGCGTGTCGAGGTCATGCCCTTGGGCCAATCCATGGGTCACCAACCGACGGTCCGTCATGAGACCGGCCACTTTCCCGTCGCGCAGCACGACCACCGCCCCGACCCCCTTGTCGCGGATGTGACGGGCAGCAAGGCCGATGCTCGCGTTCGCGTCCATGGTGACCGGGTTCTTCGTCATGAACTTCTCGACTTGCATGAACGCGCGGTGGTCCCCCCTCGTACTTTGCGGCTATCCTCACCGAATATGAATGGACCTGCCCATGCCCCCCCTTATCGTGCTGGCGCCTTCGGCGCCGTGGTGAGCGGCTCGATCTCGAACTCGAGCATGGACTCCACATGCTCCGCCTTCTTCAGGATCTCCGTCTGGTGCCTGCCACCGACATAGACCACGGCCAAGCGGTAACTGTAGGCGTCCTGGTCCAACACCTCGGACAAACGCATCCCTTCGGCCACCCCCAACTTCACCGTGGTCCCCGGGACACGGGCCTCGACCTGCTTGATCTCCTCCGGCGTGGGCACCTTCTTGACCAGCCCGTCCTCGTTTTGACGGATGAACACCTCCGCGGCCATGTCGTAGACCCCGTTGAGGCCCCGCAGGTTCGGTTCATTGCCCACGGCCAGCTGCACGGGGGCTTCGTGGTTGCTCAGGCCGTTGACCTTCTCGAAGAGGTCCGAGTGGGATTGACTGATCCGGCTGTTGATCTCCAAAATACGCAGCGTCTCCGCCCGGGAATCCCACATCCATTCCACGTTGAACGCGGCGTTGTTGTAGCCCACGTGCTCCATGACCCTGCGGCTGAGCACACCGATCTTCTGCCTCACGTCACTGGGCAGACCGGACGGATACTGATAACGATGGAAACTCACTCCGTTTCTCGTCCGGAACGAATCGATCACCCCATACGTCTTCGCGTTGCCGTCATGAACGTAACCCTCAACCGTGCACTGGTGGCCCTGGATCGGGGCTTCCGCGATGCACCACTGGCCATCCACATGCTCCGCCCCCGCCGGCGGGTCCAGACGAGGCCACAACTCAGCGAACGGCCGGGCGTAACGCCCGATGCCGGCGCGCGTCTGCTCCATGCGCTCCTTCAGTTCCATATCGTCGTGGATCTTGAACGCCAGGAACCCACTGTAGGAAGCCACCGGTTTGACCCAGTACGGATACTCCAACGGGATCCCCTTGACCGACTCCGGGTCGAACGGGTCGAACGCATGGAACCGAGGGACATAATCCCGGATCACCTGGTTCTGCAGGAAACGGCTCCAATACTTGTGCTCACAACGGATCACGCTCTGCAAGGGCGGGCCGGGCAGCCCGTACTTGCGGCACAGGATCGGATGAATCACCGTGGACGGGAAATCCCAGAACGTCACGATCCCGTCCACCGGACCGTCAAATCCGGCCAACTGCTCGTCCGCCTGCGCCAAAAGGGATTCGAAACTGTACTCCTTGGCCTCGCGCACCTGATCAGGGTCCAGGAGGCTGTGGAACCGGAACTCCTCCCTGTGTCGGATCGAGTCCAGCTTTTTCCGGTTGAAATCATCCAATCCGAACACGAAGACGTTCTTGGGCATGGTGGAGACGAATTGGCCGTCAACCCCGGATAACCGTATTGGCGGGCATGCTTGTTCGGTCGACCGCCTAAACCACGTACCCGCTTCTTGACCCCAGCGCATCAGGGGTCCTGGATCACACGAGACGCCGGGGGATCCGGCGGTCCCAACTGCGTGCAAAGATCCGGCTGTCGCCCTCGTACGCGTCCAACGTCGCCATCAGGCGGAAATCCCTCTCGTCAGAGGTGAGCACGGTCCGCGTCACCGTGCGCACCTGCCAGTCCCCCCTTTCATACCCCACCTCCCACAGGGTCTCCCCCCGCACCGTGTCGAACAGGTTCCCGATCTGGCTGTACCATTCCTTGGTCTTGGCGTACACCTCCAGATCGATCTCCGGCAGTCGGTACCGCCCGTCGTCCTTGACCACCTCAAGCATGGACTTGTCCACCGCGAGGTCCCGATGGACGAACCAGTTGCGCCGCCTGGGCACCAACAAGGGCTGCGGGCCCGCCGGAGCCACCTCCGGCTCCCCGAACGGCTGCTCGCCCCCCCTCCCCCCGCGCCGACGCACCGGCAAGCGGAGGCAGGAGCCTTGATGAAAGACCGCCAGGCGCACCGGGGCCGGCGGCGGCCAGGCCAACGGGAAATACGACGTGGAAATGCTCACCCGGACCCGATGCCCCTTCGGGAACTCCTGCGCGATGTGGTTCATCATCACGCGCACCCGGTACTGCCGCCCCGGCTCCAGGTACTCCGGTTCCTCGTCGCTCTTGTGATGGGTCAGGTTCAGGATCCCGTACGTGATCCGCGTCGCGCTGTCATCGGGATGAACGTCCGAGAGCCGCACGGCCACCATCGCGACCCGACGGCTCGAACTCAACTCCAGCTCCACCTCCGGCGCGCCCAGGATCTCCAGGTCCTCCTCCAACGGGTCGCTCTCGAAGACCAACGCCCCGCCGTCCTCCTCCCGCTGGTCATGGGGAAGATCCGGGGTCGCGGCATACGAACACCACTTCCCGGCGAACATCCCCACCGTAAGCGGGCTCTGGATCGCCTGCACCTGCGGCTCCAAATCAAGGGACTCCCCCGGCGGCAGCAACCGCCCCGGCGCGAACAAGCGTGTTTCCGGTTCGATGTTCGGGGCCGGCCACGTCGCCTCCGTGACCCAGCGCCCCGGGCGCGTCTCATAGAAAGTCGTCGGCGGCATGCTCTCCTGCATCCAGCCCGTGAACATGGGCTCCTCGTCCACGCCGTTTTCTTCCCCCTTCAACCACCGGTCCCACCAACGCACCGCCTCCTGCAGGAACCCGATCGCCGGGCCCGGGATCCCATGATGGGGATACTTGTGCGACCACGGCCCCACCAGGCCCTTGCGGGGGACCTCCAGGTTCGAAAGCAACCGGAACACCGCGTTCGTATAACCGTCCGCCCAACCGCTCGCCGTCAGGACCGGGCACTTGATCGCGGCGTAATCCTCCAGCACGCTGCCGTGCTTCCAATAATCGTCACGATGCTGATGCTCCAGCCACTTCTCCAGCCACAACCCGCTGCCCTCCAGGCGGGACAACCAGAGCTCGCGCCACTTCTCCCCCACGATCTCAGGGTCCGGCGGCTTCGAGTTGCGCGCCAACATCGTACTCGCCCAGGAAAGATTGTCACCCAAGAGGCACCCCCCCATGTAATGCACGTCGTCCCCGTACCGGTCGTCCGAAGCGGCCACCACGATGATCGCCTTGAGCTCCGGCGGGTCGCGCGCGGCGACCTGCAGCGCGTTGAAGCCGCCCCAGGAGATCCCCATCATCCCCACATTCCCGTCGCACCACGGCTGGTCCGCGATCCACTTCAGGACCTCCAGAGCGTCCTGGATCTCCTGCTCCAGGTACTCGTCCGTGAGGATCCCTTCGCTGTCGCCGCTCCCGCGCAGGTCCACACGCACCCCCGCGATGCCGTGCCCTGCGAAATAGCCGTGGTTCTGCTCGTCGCGCCGGCGCGTCATGTCCCGCTTGCGGTACGGAATATACTCCAAGACCGCCGGGACCGGGCGTGATTCCGCGCCTTGTGGGACCCACAAGCGGGCCGAAAGTTCCACCCCGTCCGACATGGGGACCGGCACGTGCTCACGGATGTCCCACTTGCGTGGCAGGTCCTCCCTCACGTGCATGGCTCATCCCCCATGACCGGTCACGCGCAGATCGCGCACCTCGAAATCCAGGGCCGCTTCCACCTGCTGGGCCTTGTGCAGAATCTCCCGTTCATCCACAGCACCCACATAGACGATGGCGAGTTGATAGCTGTAGCTGTCCTGGTCCAACACATCGGAAAGCCGCATCCCCGCGTGCACGGGGACCTGGATGATCGTACCGGGGACCTGCCTCTGCACCTCCCGGACCTCCTCCTTTGTGGGTGCGCGATCCACGAAGGCGTCCTCGAACCGCCGGATGAACACCTTCGCCGCCATGGCGTACGGCCCCTTGTCATCCTTCAGCCGCGGCGCGTTGCCCCGCGCCAGCTCCACGGCCACCTCATGGTTCGACCGGCCGTCCACCTTCTCAAAAAGATCCGCATGGGACTGGCTGATCCGGTTGTTGATCTCCAAGAGCCGAAGCGTGTCGGACGCCTCATCCCAGAACCACTCGATGTTGAACGCCGCGTTGTCATATCCTATATGTTCCATGACCTTGCAGCTCGCCTCGTCCATGCGATCGGTCACCGCCGCCGGCATGGTGGACGGGTACTGGTACCGATGGAAACTCACCCCGTTGGGGAAGCGGAACGAATCGATCACCCCGTACGTCTGGGCCTTCCCTCCCAAGACGAAACCCTCGATGGTGCATTGATGACCCGTGAGCGGGGCCTCCGCGATGCACCAGCGCGCGTCCACGTGCCCGGCCCCGGCCGGCGGCTCGAGACGCGGCCACACCTGGGCGAACGGCTGGGCGTAACGGTCGATCTGCTCCCGGATCTGCGCCGCCCTCTCGTGCAGGTCCATCTCAGTGTCGATGCGGAACGCCAGGAAGCTGCTGTAGGACTGCACCGGCTTGATCCAGAAAGGGTACTCGAGAGGGATCCCCCGCAGGGAGTCTTCGTCGAACGGGTCGAACGCATGGAACTCGGGGATGTACTCCGGGATCGCCTCCCTGTGCGCCAGCCGGCTCCAATACTTGTGCCCGCACCGGGCCACGGCCTGCAGGGGCGGGCCCGGCACCCGGAACTTCTCGCACAGGATGGGATGGATCAGGCTCGCCGGGAAATCCCAGAAGTTCACGATGCCGTGCACTTCGCCCTCGAAGGCCGCCAACTCCTTTTCCGCCTGCGCCAACAGGGCGTCGAAGTCGTACTCCTCGGCGTCCTTCAACGCGTCGACGTCCAGAAGACCATGGAACGCGAACTCGTCGCTGCGCCGGATCGATGCGAGCTTCTGCCGATTGAAGTCGTTGAGTCCCAGAACAAAGACGTTTCGCACCATGGGCCGAAGCAGGCATGCGGTCAACGAGAAAAGGATATTGGCACGAGCGAGGTCGGCCTCACCGTGAGGCGTGCCGCTTGAGCCAACGGCGCACGGACTCCGGGTCCGCAAGGCCCAAAACGGGCCACCCCCGTTTTTTCGCCATCCGGGCCAGACGCCGATTGGGATGCACCGCCACGGGGTGCCCCGTCGCCTCCAGAAGCACCGCATCCGAGGCGT
>CAYVRY010000112.1:0-3889 GCA_964452895.1 uncultured Halobacteriales archaeon
GCCGTCATCACCATCAAGATTCCACGCATGTTTTTCATCGCTCCAACGGTCCACCACCGGGTCAGGGACCCTACGGGCCGCGCGCTCACCAATGGGCGGTTCCGGCTTAACTGTTTAGGTCAGAATCCGGGTAGATTGGCCATTTTGCGGGCGTTTACCTGCAACGAACCAGCCCACCCCCGCCATCCACGGGCAGCCCGGCGGGGCACCACAGCCTTTTTCTCCCTGGGTCCCACATCCCCGGCTCGTGGTCTACGAGAAGGACGGTTACCGGCTCTACCGCCGCAAGGTGAAACTGCGCACGGGGAACATGCAGACGATCTACTTTTTCTCGAAACGCGTCCCGCTCTCCGCGGAGCCCAGCGACCTCCCCGTGGGCTACCGGGTCGGGGTGAACGCGAAAACAGGCATCCCGTTCCTGAAGAAGGGATGAAAGGTTTAAGGAGCCGGGGCCGTCGGACCGCCCGGCGTACCCCAGTGAGCCCGAAAAACCCCCACGTGGCACCCCCCGAACAAGTGGAGACCCGCTGCCCGGTCTGCCGCGAAGAGACCCCGCACCGCGTGGAGAAGGGCCACGTCGCCAAGGGCGGCGCCGCGGTGGAAGGCGCGTTCACCTGCGGGACCTGCGGACACACCCATCAAGGCCTGGTCACCGTGCCGGTCCCCGTGGACATACCGCTGATCGTCAGTGACGACGAAGGGCGGACCAAACCCATGAGCGTCCAAGTCGTCAATGAAGAAGACGTCCGGGTCAGTGACGAGTTCGAAGTGGAGGAATCGCTGGTGGAGATCACGGCCATCGAACTCCCCGACGGGCGGCGCGTGGAAAGCGCCCCGGCAGACCGCGTCAAGACCCTGTGGGGCAAAGACATCACGCAGATCAAGGTCGCGTTCGCCATGAACGTGGGACCCTCGACCCGTGCCTTTGAAGCCCGTTTCGACCCGGACGAGAGCATCGCCATCGGCGACAAGTTCGACCTGGACGACGAAGAGGTGGAAGTGAAACAAGTGGTCACGCAGTCCGGGCGGCAACGACACGGCCGGCACAACGTACGCGAGATCCGCCGCGTCTGGCTGAAATCGAAAGGCGACCGGGACCGAGTGGTGCGTCGGGGTCCCCCGCAACAACAAGGTCGCCCTGCGCGCGGGCGATCACAACAATCCGGGCCGCGCAGCAGCCGGCACAAAGGCCGGAGTCCCCCCGCGGCGGGAAGGAGCAGCGCACCGCCACCGCGAAAAAACACGCGCGGGCCGGGCCGGCGCTAGAAACCGGGACCGGTGCGCCCCGCCGGCGCGCCATTTACATAGGGTCTGTTCCCTGGTCGGTATCCAGACCCGGTGCAATAGACCACCCGGCACCGGGGTGGGATGTTCCGAATGTCCGACAACGTGTTCGAGGAGCGCACGCGCCTGAAAGACCTCATCGTCGCCATCCTCGAACAGGAGGAGACCGCGAGCATCGCCGGGATCCAGAAACGCCTCACCAAGCACGGCGAGGACCTGCACCGCTTGATCGTCACGGGTTACCTGCGCGCGTTGGCGGACACCGGCGTCTTGGAGGCGCGCAGCCTCCCGCCGAGCAAAGTATACCGCCTGAAGGCCGGCCCCGCCCGGCGCGGGATCCACGACGAGTCCGGGCGCGCCGTAGCGGCCCGCGACCTGCCCCGCGGCACGGAAGCCCGCGTCCTGGTCGCCTTGTTCGCCCGGCTTTTCCATCGTCCCGTTTTCAAGGTGGAAGTGGAACGCGCCGGGTTCGAAGCGGTCGGACTCACCTCCTGGGAAGTGGAGACGAAAGACCGACAAAGTGCACGACAACGGGTCACCCAGGCCGGCATCGAACTGCCGCACAACAACCCTGCCTACTACCCCACCGGGCCCATCGAAGAGGAGGTCCGCGGGCACATCGAGGACATCCTCGTGGAACTCGTCATCAAGGGATACAACGCCCAAGCGTTCGTACAAAGAGGAAAACAGGCCACATTGCAGGAGATGTAAGAGATGCCGCGGCTCTTCATCGCGCTCCGCGTCCCCCCCAACGGCACGTTCGAGCGCGTGCTGGGGCAGTTCCGGGGGCTGCGCGGCGTCTCCGTGGTGCGGCCCGAGAACCTGCACTACACGCTCCGTTTCCTCGGTGACGTGACCGCCGAGACCAAGGAGCGACTGCTCAGGATCCTGCAAGGCGCCCACATCGACGAACGGCCGTTCCCCCTGAAGATCCAGGGCACCGGGGCGTTCCCGAGCCCCGCGAAACCCCGCGTGGTCTGGGCCGGTTGCGCCGACCAAGACGTGGGACCCATGATGCAACTCGCCGGGCATGTCGACTCGTTCACGAACGACGTAGGGCTCGACGAGCGCGACAAACCGTTCGTGCCCCACCTTACATTGGCCCGCGTCAAGGCCCAGGGCGGGCGCGGCATGGAGTCCGCCACCGCGATCATCAAGGCACAGCGCGACACGGACTACGCCCAGATGGAAGCCCGACGGGTCCACCTGGTGGAAAGCACCCTGACCCCGCAAGGACCCCGATATGAAGACCTCCTGGAGGTGCCGCTGCAATGAACCCCTCTACCGAGGAAGGCGGGGAAGCCGCCTCAACGGCGTCACGCCCGGCCGCCACGTTGCCGCAGCGGGCCACGCTCCCCCTGGATCATGAGGCGTTCGTGCGTGTCCTGCGTGAAGCCGAAAAACGGGTGGTGCCCAGCCCAGAAGCCAAAGCCCGTCTGGAAGGTGCCGCCGCGAGACTCATCGAGAAGGCCCGGGAAGTGGCCCGCCAACGAAGCGTCCAAGGGGCACTCCCGTTCGAACCGGTCCTGGTGGGGAGCGCCGCCAAGGACACCTGGTTGCCCTATCAAGTGGACCTGGACGTCTTCCTGCTCTTCGACCCCAGCGTGTCCCGGCAAAAGCTCGAAGAAGAAGGCCTGGCCGCCGGGCGGGAGATCCTGAGTGAAGCGACGCAGCGCTACGCGGAGCACCCCTACGTGGTCGGCCCCTTCGAAGGATACGAGGCAGACATCGTCCCGGCCTATAAAATGGAGAACGGCCACGAGATCCAAAGCAGCGTGGACCGCACCCCGTTCCACAACCTGTGGGTCAAGAAAAGGACGGAGCAGGATCCTGATCTGACGCGGCAGATCCGGTTGATGAAGGCCTGGTTGCGCGGCATCGGCGTCTACGGCGCGAAGACCGCCCTGCGAGGGATCTCCGGTTACCTGAGCGAAGTCCTCACGATCCACCATGGCGGGTTCCTGCAGACACTCGTACAAGCCAAGGACTTCCGGCCGGGCACACGCATCGACCCCACCGGGGGCGGCACCGCCGGTCATCCCGAGGAGCCGCTCGTCGTGGTGGACCCCGTCGACCCGACCCGGAACGCCGCCGCCGCCGTGCGCGTGGACCGGCTCGAACAACTCGCCCAGGCCGCCCATGCGTTCCTGGTCGAGCCGAGCCTGCGCTTTTTCGAGCCGGCGCCCCTCGTGCCGCCGCGCATCGAGACGGCACAGGCCGTCATGCGCCTGCGCGGCTTCATCGCCGTGACGTTCCCGGTGCCCGACATGCGCGAGGACGCCCGCGACCCGCACCTGGAACGCGCCGCCATGGCCCTGGGGCGTCAACTGGAACGCATCGGGTTCGACGTGGAGAAGACCTGGGGCGGTGTCACGAAGAACGACCGCAGCGCCCTCGCAGTGATCACCAAGAAGGCCCGCCTGCCACGCAGCCGCCTCCACCTGGGCCCGCCCACGGGGATCCAGAACCGCAGCGCCCAGTTCCAACAAAAATACCAGGACCATCCCGATGCGATGGACGAACCCTTCGAGATGGAATGGCAAGGGCGACGTCACCTGGCCGTTCGACTCCGGGAACGGGAACGAGAGCTTCAGGACCGGGCGCA
>CAYVRY010000112.1:3989-6615 GCA_964452895.1 uncultured Halobacteriales archaeon
GGTTTCCCCGGGGTCGCCCCCGTGGGACCGGCGATCCCTGTCGTCGCCACCGCGAAATCCACGCCGGCCTGTTCGCGGGCGGCCGTGGCGAGCGCCCGGGCCACCGGCTCGGAGACGGCCCCGTGCTCCATGAGGAGTGGTTTCGGCACGCCCAGGAAGCGGATCTTCGAGGCATTGGAGTAACACACCCAACCCGTCTCCAAGACCCCGCTGGCGCCCGGGACTTCGGTGAGCGCGTGCGCCATCAACCCCCCCGTGCAGGACTCCACCGTGGCCACCTTCCTGTTTTTCTCCCTGGCGACGACGACCACCTGCTTGGCCGCCTCGTGCAAGCGGGCCACCGAGCCCATCCCGGGGTCCTCTTGTTCACTCATCCGATGCACCCTGCCGGCCCGCGGCGATCGCCTGGAAGCGTGCCTGGATCTCTTCCTGTTCGAGGAACCGTGCGACCCGAGGCGTCACCCAGTCATGAACCGGTTCCCCGGCCAAGAGCCGCCCGCGGATCCGGGTCCCCGACCAGGTCTCCCGGTTGACGGGCTCCACCCGCTTCACGGCGTAGCCTGCCTTGGAAAAAAGATGAAGCGTCAACGGGTTCGCGGCCACCACCACGTCGAACGCCGGTACGTGGGCGGCCACGTGCGCCACCCACAGATGGTACTGGTCCAGGTCCGGTACGGGGATCACGTGGGCCGCCTTCACGCCGCCATCAAGAAGCAGGCCGCCCAGGGCCTCGACGCGTTCCCCGGCCGTGAGCGGGTTCGAAGCGACATGGGAACGCTGCGCGGAGCCGATCACGACGATCACCTCGTCGGCCGCAGCGGCGGCCGTTTCCAAGACCTGCAGGTGGCCCCGATGCGGCGGCTGGAAGCGACCCACCACGAGGGCGCGGGTGTCTCGGGGACCGGTCGGGGCCGGCGGGTTTGCCATGGCGCCGCCATCCCGACGAGCCTATAAGAGCCCGGGCGAGACGGCGACACACAGAACAACATCTGGTCCCGAAAGCTTAAATAGCGGCCGATTCGCTTGATGCTGTAACGCCCCCAAAATTGGGGCAAGTGGTGATTTTGATATGCGCAGTCCCCTGGTCCCGATTATCCTCAGCTTGCTCGTCCTGGCATCCTTCTCAGGAGTCGCGATCCAGGGCTCCTCGACTCTGGAACCGACCCCGGCACAAGATGAAACGACCCGTCTGGCGTTCACCGACTGGTTTTCCGGACTGCCCGAGCCGGGTGCGCCGGGACCGTACATGGGCCCCGATGACGATGCGATCCCTCCCGGCTGGCAGGCGTGGAGCCAAGAGGAGCACAACCAGTGCGGCGACCTGAAACTGATCTTCGGCAACCACGACCTGGACCGTGAACTGCGCAGCGACGAGAACCTCGTCACCGCAGAAGGCGCGTTCTTCATCCAGTTCCAGGCGATCGGAGAGGACGCCGAGGACATCACCCGTTTCTCCTTCAGCTTCGGCAAGAGCGATACAGAGGTCAACAACAACGAGCTCCTCAACTGCAACGAGAGCCTCCCCGACAACCCGCTGGGAGCCGGCACCGCCGGGGCCTACATCCCGTTCTACCGCAGCGACTTCGACTCCGAAGACGGTTTCTTCATCCCCATCGAGACCCGGAACGTGCCCGACGGCGACTACGCCGCGGCCGTGCACGCCTACACCGGCGACAACATCGTCGGTTACACCGAGGTCGCACGGGCCTGGGCCCTCGCCGAAGTGATCAACTGCGATGGCACGGGGGAGAGTTACTGCAACGACGAGGAATACGACGACGATCCAGCCGTGATCGCGAACGACAACACCCAACCCTGGCCCTGGGTGCTGCCCGGTGACGGCAAACAGACCAACGACGTGGACGGACTCACCATCGAGATCCTCGAACCGGCCTCCGTGAACGCCACGATCAACGGAGCACGCATCGAACTGGAAGAATGGGACCCTCCGGCGCGTGACCGGGACGTTCAGCCCATGAACGACCCCGGCGGCGAACTGGAAGGCTGCAACGGCCTGCCCTCCTCGCCGCTTTGCCGCCATGAAGAATACAGCCACGGCTGGAAATGGGAAGGCGACCTGGAGATCGGGGACGTGATCCAGGTGGAAGCCACGGACCGCAACGGGAACTCGGTGTTCAAGTCCATCTTCTGGGACGGCACCGGCGGCGTGATCGACGTGGAATTCCCCCAGATCGACTTCAATCTCGACACCTCCCCGGACCAGACCATCAAGGCCGGTGAAGAACTTCGCTACAACATCCGTGTGGAGAACACCGGCGGATCGCAGGCCCACGTGGATTTCTGGTTGGCCCTGGACGGCGGGGAACGCACGGAAAAGATCGACGATGACAAGATCCAGGCGCGCTGGAAAGACATGAGCGACGACCACGGTCACCCGACGCACATCCACTTGGAACCCGGTCAGGTAAAGGAGACCTACGTGGACATCATCACGGACGCCGAGACCCCCAACGGCACCTACCAGCTCGAGGCGAGTCTGACCTATCCCGCCCTGGGGGAGACGGTGAACCGGGAAAGGACCCTGAATCTCACGGTGGACGGCGTGGTCGTACCGGAAACGGAGAACGAGACCGAAGAACCGGAACTCGAGGACAGCCCCATGCCC
>CAYVRY010000113.1:0-6612 GCA_964452895.1 uncultured Halobacteriales archaeon
AGCTCCTGCTGGATCACCGGGGCGACCACGTTCATCGCGGTCACGTCCAGGATCACCAATGCATAGCTCAGCGTCGCCACGACGAGCACCCACCTGCGCGTCCCCGTGTCGCTGTCGCCGGCCAACAAGGCCCCCCACTGGAGCATCCACTTTAAAGCTCAAGGCGCGGGTCGACGTGGGCGGGCCAGAGCTCCCGATGCCGGGGCCTGGTTCAATGCCGTTTCGTGGCGTGCAGGTGGTCTTCGAACAGGGTCCGGAACAACTCTCGGGCTTGCGGGTCTTCCTCCGGCGTCTTCGTGCGCTCCCGGATGCTCTCCAGCGACAGTTCGATGCCCTGGGTCGCGTCGCTCAAATGAAGAACATGCTCACGGGTCGGTGTGAAGATCCGGCCGCGGGCGCGGGCGCGGATCTCGCCGTTCTCCGGATGGGCCGTGAGGATCTCCCAGCCGGGGAGCTCACGGATCGTCTCCAATGCCGCCTCGAACAGTTCCTCCGCCGGGCTGTCAGGATAGTTTCCCAGCAATGGGAATGCCCCCGGGGATGTGTGCCGCATCGGGGCACGATTCGCGCAGAGGGTAATTAAAGTCTTGGGTGGTCGCTGCGGTCTCGTTCAACAAGTTTCGAAAAAGGTCGGTGTGGGCCGGTCCAGGCGCGGCGAGTGCCGTCATGCGCGCCGGCATCGCGACTTTAAGGTCGCCGCCGCTGGCGCCGCGCCATGGTGGAGAAACACCCGATTCCCGACGACGGCCCGGCGCAGCCCGAGGAAGGCGAAGAGGAGCCGGCCGAAACCGGACGGGTCCCGTTCTCCTCCAGTTTCACGGTGGAACGGGTCTTCAAGGTCGACGGCAAACGGATCATCGTCCAGGCGGTGATCCCTGCGGCGGCGGCGCGCGCGATCGGGATGGAGGCGACCATGGAGGCCGCCCGCCGGATGCTGATCCGGGTGGACTCCAAGGAGGCCCACATCGAGGAGACCCCGCGCGGCAAGTGAACTGCGCCGATGAAAAGAAGGGGTCCCGGCCGGCCCGAGGGCCGACCGGGGTTGGGGAGGGGCGAAGGGGCGAGTGCATCCGACCCACCGCAGCGGGCCGTCCCATCCCCTTGCCAATCTCCTTGAAGCAGCCCCTGGACTTATAGATTTCGCAGATTTACGAAATCAAGACGTCGGGCCCTTCCGAAATTGACAAAAGAAACCGCGGGGTCGTCCAAGCCGATGGCCGAGCCGCCAGCGCCGCGCACCCTCTCCCTGACGGACCCCGAGATGGAGCAGATCGTGCGCATCCTCGCCGCCTCGGTGAACATCCGGCTCATGACCGTGCTTGTCGAGACCCGCCAGAAGGAACCCGAGAATGGGTGGCGGTTCCTGTCGCAACTCGCTGAAGCCGTGGACGAACGCCCCGGCACGGTGGGCCTGGCGATCCAGAAACTCCTGCCGCTTTTGGAAGAGAAACGGCACAAGGGGAAGCGCTACTTCCGGTCGCGCTACATCAGCATCGAATTGAAGTTGAAGGAATACTGACGCCCCGGCACGGTCGTGCGTCAAGACCGGCCCGCATCTGGATTCGGTGAACCCCGCCACGGGTCGAAGCACACCACAGGTGAAGCCGTACCCGATGAGTTGATCCCCACGTCGCCGTCGGCCACCACGATCGCTTCGCCGGTCCCGCTTGCCAGCGTGCCGGTGCAGGCGTCCTCGGTCCCACCGCTGGGGCCGGAAACGTCGCCCCACCAGTTGTCCTTCACGTCCAGAACATCGGCCGGACGCACGAAAGCGAACAGGCCGCCCTTCTCGTTCCCCGCCAGGTTGTTGCCACGGACCCCGGTCCCGCTCACGGAATGCAGGTGCAGTCCAGACCCGCCGTTTCGATCGATCGTGTTGGACTCCAGATCGGCTTGCTGGGACCAGAACAGACCGATCCCGTCGCGACCGTTGTCGCTGACGTCGTTCGAAGAGACAACCAAATCGCGGGTGAAGTACAACTCCATCCCGTCGCCTTGGTTCGAGACCAGGGAATTGGCCACCAGGGACGTCCCTTCTGAGTCATAGATGACGATTCCGGCAGAGTTTCCCGTGATCTGGTTGCCTTCGACGGTGGCGTGGTCGGAACCACCAAGATCCAGGCCCCGGGCCTCGTTGTCTTTGATCGTGTTGTCGGTCACCGTCGCGCCGTGGGAAAACAGCAACTCGATGCTGGTTCGAGCGTTCTGGGTGACTGTGTTTTCGTTCAGGGTGACATTTTGTACCGATTCAAACAACAGCCCTCCGTGCAGGTTCCCGCGGATCGTACTGCTTGTGACCGTCACGTTCTGGGAATAGGCGACCTGTGCCCCGACGATGTTGTCCGTCAGCGACAGACCGTCCAAGACCACATCAGACGAATCCACCACGAACACCTGCCCCACGGGCCCGGTCACACGGATCCCGTCTTGGTCTCGGATATACCGGATCGGGTCCCCGTCCAGCGTGTTCTCCCCGTCGACCTCATGCTGATAGTACGGCTGGCCACGACCCGTGATGATCAGCCCTGGGCTGTTCTCGAACGCATTCCCGCTCAACGAGGCGCCCTTGGACCATTGCAGATGCACCCCCCCGCGCACGTTGTCCACGATCGTGTTGTCCACAAGGGCGACGCCGTCGGAAAACGACACCGAGAAGCCGTTGCCGCTCTCAGAGACCCGGTTGGAGACCGCGCGGGAACCCGATGACCCAGACGAGACCGTGATGCCCGAGGACCCGGCGTGCATGACCTTGTTGTCTTCCATGAGGGTCCCTGGGGAGGATTCGGCGTGGATGCCGGTCGATCCGGGGCCGGCTATGGAATTTTCTGAGACGCTCGCTCCGGAGGAGGAATGGACATGGATGCCTACAGAACCGCAGGCCGAGACCGAATTGCCCGAGAGGGCCGCCCGAGCCGACGATTGGATGTGTATGCCCGTCGTACCGCAACCGACGATGTCGTTGTCCATGATCGAGCTGTCGGCCGACGAAGAGACGGACACGCCCTTCTTGGCGCAACCCTCGAGTCGGTTTCCGGACGCCGTCGCCTGGTCGGTTCGCAGGAGGTGGATGCACGTGTTGCCGTTGCCGATGAGTTCATTGCCTGACAAGACCACCCCATGGGACCCCCGCAGATCCAATCCGACGCCGGAGTGCCGCTCGATCAAGTTCCCCGTGACCATGGCCCCGGTCGTGGATTCGATCCGGACGCCCTGTCCTATGTTGTCGATGTTGTTGCCGGTCAGCGTTACCGTCGCGCTGGAGCGGATATGCACGGCGTCCTTGTTCCTCGTGATCACGTTGCCTGAGACGAGGGCATTCGAAGAATCTTCGACATCCAAGCCGCTTTTCATCGCGCCCGATAGACTGTTGTTGAGGATCGTGACGTCGCTGGACCCTTGAACGGCGAGCGCGTTGATCGAGCGGCCCAGGAGCCGGTTCCCTTGGAGTAGCACTTGGGTGCTCTCCTTGATGGTGATCCCGCCGAAGGCGTTTTCGCCCAATAGGTTGTCCTGGATCGCGACATGGGAGCTTTCCATGATATGGACCCTGTCGCCGCTGCTTCCGAAGTCGATGACGTTGGCCCGGATCAATACATGAGACGTGGTGCCGCTGATCTGGATCGCGCCGGCATGCAGGGGGCTTTCCTGGATGCACCAACCCTCGATGATGTACGGGTCGTCCCGGGTGCCGGTCCCCGAAGTCACACCGCTGCCGGGCCGGTAGATCGGGGTCCCGGCCACGTTGGCGAGCACAAACCCATCGGGGCCCGTGTCTTCGGTCACGTGGATCACGGGATGGGGCGCGCAGTCATGGCCCGAGGTCGGCGTCCCGTGGGGGTCACCCGCGGGACCCGATGTGACCCCTTGCCTGGAAGCCGATGCAGCAACAACCGTCCCGGGGAGGTCGGTCGTTGTTTCAATCTCCTCGTGCGCCTTGATCCCCGCCGCGTTCGGAACCACCACGGAACCCATGAGCAGGAACACGACAAAAGCAGCCGTGAGCGCGGCCCGGCATCGAAGAATTCCTCCTCTCGCTTTCGCCACCATTACCGCCACAGAGCCAAGAACGGAACCGACATATAAAAAACTAACGTGTGCTATAGGGGTAATCACCCCCTGTTGACCTGCCTAATGACTGAGTGCCCTTATTGGGAGGGTGGATGGATCCACCGCTTCATTGAAGTCCTGGGCCCAATCCGGACCGATGCCCGCCGACCTGGACCGGTCGACACCCTCAGGTCTCCGGACGACGCGATCCCCGGCTCGTGCTGCGTCGCCGCTGCGCGTCCACTTCCAGACGCACGGTTGCACCACGAACCACGGGGACACCCGGATCATGCAGGGCATCCTGGAATCCAAAGGACACAAGGTCGTCACCTCGCCGGACGACGCGGACGTCTTGGTGCTCAACACCTGCACCGTGGTGCAGACCACGGACCAGAAAATGGAGCACATCCTGGGTACATGGAGCCGGCAGGGCAAACGGATCGTGGCCGCTGGATGCATGGCCGCCGCGCAACAGGAACGGCTCCTGCGGGCCGCCCCGGAAGCCGTCCTGCTCCCGCCGCGCCATCTGCACCACATCGAGGACGCGGTCACGGGCCGCGCGCATGAACCCCGCTACGCCCCGAAAGCCGGACTGCCGCGCAAACACGGCGCCACCGATGCGATCATCCCCCTGGCGGAAGGATGCCTTTTCTCCTGCAGCTACTGCCTGACGAAAAAAGCGCGTGGCACACAGACCAGTTATCCAGCCGACGACCTCGTGGCCGACATCCGGGAGGCGGTCGCGCGCGGCGCCATCGAGATCAAGCTCACCAGTCAAGACACAAGCGGCTACGGGATGGACCGGGACACGGACCTGGCCGCGCTCATCGAGCGCATCACCGCGATCGGCGGAGACTTCCGGGTGCGCGCCGGCATGATGCACCCGCGCACCGCCCACCGGATCCTCGACCCACTGCTGGACGCCATGGACCACCCGAACGTCTACAAGTTCCTCCACCTGCCCATCCAGACCGGCTCCCGCCGGATCCTCAAAGCGATGCAGCGGGGCCACCGCATGGAAGAGTTCTGGGCCGTCGTCCAGGCGTTCCGGGAGCGCTTCCCCCGCATGGTCGTCTCAACGGACATCATCGTGGGCTATCCCCGCGAGACGCGCAGCGAGCACGAAGAGACCCTGCGGCTGCTTCGTGAATTGGAAGCCGAACACGTGAACGTCACCCGCTACAGCGCCCGCCCCGGTACGCCTGCGGCGCAGGCCCCCGGCCGGGTCCCTTCGGAGACCGCCAAGGCGCGCAGCGGGGAAGCCACCCGCTTGGTGATGGAGATCTGGGCCCGGAAAAAGCCAAAGCGGATCGGGGAGACCCTCGACGTCTTCGTCGTCGAGGACGGCAAGAAGCCCGGCAGCGTGCTCGCGCGCGGGCCTGCCTACGAACCCGTCGTGATCCGGGCCAGCAGGCACGAGATCCCCATCGGCAGCCGACTGGACGTCCGGGTCACGCAGGCCGAGACCACCTACTTCATCGCCGAGCCCCGTTCCCCTGCGCGACTTGTGGCAAAAAGCCGGTCGGCTCCGGCGCGAAGCCCCTCGGCCAGCGGCCTGCCGTCCTTGCGTGTGGTCTGATGGCCATGGTCGAGCCGGGGCCCTGGTGCCCTGGCCCCAGTGGGGCGCCCCATGGCAACCGGGTCACCTTCTGGTAAGCGCCAGACGGTTGCAGAAGTGCCCCGGCAAAACCGAGTGAACCCTTCCGCTCCATCGGTTACGCTTTAGTAGGAGGGCCGGGTACGGCCCCCGGAGTCGAAGTGTAGAAGGGAACGTCGGCAGCCGGTTTCCACGCTGTTGGCGCGCCACCTTGGGTGGTGCCTTTTTTACACGGCCGACTGCGGCCCACATGGGTCGGGTCCCGCGCCGTGGGCGCAGGCCCTTCCCTGCAGGCCTTTGTCTTGCGACAAACAACCGGAACCCAGGAGGAATCCACACCGAATGCAGCCCAACGTAATGGCTTATGATCGCGCTATCACCGTATTCTCCCCAGACGGCCGCTTGTTCCAAGTGGAGTACGCCCGCGAAGCCGTCAAGCGGGGGACCACCACCGTCGGCGTGAAGTTCAAGGACGGCGCGCTTTTGATCGTCGACAAACGGATCACTTCCCGCCTCGTGGAACCCATGAGCATCGAGAAGATCTTCCGCCTCGACAAGCACGTCGGGTGTGCCACATCCGGACTCGTGGCCGACGCCCGCTCCCTGGTGGACCGCGCCCGCGTGGACGCCCAGATGAACCGGATCACGTACGACGAGCCCATCGGCGTCTCCAACCTGGTCAAGAAGATCTGTGATTTCAAACAATCCTACACCCAGTTCGGCGGCGTGCGGCCCTTCGGGACCGCATTGATCATCGCCGGCGTGGACGACACCGGCGCCCACCTCTACGAGACCGACCCCTCCGGTGCGCTCATGGAGTACAAAGCCTCCGCCGTCGGAGCGGGGCGAGGTGGCGCCATGGAACTGTTCGAAGGCGAATACAAGGACGGACTGAACCGCGACGACGCGCTCAAGCTCGGACTGCGCGCGTTGAACGCCGCCACGGAGAGCAAGCTGAACAACGAAGC
>CAYVRY010000114.1:0-115 GCA_964452895.1 uncultured Halobacteriales archaeon
TCGCAATGAGACTTTGCATGGGCACCGGTTCTCCTCGTCGTTGTTGCTCTTCGTGTCGGGGGAAGGGGGATGAGGCGGTGAACAGGAAGGGGAAGAGAAGGCGGGAAGAGGTGGG
>CAYVRY010000114.1:215-1858 GCA_964452895.1 uncultured Halobacteriales archaeon
GAGGTCGTGATCGGGAAGGGGAAGAGGAGTGGAAGGAGGTGGGGAGGTCGTGATCGGGAAGGGGAAGAGGAGTGGAAGGAGGTGGGGAGGTCGTGATCAGGAAGGAAAGAGAAGGCGGGAAGAGGTGGGGAGGTCGTGATCGGGAGGGGGAAAGAGGAGGAGGGAAGAGGCTTGTGTTGACCCGGTTCAGGCCTCTTGCAGTTCGTCCAGTTTGTCGCTCAGCGCGGCAAGTTGCATGAGTTTCTGCCGTTTCTCCTGCTTTTCCAACATGTCGTCCACGTCTTCCAGGGCGTTCTCGACGAACTCCTTGATCGCGTGTCTGACGGCGTCGGACCGGTTCGAGTACTGCTTGAGCCGTACGAGTTGGTCGATCACCTGCAGATGGTCGCTTTCCACCCGCAGGGTGACCCGCTCGGTGGCCGTGTTGGAGACCCGGGGTCGTCCCCGCCGCCGGGTCGCCTTCTTGGTGGCGGACTGGGCGACGGTCTTCTTTTTCGGGGCCTTCTTCGTCTCGGGCCCTTGGCTGGTAGTTGTCTCGGCTGCCTGGGTGCTCCTGGATGATCGTTTGCGCGGGGTCCGGGAGGTTTTGCGGGCAGCCATTGTGCATCCCTTCGAGCGGACACTTGGCACCGTTTGTCTGCAGCGGGTCGTTCTCCGGTCAGACCGCTGCAAGACGCGCGTCGCACACCTGTCAGTTGATTGTAGACAAGTGATGACGCTTGGTGTGTTGTGTCCGACAAAAATCACATGCAGGGGGGGCTATTTGATTGCTTCGGTCTCGCACCGGGCCCCTCGGGAGGGTCACAGGGGGAAAACGCCTCGGCTCCTTGATGAATCCCTCCTGTTGGGCCCCAAAAAGGGCGCCAGACCGCCCAGCCACGCCGCCAGGCCTCCAAGTCGCCAACCCCGGCAGGCCGCCAGCCCCACCACACGGGGCGGGGGCTGGGCGGGCACGGCTCAGGAGAAGGGCGAGGCCGGTACGGCCCCTTCGCCGTGGGCGCCCCAGCCCCTCGGCCTCGCGGCGTGGCGCGAGACGGCATGGTCCGCGATGGCGGGAGCACCAGGCGTACCGGGGCGCGGTTGACGATGCGCATGGCTTGGCGCTGGTCGAAAGAGATGCCCTGCTGACCATAATCCTAAAACAAGCGACCCGCTGCGCGGCGTCATGCCCAAGCTCCGGATCGAAGGATTGGAGCGTGACCTGGATGTAGCCAAGGGCGAAAACCTCCGCAAGGCATGCATCAAGGGCCACGTGAACCTGTTCTGGAGCGGTTGGGCCCGGTTGTTCAATTGCCGGGGGATCGGGTTGTGTGGCGCTTGCCCCGTGCGCGTCATCGAGGCGAACGGGAACGTTCCCGCGCGCACGAAGCATGAGGCCCGGCGATTGGCGAAGCGACCGGATGACTGGCGCTTGGCGTGTCAGCTGGAAGTCCGGGGTGACCTGCGCATCGAGCCCTTTCCCATGTTGAGCGTGGAAGAACGACTCGGGGCCGAGGCGGTGCGCCGGGCGAAGATGGACGACGACGAACGGGAGGAATTGTTCCGGGCCGAGCGCGAACAGCGGGTCGAGGCCCGACGTGTGCATGTCGAGGAGTTTCTGGCCACGCGGAAACGACGCCGCAGCCGACTGGTCGGCTTTTTCA
>CAYVRY010000114.1:1958-6602 GCA_964452895.1 uncultured Halobacteriales archaeon
AAACAACCGGCGAAGAAGAAGGGGTTCAAGTTGGGCAAGGGGAGGAAGAAGGAAGCTCCGCCAAAGGGGGCGGGCGACGCCAAAGGCGGGGATTGATCGGTGGCCGCCATCGTGGGGAAAGAGGACGCCGATCCGTGGGGTTGGGGGCTACCGCTTGAGCGCGGGGTCCTCGTCCGGCGCTACAAGCGGTTCCTGGCGGACGTGCGGTTCCCGGACGCGCGCGTGGAGACCGTCCATTGCCCGAACTCCGGCAGCATGACGGGGATGAAGGAACCGGGGCGCCAGGTGGTGGTCTCCCATTCCGGGAATCCCGCCAGGCGGTTGCCGAAGACATTGGAGTTGGTGCAGGTGGATGATTCCGCCGGGCGCGCGTGGGTCGGCGTGAACACGATGCGGCCGAACGCCTGGGCGGCGCAAGCGGTCGTCAAGGGCCTCGTTCCGGCGATCGGCAGTGTGCGGTCGCTGCGCCGCGAGGTGGCGGTCGGCGGTTCCCGCTTGGATCTGTTCGTGGAGACGAAGCGCGGGGCGAGGGTGTGGGTGGAGGTGAAGAACACGACGCTGTCGGCACCGGGGCGGGGCGATGTGTTGGAGGCGCGCTTCCCGGACGCGGTGACATCCAGGGGCCGGCGTCACCTTGAGGTGCTGCGGGACCAGGTGGCAAGCGGCGATCAGGCGGTGATCTTGTTTCTCGTGAACCGTGGTGACGCGAAGCGGTTCCGGGCTGCGGCGTCCATCGATCCGGATTATGCGCACGCCCTGGAAGAGGCGCGCGGCGATGGAGTGAAAGCCGTGGCCTTGCAGGTGGGTCACGAAGTCCGGATGCGTGGCGGCAGGCTTCGGGTCTCCTCAAGGTTCCTGGGCAGGTTGCCGGTGACGCGCTCTCCGGAGTGCAAAAGGGTTATCAGCTGACAGTCTTGAGGAGAATCCATGGCGCATCCCTCTCGTTCCCAGCCAGCCCCAACCGGTCTCCCCACGACCTACCATGAATACGGTTCCGTGGACCCGGCCCCCGCGGCGCCCGTTACGGACGAACAGACTCTGGAGGACCGCTTGTTGGACACGAACTTGCCCATGTTCGAGCGCATGCGGGCGATCTTCACGCTGCGCAACCTGGGCACGCCGAAGGCGGTCCATGCGATCGGGCGTGCCATGACGGAGGACCGTTCCGCACTGCTTCGTCACGAGGCCGCCTACGTGCTCGGTCAGGTGCAGAGTCCGCTGGCGATCCCCGCTTTGGAGGAGGCGCTCTTTTCGGACCCGAACCCCATGGTGCGCCACGAGGCGGCGGAGGCGTTGGGCAATATCGAGGATGAGCGTGTGGCAGAATTGCTCAAGCGCGGCCTGGACGATGAAGCGGAGGAGGTGCGCGAATCCTGCGTGGTCGCGTTGGACAACCAGCACTACCTGCGCTCCGGGCAGTTCGAGGCGTTCAGCGGGTGAGCGTCGCCCACTGGGATGAAGACCGGGAAGAGAACGGTTGAAGTGGACGCCCATGGGTCTCTTCAGGCGCGCGTGGGCACGCGCTGCGGAGTCGTCGCGCGGCGTCGCAGGCTCATGCGGCGGATGCCGGCCAGGGCCCCGAAGATCAGGATGCCGAACATGAACGGGAACTGCAGCGCGGCTTGCAGACCGAATGCGTGCGTCCAGGTGGTGTCGTCACCGACGAACGCGGTGAGGATCCCGTCCAGGAAAAAGCCGGCGGCGCCCCAGGCGATCGCACACCAGGCCAGCACCGCGTAGGGGTTCGTGCGCCACGCCGCGCCAAGGGTGTCCGCTTTCCGGTTCACAAAGATGTAGTAGGCGCAGAATGCGAGGGCGCTCGCCACCGTGGCGTGCGCCCAGGCGTGCCCGCCCCAGTTGTGGTCGACGGGGCCGCCTTCGACGCCTTCGTGGCCGGTTGGGACGATCAGGAACACAGCGACGGTCGTCAGGATCGTGACGAGGGGTACCGCCACCACGGCCCAGGTGTAGGAACGGCGCGTCCGTTGGGCGCGCGCAGGATTGGACCGGACGTGAGTTGCCGGACGGGGTCGATATGTCGGGGTTTTGATTCCCGGCTTGGCTGGTTGGTTTTCCATAAGAGCCAGTCAGTGCTTGGACGACTAATAGGGGCGTCCCGGAAGACTTCGGAAAACCGGAACGATTAACAGCCGGTCCTTCCGGTATCCCGGAAGAGGGTGGAGGAATTGGACAAACTCGATTTGGACCTGCTCCGGTTTTTTCTGGCACCGGGCAATCTGCAGTGGGACGTGCGGGCCTCCTTCGCCGAGGCGGGGCGCGCGCTCGGGGTGAAGGAGGATACGGTGCGCAGCCGGTTCACCCGGTTACGGGATTCGGGGGTGATCCGGGATCTGGACGTGTTCGTCCATCCCAAGTTGTTGGGGATGCAGTTGGGGCGGGTGGAATGCGACGTCCCGGCCCGGCGCAAGGCCCAGGTCATCGAAAAGATCCGGATGCTCGACGGCGCGCGCCTGGTGTTCGATTATCTGCCGGACGGGCTCACTGGGGTGTTCTACGTCCCGTTGGGAGACGGATTGGAACGAATAGGGCGGCTTGTGCAGGCGCTTGCGGATGCACCGGTCCGGGCGACAACGCTCGTCGGGTTGCCGCCCATGGACTTTCAGGCCTCCACCGACGATTGGCGGCTCGTGCAGGCGCTTCGTGCCGGCCCCCGCGTCCCCTACCCGGAACTCGCAAGGCGTCTGGCGGTCTCCGAGCGGACGGTGCGGCGACGTCATCAACGACTTGTGGAGGGGCGGGCCCTGTTCTTGGGGGTGGACGTGGACTTTCGGGTCTTGGACGGCCGTTTCTCCATCGAGGCCCGGGCCGAATGCAGGACCGCACGCGCCCAGGGGGCGCTTGCACGGCACGTTGAGGAATGGGATGACGTCGTTTTCAAGGGATACGGACAGGACAACGCGGTGGTCTCACGCATGGTCGCCAACCCGTATGAGGTCACCCGCACTCGAGAAGCGTTCGAAGCGATCGATGGGGTGGACGATGTGCGAGTCGACATCGTACAAGACCGGCTCCTCTTGAATGACTGGTTGGACCGGGAGATCGCCCGGCGGGTCACACCCGATGCGGTGGGATGACGGCGAGAACGGGAGACTTGGATTCTCGCGCTTACTGCCCTGTCGAGGAGATATCAGCGTTTCCGGATCCCGAAGAGGCGGTCGTATTCTTTGTGAGTGACGATGTCGACCACGAGCACGTGGACGCCTTCCTGTGTTCGGATCACGGTATAGAGCATCCGCCGAAACCCTGCTAGATCCTCACAACGAAGGTTCGTCAGATCATCAAATCTCGGGTCTTTGGGGACTGGCACCACTTCGCCATGGAGGAAGTTCTCGCGGATCTGGGCGATTGTGCGTTCGTAGGCCTTCTTCAGCATCCGGTCTTCTTTTTTCGAAGGGTCCAGGTTCGCTTTCCAGCGCGCAGCCGGTTCATCGGCGCGTACCGATGAAGCCCGGAACCCGGGCAGTTCCCCAGGCATGCGCTAAAGATCCTTGGCTCTGGCGAGTCGCTCCAGTGCACGAAGGCTGGGGGCGCCGAGCCATACAATGCCCTCGGGTCCTGCGTCATGGACAACGTGGTGCCTTTCGAGATGGGCGAGGGCTGCGTTCAGGCGGGGCCGCGTCGTCGCGTGGCCTTCTTCCGCGAGGCGGCGAAGCAGGGCCCTTCGACTCCAAGGCGATTGGGTCTCTCGAAGAATCCTTTCGACGCGGTCGACCAGAGCCAGGGTCACGTTCGGAACGGGGCGGGTGGCTGAGGACATGGGCAGGGGACGATTATGTCCCCGGGTACTTATACGTTCCCGGTGGGCGGGATTCAAGGCATTTCCTAGAAGGCGAAGTCCCGATCGGGGGGTGGGATGAAACGGATGAGAAGGGAAGATCGGTCGATGTCGGGCCGTTCGAGCTGTCGCTCCAGTTCGTCTGGATCTTTGGAGTGGGCCACAATCTGGCTGCCGCGGAACGCGACCCATTCCCCACCGTGTTTTCTTGTCACTTCCGCGCCATGGGTGGCCCAGTGGGTGTCGTGCTCTTGGGCACGTGCATGGGCCGCGCTGATCCACGCGTCATCTTCACTGGAGATGTCGACGGTCACCATGTGACCCTCACAGCACGATATCGATGTCCAACCGCTCGGCGAGTTCCTTGTACCGGTTCCGGATCGTCACTTCGGTGACCCCGGCGACCTCGGCGACTTCGCGCTGGGTCCGGCGTTCGCCGCTGAGGATGCTCGCGATGTAGATCGCGGCGGCGGCGACCCCGGTGGGTCCCCGGCCGGAGGTGAGCTCCTTGTCGGCGGCCTGCTTGAGGATCTCGATGGTCTTCGCCTGGACGTCGCCGGAGAGTTTCAGTTCACTGCAGAAGCGAGGGATGTAGTCCACCGGGGCGGTGGGCATCAGTTTCAGCTGCAGTTCCCGGGCGATGAACCGGTAGGTCCGTCCGATCTCCTTGCGGGAGACCCGGGAGGCGTCGGCGATCTCGTCGAGGGTCCGCGGGACGTCGCATTGTCGGCAGGCGGCGTAGAGACTCGCCGCGGCGACGCCTTCGATGGAGCGTCCCCGGATCAGGTTCTTCGTGACCGCCTTCCGGTAGACCATCGCGGCGGTCTCCCGCACGTTGCGCGGCAGAC
>CAYVRY010000115.1:0-6545 GCA_964452895.1 uncultured Halobacteriales archaeon
CACTCATGAAACGGACCGTCGGCCCCTTCATCACCACCTACTTCGACGGCGGCGGCCAAGGGTACGGCTTCGGCGGCTACGGCCTCCTTCTTGATGGGCTCGGCGACGACTGGTACCAGTTCGACATCCAATCCCACAACGGCCGCGGCCAATGGGCCTTCGCCCAGGGCTTCGGCGCAGCCGGCGGGCTGGGCATCGCAAGCGACGTGGCCGGCACGGACGGCTGGGTCGGCTACGGACTCGGCGGCACGTCCGGCAACAACTTCCTCGGCATGTACAACCAGGGCGTGGGCTTCTGGGGCGGCGTGGGCATCATGAGCGACACCGGTCTCGGCAACGACCTGTACGACACCTACCTCTACAGCCACAGCACCGACTATTACGCCCAAGGCTTCGGCGCCTTCGGCGGCGTCGGCATCATGTACGAGGATGGCGGCGACGACGTCTACAGCGCCATCGAGGAGGCCTACTCCGCAACGATCAATCCCCTGCTGAACTGTGCGTTCGGTACCGCCAGCCTCGGCGGCCAGGGCTACTTCATCGATCTGCTCGGGGACGACAGTTATTACGGCGATACGATCAGTGACAAACGGGCGTTCACCATGAACGAGGGCTTCGGCGGCATCATCGGCGGCTTCGGCCTCTTCGTCGACTTCGCGGGCGCCGACGACCACGTCATGGAGGCGCACGGCGCCGCCGGGTCGGACGTCGCAGGTCGCGGCGAAGGCCTCTGGAGCCACACCGAACCCGTCGGCATCTACCTCGACGCGGGCGGCGTCGACCGCTACGTGGGGCCCCCCTTCAACTGGGTCGGCCTCGGCAGCGACCCGAACAACGCCGTGTGGCCCGCGCTGGGCGCCGACCTGGACCTGGTGGTGTAGGAGAGACCTTGATGATCCGGACTCTCCTCATCTGTGCCGCCCTCCTGGCCATCACGGCCGCGGTCGCCACGGCCACCTCACCCACCCCTCCCACCGCCTGCACGGACTCCTGCCACGTTGAATCCTGGGGCGGCGGCTACATCGCCCCGGTCACGCAGATCGCAAGCGGCGCCCAGGTGGTGTGGGGCAGCCTGGACATCACCCACATCCAGTCCCAATCGCCACTGCAGACCCCGGAGAGCTGCTTCTCGGCCGTCGCCACGCCGAACGACGACGCTCCGCCGGTCCGCTTCGACATCCAGGACGGGTCCGTCGTCGCCACCACATCCCTCGGGACCCCGGACGAGGAGTCGGAGGAGTGCGAATCGGTGGATTTCCTCCCGGATGGTTCCGCCGTGCTCGCCTACTACTGCACCCTGCATCCCAATATGCACGGCAGCCTGCTCATACAGCCATGAAGGGAACCCCCCGCATGGACCCGCCCCCGCCGGACCGACTATAAACGACCGGCGGGGTGGGTCCAGCTGCGAATGGAATGGATCAGCATCGTCTCGTTGATCTCCATCCCCGTGATCATCGGGATCGGCTGGCTGCGCGGATGGTCGATCCTCCTTGCCATCACGGTGGCCATGGCCGCACTCTTCGTGGTCAGCTTGGTCACTGGAGTGGACCGGCTCACCCTCTCCGGCTCCCCCCTGCTCGCCGACCTGGCCTGGCGGCCTGTCTACCTGGATGTGGCTGCATGGCCGCACTGGTACACGCTCGTGAGCTCGATGTTCCTCCACGCCGACCCGCTCCATCTGCTCATGAACCTCGTGATCTTCATCATCATGGGCGTGGGGCTGGAAGAACGCATAGGGCGGGGGCGCTTCCTGGCGGTCTTCGGAGTCTCCGGGATCCTCGGCACCCTCCTCTTCTCGCTCACGCAGATCAACTCCGCGGTCCCCCTCGTGGGCGCCAGTGGCGCCGTCTTCGGGGTCATGGGCGCCTACGCCACGCTCTACCCGCGCGACCGGGTCTTTTTCTTCTTCATCCTGATCATCCCGAACGTCCCGGTCTACATCGCCGCCACCATATACACCGTCGTGGAAGTGGTCCGGATCGTCCTCTCCCCCTCCCCCAACGTCGCCCATTACGCGCACGTCGGAGGCCTGCTCGCGGGGGCCCTCTTCGCGTTCATCCTGGCCCGTTACGCGCACCTGCCCGAACTGGAACATCGTCATCACCGCCGACGGAAAAAAGGCGCACCTGGGGAAACGACCGAGGAAAGCCCCACGGGCAAAACGTCAGGGCCATCGATCGCCAGCCTCGTGGAGACCGAAGAACAAGAGCGCCTCTACAAACAACTGCAGGAAAACCGGGATGAACCCGAACTCGCCGCGGCGTGGTTGGAACGGTTCGCCGCAACGGCCCGCTGCCCCCGTTGCGGTGCGCATCTTACCGCCCGCGGCGGGGTCCTGAAATGCAGTTGCGGCTACCTTGCCAGCGAATGAGCCGGAGCGGGGCGACCCTCATGGTCGCTTGAGCCGCAACAAAAAACGAGGGAGAAAACAAAGAGAAAGAGAGGGAAAAGATCTGTCTTGGACCGGGTCGCAGGTCCGGGTCCTATTCGTCGCCGCCGTCGTCACCCTCGTCGCCAGCATCACCGGGGACCTCGTAGAGCACGGTCCCGTCCATGGTGTAGGCCCCAAGGAAAAAGCCGACCAGTTGGACCCGGATCGAGTACGATCCCGGCCCGGCCAACTCGGATGCCTCCAGGGTGACTGGGCTTTCGCCGGCGTCCCCTTCAGCGATCGCGTCACCGCAGTCCTCCTTGTCTCCCTCCGGACCGAAGAGATAGAGCTTGACGTTCGCCGTCGGGTCGTCACTTTCGAACTCCAACGTCATGTTGAGGCTCGTGGCGTTCTCACTCACGGTCACCGAATGGGTCCGGTAGGTACCGTGCGAGACTCCGCTGCCGCCGACATCACTCCCGTCCGGTTCTTGATTAGGAGAATCGCAGCCCGTCGGACTCGGCCCGACCATGATGTTGTCCTTGGTGAACGTGTTCGAGTATGACAACGCGAACTGGGTCGTGACCTCGCCCAATTGACCCTGGTCCGACATCGCCCGCAGCGTGGCCGTGTAGACCCCGTAGTCCGTCTGGGAGTCCGTGGAGTTCACAATGAACGAGAAGGTTGGCTCGTCCCCATCGGAGGTCCCTTGCTCCTCGCCGCCGCGCGGTCGCAACACGGACCAGGCATAGCGGTCGATGGTCCCGTTCTCAATCGTGCTTTCGCTTCCATCCAGGAAGAACTCGAGCTCCGAACCCTGCGGCGCGATGAAGGGCGGGTCCTGGGAATCGTTCCCCACGAACGCCATCTTCACGCCGACCTTCGGAACCGGCAACGGGGGCGGGTCCCCTGTCTGGTTGTCCGCGGTCTGGTTGCCGTCGCCATTGTCATCGCCGGGATCCGGCATGTTGTTGGACGGCTCGTCGTCTCCCCCAATGCACCCCGCAACGGCGGCGGTGAGAAGGACTATCGGTATCAGTATCTGAAGTATGCGACCCATAATTGATCACTGGCCAGGGCGACCAAGTTGGACGAGTCCCTCTGGGTTATATATGTTTTCTTGACGATTGGCTGTTCAGCGGGGGGTCTTCCCCCTTTTAACGGCGGAACGGTCCCCGGTTTTTCTCCTTAGCAATACCGCCATTCGCCAAGAATCCACAGGAGCCTTTCTCCCAAGGGAAGGCGGCGGCACGACCCTCGAGACCCGCCGGGGCCCATCGGCCGGAAAAGGGGGCGCCCCCCTCCTTGGCCCCCTGGGCAGGCCTCCTGGGCCCATCGGGACGGGCCGTGGCCTTTTAATAGGATGTGCGCCGATAAAAAACCGAATGCGGTCCGTGACGGATCTTCTGCGCACCTACAATTTCGTGAACACCCCGGAGGGCCGCCGCAGCACGGTCCGGTTCTGTGCGGGGCTGCTCGTCGTGGCGGCCGGGGGCTTCATGGTGTTCTTCATCGCCTTCGGGGGTGGGCACAACGCCGATTCTACGTACGAATCCAGTGATGGAGATTATGGACCCCGGGAAGGGGAGGCGTTCCATGTCGCGGTCACTTCGTTGTCGACCTCCGAATATTATGTCGGATATCCGACCGCCCTCTATGACCCGGACGACCGTCACTTGTACAGTGAAGGCGCGATCGAGCGCAAACTGGAGACGGCCATACAGGACTACGGCTGGACCATCAAGAATACAGAGCCCATCACATCGCCGGATGAACACGAGGTCCTGCTCGGGTACCGCATCGAATTGAGCGCGCTCAGTGGCCCGTTGGGCCCTCTCATGTGATTCACCAGGCTCACCCCTGCGCGTGCGCCCCTGTAAGGGGAACGAACACGCACAGGCCATGCTCCGTGGTCGTGTAACCCTCCGGAGTCCGTTCGATGCGCGTCAAAACGGCTTCATGCTGCCCCACGGGCGCGACCAAGACACCTCCGATGTCCAGCTGCTGCAACAACGGCTCCGGCACCCTCGGCGTCGCCGCGGCAATGGAGATCCGTTGGAACGGCGCCTCATCGGGGTCCCCTTTGCCGCCGTCCCCCGCGAACACCCGGACCGCATCGGCGTACCCCGCCTTGGTGAGCACGTCGCGCGCCTTGTCCGCGAGTTCAGGGACGTACTCCACGCTGGTCACCTGGCCGTCGGGAGCCACCATCTCGGCAAGCACCGCCGCATGGTACCCCGAGCCGGTGCCCACTTCGAACACCTTGTCGCCGGGTCGCGGGTCCAAGACCCGAGCCATGATCGCCACCATGTGCGGCGCCGAGATCGTCTGACCGCTCCCGATGGGCAGCGCCCGGTCGTCATAGGCCATCGTGCGCAGCTTCGGGGGTACGAAAATATGCCGCGGCACGCGGGCGATGGCCTCCAATACCCGTTGGCCCAGGTCCTCCCGGCGCTCGGCCAGCGACGTCACGAGGCGTTCCCGCTCGGCGGCAAAAGAACCGTTCGAGGAGAGGTCCCGGTCCATGGGGGCCCCTGTTGCGACCTTTGTTAAGTCTTTTTCCAAGACGGTATCCCTTCGGCGTGCATTTCCGCCGGTCCCTGCCCCCAATAAGTTGATAGCCGCCCGCCGGCTCGCGCCGCTTCATGCGTCAGGTCTGGGTGGAGCAGTACCGACCCCGAACGCTCGGCGACATCGTCGGGCAACAAGAGGTCGTCTCGCGCCTGCAATCCTATGTGAAAAGCGGCAATCTCCCTCATCTGCTGTTCGCCGGGCCCCCCGGCACCGGCAAGACCACCAGCGCCATGGCGCTCGCCCGGGACCTGTTCGGGGACGACTGGCGCATGAACTTCTACGAACTGAACGCCTCCGACGAGCGGGGCATCGGTGTCGTGCGCAAACAGATCAAGGACTACGCCCGCACCCGCCCCATGGGGGACGCCGACTTCAAGGTGATCTTCCTTGACGAAGCCGACGCGCTCACGGACGATGCACAGGCCGCCTTGCGGCGTACCATGGAACGCTATACCCAGACGTGCCGCTTCATCCTCTCCTGCAACTACTCCTCAAAGATCATCGAACCGATCCAGTCCCGATGCGCCGTCTTCCGGTTCCGCCCGTTGAAGGCCGAAGACGTCAAGGAATACGTGCGGCGCCTGGCGAAGACCGAGAAACTCAAGGTCACCAAACAAGGGCTCGAAGCGATCGTCTACGTCGCCCGTGGGGACATGCGCCGGGTCACCAACGCGTTGCAAGTGGCCGCCAGCCTCGGGGAAGAGATCGACGCGGACGCCGTCTATCAGACCACGTCCACGGCGCGTCCCGAAGAGATCCGGGAGCTCATTACGACTGCGCTCAAAGGGGACTTCATGGCGGCGCGCAACCGCCTGGAGGACCTGCTTGTGACCTACGGCCTTTCCGGGGAGGACGTGATCCGGCAGATCCACCGCAGCGTGTTCGACCTGGGGGTGACCGATGCCGTGAAGGTGCGGCTCGTCGACCGGGTCGGGGAAGCGGAGTTCCGCCTTGTGGAAGGCTCCAACGAACGCATCCAGATCGAGGCCCTGCTGGCGCACTTCGTATTGGCCGGAGGGGATCTCGACGAGTGACCCCAAGCTGACCGGGCGGCCTCCTGCGTACACGGGCTGGTGAACATGGCGGGTCCGCGACGACGATGCGACTGGCCCGGCGACGACCCGCTGATGATCGCCTACCACGACAAGGAATGGGGCGTGCCGCTTCATCACGACCCCGCGATCTTCGAGTTCCTCGTGCTTGAAGGGATGCAGGCGGGCCTGTCCTGGCGCACGATCCTCCACAAACGCGAAAACTTCCGCAAGGCCTTCGGCGGGTTCGACCCGGAAACGGTATCGCGATACAACAAGCGCAGCATCGGACGGCTCATGCGGGATGCCGGGATCATCCGCAACAAGATGAAACTCGAGGCGGCCGTGAACAACGCCCACCGGTTCCTTGAGGTGCAGGACGAGTTCGGCAGCTTCGACGCCTACATGTGGGGATTCGTGGACGGCAAGCCGATCCAGAACCGGCACCGGGACCTCGGCCGGATCCCCGCCACGAGCCCGGAATCGGACCGGTGGAGCAAAGACATGAAGAAACGGGGTTTCAAGTTCGTGGGTTCGACGATCCTGTATGCGCACATGCAGGCCAC